>JAJDZN010000010.1 GCA_022824585.1 Bryobacterales bacterium | reverse complement strand
ACGGCGCGCCTGTGAACTCCTCGACCAGAGAGCGCGTGATGCGGGTCGGATACGCCTCCGGGCGCGGGGAGTTGGAGCGATGGTGCGCTTCCATGGCGGCCACGTACTCGGCGAATCTGGCGGTCATGCCCGGCTCGGGCGGCCGGGCAAACGCCAGCCGGTAGGCGCGTTCCAGCCTGCTCGCCAGGTCTGCCTCTTCCCGCTCCAAGCGCAGGGCGAACCCGATCGAACGATTGGTCATGTAGTCGGAGTTCAACATGGTGAGCGCTTGCGGGCTGACCGAAGACGCGTCCCGTCGCTCGCAGGAATCGTTCGGGCTGGGCTGGTTGAACACTTCCATCAGGGGGTCGGCCTGACCGCGGACGCGATAGGCATAGATGGAACGGCGGTTGCGCTCTGCCGGCTTGGGCGATGGCTGGTATGCAGGCGCGATCGAGAACTGGATCATGCGCGGCTGCAGCGCGACCTCCATGTTGATCTCGGGCATGGCTGGCACGCCGCCCAGCTCAGGGTTCAACTCCCCGGACACCCGCAGCACCGAATCTCGCAGTTCCTCGGCGGACAGCCGACGCGGCTCGAAATAGGCCAGCAAGCGATTCTGCGGATCCTTGGTGCGCACCTGCTCGATGTCCGCCCGCTCCGAGGCCTGCTGGTATGCCTGCGAGGTCATGATCGTGCGGTGGAGCCGCTTGATGGACCAGCCGTTCTCGACGAAGTCGGCGGCCAGCCAGTCCAGCAAGTCAGGATGCGTCGGCTTCGCCCCCAGCCCGCCTAGGTTGTTGGGCGTCGCGACCAGACCCTTTCCGAAGTGATAGGCCCAGACTCGATTGACGATGGAGCGGGCGGTGAGCGGGTTGCGCTCATCGACGATCCACTCGGCCAGAGCCAATCGGCGGCCGTCCAGATCGAGCGGCAGATCGAATTGACTCCCGGCCGACGCGGCCTTGGTCGCCAACTGCGTTGCGCTCAACACGCCCGGGGTGACGGATTCGCCGGGGGCATGCACCGAGCCGCCTTCGAATATCGTGGAATCCGGACGCCAGTCCGCATCAATCTTGGCGGGGATGCGCAGCTTGCGCCCATTTCCCGGGATGTAGTCGGGTCCGTTGAACACGGTCTGCGCCATCGGTTCGTAGCGTTCCAAGCGGCGGGTCCAGATCCACTCGTCCTGCTTGCGCACCTTCAGACGGCCCTCGTCGGCCGAAGTGAGCCCGTAGTGGCGCGGAGGCTTTTCCGAGTCGGGCAGATTGTTCCGCTTGGCGGGCGGCACGTACTCCAGGCCGCGCTCGGCGAACCACTCGCGGGCGGCGTCCTCGGCCTTGGATTCCAGCGCCTCCTTGCGCTCGGTCGCGAAGTCCCGCAGTTGCGTCACGAGACGGCCGCCCTGCTCGAACCTTGCCAGGTTCTCCTCGGGAAGGAACTCCGCCGGCCGCTCGGCCATCTGAGTCCCGGCAAGGGCGGCGTAGACGCGGTAATAGTCGCGAATCGGGATCGGATCCACCTTGTGGTCGTGACACTTCGCGCAGCGCAGCGGCATCGACAGGAACGCCTGCCCGACGCTGTGGACCACATCGTCGAGGTAGGCTTGCCGGGCCATTTTCTTCGGCACCATCGCGGAGCCCCAAGGGCCCATGCGCAAGAATCCGGTCGCTACCAGCATTTCCGGGTCGCTTCCGGGCAGCTCGTCCCCGGCAAGCTGCTCGATCACGAATCGGTTATATGGCTTGTCTGCGTTGAAGGAGCGGACGACGTAGTCTCGATACCGCCAGGCGTTGGACCGCTCATAGTCATTCGAGTTCCCGGCCGTGTCCGCGTAGCGAGCGACATCGAGCCAGTGCCGTCCCCACTGCTCGCCGTAGTGCGGGCTTGCCAGCAGCCTGTCGACCAACCGCTCCCAAGCGCCGGGAGCAGCGTCGGAGAGGTACGCCCGAGCCTGCTCGGGTGTGGGAGGAAGGCCGGTTAGATCGAAGGCAGCGCGGCGCAACAGGTCCAGCTTGTCGGCCCGGGGAGCGGGCCTGAGACCGGCCTCGGCGATGCGAGCGCCATGAAAGGCATCGACCGGATTCGCGGCGGCGACTGGAGGCACTCGCGGCTTGCGCACGGGGCGGAACGCCCAGACGTTCTCTGGCTTGTAGAGCCGCTCGGTCCAATCCTCCGATTGCCCCCCGCTCGTTGCCATCCTCACTCCGGCGGCGGACGTGTCGCTTGCAGACACGATCTCGCGCACCCTCTCGTCGCCGGGCCACGATGCTCCGAGAGCAATCCAGTCACGCACGTGCTCTATCTGGCCTGGGCTGAGCCGATCCGTTTCCTTCGGCGGCATGACCAGCGTCGAGCCCTTGCCCGACAGCGCCAGGTAGAGCAGGCTAGCGTCTGGCTCGCCCGCTACGATCGCAGGACGGCCCGACTGGCCGCCCCTCCGGGCAGACGCCTCAGTGGTGAGGTCCAAGCCCCCCATCAGCAGGCCCGGATCCTGGCCGTGGCAGGCCAGACACTTCGCGGCAAGCAGAGGCTTGATCTCAAGAGCGAAGAGACGCTCCCCGTCGTCAATGGCGCCGAGCGGCAGTGCGCCCGCGAGAACTACGCAAGATGACAGCAACAGTGAGACTCTGATCACGGCTGACCCGGATATCGTGCCGGTACTTTGCTGGGCCAGCGCCAAGGGCGCCAGGCACAGCATGAGCAGGGCTAGGCAGAGCCCCTGAATGTGCATCGCAATCCTCCCTCTGAAATCTGTTATAACAGATCCGCTTCATGCTACGACTCTCCAGTTCACATGTCAAGGGGGCGGCAGAGTTTCGACGAGTGGTTCTCCGACCTCGGTCGAAGTGAGGGGTCCGCATGGGGCGGCTGACGAGGGCGATGCCTGCCGCGGCGTGCGAAGCCCAGTACGGCGAGGATCTTTAGGGACTACGCCGCTCGGCGCGGCGCAGCTGCAACGACATCACGCCCAGCATGCTGGATGGCGGTACTTAATTTGGTACCATGACATGTTGCGGGCCAAACACCGCAGGACGTTGATTCGTGTCTATGAGAGGCCTACGCCGGCGGACATCCGGTGGGAGGAGATGGAGTCTCTACTCAGAGCTTCTGGGGTTGAAGTTGTCGAACGTTCGGGATCGAGGGTGGGGCTCAGCAAGGGAAGCGAGAGGATCGTGATGCACCGACCGCATCCAAGACCGACCATCGGTCGAGCGACGGTGCGCGACATCGCTGCGTTCCTCAAAGTCGTGGGGGTGGAGCCGTGATGGAGTACAGGGGATACGTGGCGGCGGTGGAGTTCGATGAATCGGCCGAAATCCTGCACGGTCGGGTAGTGAACAGCGGATCGTATCCGATTGCCACATTTGAGGCGAAGGACACGAATGCGCTTCGCCGAGAGTTCGAGCGCTCGATCGACGAGTACCTTGCTTGGTGCGAGGAAGACGGAGTGGAGCCAAGAAAGCCGTTCTCCGGCAAGTTGAACGTGCGCTTGGGCTCAGAACTCCACGGCGCGGTGGCGTCGGCAGCGGCAGAGGAGGGGATGAGCATCAATTCGTGGATCGTGGAGGCCCTGCGAGAGGCAGCCGGGGCACCTCCAGCTTCACCGAGGCTGGCTGCGCAGGCGACGCTGCCGCATCGGCAGGGAGCTTCTAGGCGATCAACCTCGGAGTAGCGTGGCCAAGCGATCAGGCGCGATTCGGTTGTGCCTGGGAATCAAGCACACGGAACCGGATGCTGTCCAGCGGCTGGTAGCAGGATACCCATCACGTAGTTTCGCTAATCGAGCCTATTGATCTAGCTGTGTGGTGGGTCGTTTTGGGCGATGCCCGAAAGCACGACAGGTGCCCGGTCCGGGAATTCAGCCACGAGCGATAGGTTGCCTCCCATCGCCTCGACTGTTTTCCGAAGGGTGGAAAGCAAAAGGTCGCTGCGCTGCTCGAGCCTCGAGACGCTGTCCTGCGTGATCCTGAGCTGCTTGGCCAAGCCAACCTGCGTCAGCTTGCGGGCCTTGCGCAGATCGCGCAATGTCATTTCCTCGGCCAGCAGCTCCGTCACGCGGGACTCGACATTCTTTCGCCGAGCGGCACTCAGCTGCTTGATTTTGCCCTCGATGTTGACAGCCATGCCTATTTCCCTCTCTCCTTCAAACGAGCTAGATGCGCGTCAAAATGTTCATCCGCCTTGGGGATTAGCCTCCGGCAGAATCGCTTCTCGCTGCCCCCGGACTTGTCTTCCGCCACAAGCAGCACGGCCCGCCGTTTCGGATCGAAGGCGAAAGCCGACCGCCATTGGCCGTCGGTCGCACTGAAGCGCAGTACCTTCATGTTCGCGTGGCCCGAGTCTTTGAGCGTTCCCACTCGAGGCCGCCCAAGCTGCGGTCCCAAGTGCTGCAACAGTCGCGACAATGCCAGAGTTTCCGTCTGCAGGTCCTCGGGCAGCTCGTCAAACTCCGGCTGGAACTCTCCGTCAAACTCAACCACCTAGCGCTCACCATATTATGGTATGTAATACATATGATCTTAACTCCATATTTGTGAGTAAAGTGGACACGTCAAGAATGGTGCCCGCTCTCGAGATTGTCGAGGTGGCCACTAATGGGACGATGGATGCTGATCGGGCCATTGGCCGCCGAGCCTCGCAACGGGATCCTAGCGCGGGCCAAGCGAAGCTGTAGCCGAGACTATTTCCTAGCTTGGCGGCAATGGTTGGCAGATTTGCCTTGCCATAATGGGCCGAGAGCTATCCCCATGCCGAAACTGCCACTTCTGTTCGTTGTTCTTGCGGGATCCGCAATCGCCCAAACGGATCGCCCCAACATCCTGTTCGCGATCTCGGACGACCAGTCAGCGATGCATGCCGGAGCGTATGGAGATACCTCCAACAAGACCCCCGCCTTCGACCGCATCGCCCGCGAGGGCGTGCTGTTCAACTACGCCGCGACAGGCGCCCCGTCCTGCGCCCCGTCGCGCAGCGCAATCCTGACCGGCCGCAACATTTGGGAAGTCGAAGAAGGCGGGATCCTGCTAGGCATCCTGCGATCCAAGTTCACGGTGTTCCCCCTGCTGCTAGCCGATGCGGGCTATGAGTTGGGTGCTACCGGCAAGACCTGGGGGCCGGGCCGGCTGGAGGGCTGGGATCGCGACATTTTCGGGCATCGGATCACCACGCACAAGCTGCCGGAGGCGGACCGCCGGCCCGGGCTGAACGAACTCGATTACGCAGCTAACTTTGATGAGTTCTTCGCCAATCGCGACAAGGGCAAGCCTTTCTTCTTCTGGCTGGGGACTTCCGAGCCCCACCAGCGGTACGACATCGGCGCGTGGAAGAGGGCCGGCAAGAGACTCGAGGACGCGCGGCTGCCCGGCGCGTTGCCGGACCGCCCCGAAGTGCGCGGCGAGATCTTGGATTACGGGATTGAGATCGAGCACTTTGACAGCCATCTGGCCCGTGCCCTCAAGACGCTTGAAGATGCAGGCGAGTTCGACAACACACTCGTGATCGTCACCAGCGATCACGGCAATCCGCTGCCCCGCTCCAAGTGCAACCTGTATGACTCGGGAATCCAGGTGCCGCTGGCCATGCGGTTGCCGGACGTGATTCCCGGCGGCCGCAAAGTGGACGACTTGGCCAGTTTGGTGGACGTTGCGCCCACGATCTTGGATGCCGCCTCCGTAGCCGTGCCGGAAGTGATGTCGGGCCGCAGCCTGTGGCGCATCGCCCGTTCGGAGAAGTCAGGGCTGGTCGATGCCTCGCGGGATTTCGTGGTGGCCGCCTTTGAACGCCACACCATCGCCAGGCGGGGCGGGATAGGCTACCCGATGCGGGCGATCCGCACGCACAGATTCGCCTACATTCGCAACTACGAGCCGGATCGCTGGCCGGCCGGCGACCCTGACTACAACGCTCCGCCACAGGGCTTCTTCGGCGACGTGGATCGTGGCGTGACCAAGGCGTTCCTGATGGCGAACGCTTTGGATCCGGAGATCAGGCCCTACTACCTGATGGCCTACGGGCGGCGTCCGGCGGAAGAGCTGTATGACATCCAGAGCGACCCGCACCAGTTGCGCAACCTCGCGGCGGATCCCGCCTTTGCCCGGGAAAAGCAGGAACTGCTGTGGCGGCTCAATGCCTACCTGCAGGAGCACGGCGACCCGCGCCAGCGCGGCGAGGCGCCATGGGACTCGTATCCCTTCGTCGGGTCTTGGAGCCTGCTGGACAATCCCAATTGGAAGCTCGAGGGAATGCCGGCGCCGTTGCCGTGAGCTTGGGCCGACTGCGCCCAGCGACGCTCGACACCCTTTTAGTCGGGCCTTGATGCCGACATGTCGAAGACGGCAACGCGGCCCACTGCGCGGTCGGCGCCGTGCTCCTCGAAGCCGTGCTCGGCGTTCCAGGAAGCCACCTCGTCTTCGGCGGCACGTGCAAACCAATTGTCATAGAAGGGACGCTCAGCTTCGTCCATCCAGCGGTCCAAGCGCGACCAGAGCCGTTTCCTAGTTTCGGAGTGAGCGGGGTCGCCGAGGAGGTTCTTCTCCTGATAACCGTCAGTGTTCGCCCAGAGCCGGTGCTCGCCCTCCGTTGTGACTGCATAGGTGAATTCATCCGTGACCACGGCTCGCCAGATGATCTCGTGGCGGCTGCCGCCGTTGTTCATATTCGAAGGGTGCGCCAGAAACACCGAGTCGGGCCGCGGCGCCGACGGTTCGTCGCGCAGCAGGCCCGACAAGTCTGTGCCAGGCAAGGAGTTGACGTACTCGGCGGACGGCCCCAAGTCCTCAGTGCTTAGACCCGCCAGCGATACCAGCGTCGGGAAGACGTCGATCACCGAGGTCGGTGCTCCCAGCGTGACATCAGCAGGAATGCGGCCAGGCCAGCGCGCGACAAAGGGGACCCTCGTCGATTCGTCGTTGGGGTGGCGCTTCTGCCCGTAGGCTACGCCGTCGACACCCGTCATGCCGCCGTGGTCAGAGGTATAGATGAGGACGGTCGAGTCCGCCAGGCCCAGCTTGTCTAGACGTTCCATCACTGTGCCGACGTCGCGGTCCATGCCGCTGATCAGGGCGTGATAGTCGCGGTGCTGCTCGAAGTCGCGCGTGATGTCGAGTGGGTGGAATGGGAGCGCTTGCTCGTCCGGGTACAGGGCCTTCATGTCGTCGGGGGCATCGTGGAACGGGCCGTGCGGTGGATTCACCGAAACAATTGCGAAGAACCGCCGGCCCTCGCCGGAAACCTGCTCGATCCATTCCATCGCTTGGGCTGACGTGCCCGTAGAATTCGACAGGCCCTCCCATTGCACCTCTTCGCCGCCATCGACCGCATAGCTGCACTTGCGGTGGTTGTTGGTGCCCCACCAGACGATCGACTTGTCGAATCCGAACGGCCGCGCGTCACGGCCGCCGAGGTGCCACTTGCCGAAGTGCCCGGTGGTGTACCCCGCGTCGCGAAACGCCCAGGCGAGAGTCCCCTTGGTGGATTCGCCGTCCGGCATGTCAACGCGTTCAGCCAGAGACATGTGGTTAGCCATCAAGCCTTGCTGGTAGGGCCAGCGCCCGGTCATCAAGATTGCGCGGAACGGAGTGCAGATCGGCAGGTTGACGTAGTGGCGGTCCAGCGATACGCCTTGCTTCCTCAGGGCGTCGAGGCTTGGAGTCTGCACTTCGGGCGTCTGCGTGAAGGACATCGCACCCCAGCGGTGCGTGTCGCTCACGAACACGATCACGTTGGGATGGCTGTCGTCTTGCTCGGCGGCCGGGGAGCACGCCAGGAGCAATGGCACCAATGCGAGCCAAGAGCGAGGGTTGAACAGCATGAAGGGGATTGTAGTGCAGGCCGGTACCGGCTTGGGGCGGATCGAGCCGTAGGGTGTCTTCGCACTTGTATTATGCTGGGACTTGCGTCGGATCCGGGGTGCTCAGCCGACGCGTCCCCCGAGTTGGAACCCACGGAGGAGCTCTGTGCGCACGCCCGTTGTTGCCGGTAACTGGAAGATGAACAAGACCGCCGCCGAAGCCGCGGCGTTCGTGGATGAGGTCAGCCCTCTCATCGCCCACACCAGTGGCCGCGAGGTCATCATTGCCCCAACCTTTCCGGCGCTGGCCGCGACAGTCGCCGCCGCCCGGGCTGGCAACATCTGCGTCAGCGCGCAGAACCTGCACTGGGAGGCCAGCGGCGCCTACACGGGCGAGGTCTCTGCGGGCATGCTGGTCGAGATTGGCTGCACGCACGTGATCATCGGCCACAGCGAGCGGCGGCAGTACTTCGGCGAGAACGACGGCACGGTGCATCTCAAGACGCTGGCCGCCTTGGAGGCCGGCCTGACGCCGATCGTATGTGTTGGCGAGACGCTGGAACAGCGTGAGGCAGGGAACACCGAAGCAGTCCTGGCCGAGCAGTTCACGGCTGGGATCGGCGCATTGCAGCCCGAGCAGTTCGCCAAGCTGATCCTGGCCTACGAGCCGGTCTGGGCGATTGGCACCGGGCGCACCGCCACCCCGGAGATCGCCGAGGCGGCGCACCGAGAGATCCGTGCCCTAGCTGCCGAGCGCTTCGGGGAGACGAATGCCGGGAACGTGCGCATCCTGTACGGCGGAAGCGTCAAGCCGTCCAATTTCGCCGGCCTATTGGGCTGTCCCAACATCGACGGCGGGCTCGTCGGCGGCGCCAGCTTGGACCCGCAGTCCTTCGCGGCGCTTGTCCGAGCGTAGCCGAGAGCCCCGGGGCATAATGGAAGGGACATGGTTATCCTGCTGACAACGCTGCACATCTTGGTGAGTTTCTTCCTCATCATCGTGGTGCTTCTGCAGAGCGGCAAGGCGGCCGATCTGGCCGGCGCGTTCGGCGGCATGGGCTCGCAGACGGCCTTCGGCCCCAGGGGCGCTGCCACCGTCTTGTCCAAGGCCACGACGACTGCGGCCGTGCTGTTCATGCTCACGTCGATCACGCTCGGGATCTGGCAGGGGCGCAACATCGCCGGCCAGTCGGTGATCGACCGCAGCGGAGTCGGCAGCGAAACGCCGGCGGAAGAGGCCGCTCCGGCCGAGACGGAGCCGCTCGTCCCGGCGACTTCGCAGCCTACACCGGCCGAGACGGAAGCGGACGGCGGCGAGCAGTAGGTGCCGACCGCGTCGCGGCGAGCTGGGAACAGCCTGCGCGGGCGGTTGTCGAGATGCGGAGGTGGCGGAACTGGCAGACGCGCTAGCTTGAGGTGCTAGTGGGAGCAATCCCTTGGGGGTTCGAGTCCCCCTCTCCGCACCACGCCCCGCAGCTCGCCTGCGGGGTCAGGTTCCGCTTGATCATTGATTCGGTGCCGGTCTCGCGCTCGGTGTGACCGCCCGTTCCCGGTGTCCAGCGAGTGAGATCTCGCCAGGCGTACAATCGTCGTCGTGATCGCGGCGCACTGGCCGGCCGGAATGCCGAAGTGGCGCCATCGGAAGGGATGAATACGAGATGAGACGTGCTGAACTGCTCCTGTTCGCAGCGGGGATTGCGCTGCTTCTGCCGGGCTGTTCCAGCGGTGAAACGGAGGCTTCGCCCGCGCCAATCTTCTCCGACGAGCCCATCTGGAGCAGCGGCACCCAGACCTCGGGCGGAGATGGGATTGCCCGCTTGGTTGATGTGGACCGCGATGGCGACCACGACTTCGTCACGAGCGCTCCGGAACCGCGCCGCTGGGTGGCGTACCGCAACGACGGCGGGACGATCGCCGCGGAGCCGTTTTGGCAGTCGCATGAGACGACAGATTGCGACCATATCGACGTGCTCGATTTCAACCAAGATGGCTGGATGGACCTGGCCGGGACGCACGAGAGTCATTGCTCGCTGTACTTCAACCGCTCCGGAGAGTTCAATCAAGCCCCCGACTGGGAGACCGGATTGATCGCCAATGCGAACCAGATCGACTTTGGCGACTTCGATCAGGACGGCGATCTAGACATGGTGATGGCTGCGGGCGAGCCGATCGACGGCGTCGCCCTGTTCGTGAACGACTCCGGCACGCCCGACCAGCAGGTGTCGCAGGAGCTGGGCCATGAAGAGTACTCCGAGTCGGC
>JAJDZN010000320.1 GCA_022824585.1 Bryobacterales bacterium | reverse complement strand
TCTGCAGCCGACCCTCCCAGAGCAGGTCGGTCTCGCCGGAGAGGCCGCCGACCAGTACAGGAAACCGCCTGCCCACCAAGGCGCGCTTGGATCGGCGGGAGATCCTGCGCTGCAAGGCCATCAGGCGGCGCTGGCGATTGTAGATGGTGCGCCTGTCGACCTTGCCAGTCAGCGCGAAACTGGCGCTGTGCTCGTCGTCGGAGTAGCGGAAGCAGCCCACGTGGTCGAATTGTGCCGCTTGCAGGAACTGGCAGAGCGTCTCGAAGTCACGCTCGGTCTCGCCCGGGAAGCCAACAATGAAGCTGGTGCGGATAGACACGCCCGGGATCGTGCGCCGGATGCGCTCGATCAGCCTGAGAAAGATGTCTCCGCTCGAGCCCCGCTTCATGCGACGCAGCACGCTCGCGCTCGCGTGCTGGAGAGGGATGTCTAGGTACGGGCACAGCGCATCGTGGCACGCTATGGTGTCCAGCAGCCGGTCGCTCACCCGGTTCGGGTAGGCGTAGAGCACGCGAATCCAGCCTGCGCCATCGATGCGGGCCAGCCGGTCCAGCAAGGTTGGGAGACCGTCCTTGATCCCGAGATCGTCTCCGAATGCCGTCGTGTCCTGACCGATCAGGTTGATCTCGCGCACGCCCTGTCCGAAGAGCCGCTCGGCCTCCAGCACGACAGATTCGAACCGCCGGCTGCGAAAGCTCCCCCGGAACTGGGGAATGATGCAGAACGAGCAGGGGTGGTCGCAGCCCTCGTTGATCTTTATGTAGCTGAAATGCCTCGGCGTGGCGAGTCGGCGCGGGGTGAGATCGTGGTAGAGATAGCCCCCTGCGGGCGGCGCGGCCGGCGCGGCCGCCTCGCCCTCGCAGTGATGCACGATCGACTCGAGTTCGTTGGTGCCGAGGACGGCGTCGACTTCCGGGATCTGCTGCTGCAGTTCGTCGCGGTAGCGTTCGACCAAGCATCCTGCCACGACCAAGCGGCGAGCCCGGCCGACACGCTTGTATTCGGCAGTCTCGAGGATGGAATCGATCGACTCCTGCTTGGCAGGTTCGATGAAGCTGCAGGTGTTGACAACCAGTGCCTCGGCTTGGCCGGGATCCTGCGTCAGCTCGTGCCCGCGGGCCTCGAGCAACCCCATCATGACCTCGCTGTCGACTAGGTTCTTCGGGCAACCCAGGCTAATGAATCCGATCTTCATCTGTCCCGGCCCTGAGGGGTGCGGGTGCCACGATCCGGCTCCGCTCGCAGTGTGCCGGCCGAGACAGCTTGGCGCGGGTCGGCGGGCCGCCCTCAGATCCATTCTATTATGCGCGCTGGTCCCATGACCCGATTCGACTGTCTCGGGCGCTCCAGCCTGTGGCCGGCCGCCGGAGCGCTCCGCATCCTTGCCGGCGCGACTGCGGCTCGGGCGGGCGGACGCGTTCTGCAACTCGCCAGCCTCGCGACCCTCCAGATTCCGGCTCCGAGACTCGCACGAGGCGCCGTAGTGCCTACGCTACAATGCCAGTTTGATGCGTGTTGCCATCGGGGCCGACCACGCCGGCTTCCATCTCAAGCAGGAGATTGCCAGGCTGCTGGCCGCGGACGGGCACGAGGCGTTGGATGTCGGAGCACATACGCTGGACGCGAACGACGATTATCCCGACTTTGCGATCGCGGTCGGCGAGAGCGTCCGGAACGGAGAGGCCGACAGGGGTATCGTCGTTTGCGGAAGCGGCGTCGGCTCCTCTGTGGCGGCCAACAAGCTCAAGGGCGTGCGCGCCAGCGTCTGCCATGACACCTATTCCGCAGGGCAGGGTGTCGAGCACGACGATCTCAACGTGCTCTGCCTGGGCGGGCGGATCGTCGGAATCTCCTTAGCCACGGAGCTGGTGCGGGCGTTTCTGGGCGCGACCTACGACGGCGGCCCGCGTTTCGCGCGTCGCTTGAACAAGGTGCTCGACGCGGAACGCCGCGGATGAGGCTGGCGGCCTCCGGCATCGCGGACGGCCAGTGAGGTTGTCGTGGAGCAATTGCAGAGCCTGCTCTATTGGATTTCGAGCGCGTTCCTGCTGCCCGCGTTGGTCGCGATCGTAGCTCTGTTCGTCTACGCCACGTATCTAGCCGGGGGCGTGCTGGCGGAGAGCTTCGAGCGTCGCGCGAACCGGGAAGCCCTGAGGCGTCTGTACGAGAGCGAGCCGACCTTGGAGCGCTTTCTGGGCTTGGACTGGAAACTCGCGCTGGGTCGCTTCGCCAAGGGCGCCAGGCTGTATCCGGAGCGCCTCGACAAGATCGTCGGCGATCTGGAAAATGACCTGCGACAGCGGGCCGACCGGCTCTCGGTGCTTTCGCGCACGGGCCCGATGCTGGGCCTGATCGGCACTCTGATTCCCCTGCAGCCGGCCCTTGCCGGCCTCGCCGCTGGCGACATGCAATCGATGGCGTCCAATCTTCTGATCGGATTCACGACCACGGTGGTCGGCCTGATCGTGGGCGGGGCAGCGTTCGCGCTTGGAGTGCAGGTGCGTCACTGGGGGCGCCAAGATCTGACCGAGATGCACTACCTGATGGAGATTTGGTTTGGAGAGACGAGCCGGGAGGAAGCGCCAGATGCATAGGGACTCGGGCCGAATGCCGCGCCGCCGCAGCTGGATGCGTCGGGCATCCGCCGCTCTGGACTCGGGCGAAGACGGGGACCCGCTAGGCGGAGTCGTAAACCTGTTCGACGCCAGCATGGTTCTCGTAGTGGCGTTGATCTTGGCGCTCGCTGGCAGCGCGAGTCTCGCGGAAGTGGCCGCCCGCATGAGCACCAGGGACATCACGATCGTTACCAACCCGGGTCGTCCCGACATGGAGATGATCGTCAAGCGGGGCGAGCGCATCGAACGCCTCCGCGCCAGCGAAGAGCGGGGAGCTGGCCGCGGCCAGCGGCTCGGGGTGGCGTATCGCCTTGAGAGCGGCGAGGTCATCTATGTGCCCGAGGCGGAATGAGCCGAGCGGGGTGGTACGCTGAAGTCTTCGGGGTTCGGCTCCTTGACCCGCGTTGCCACAGCCAGTCTCAGCGAGGACTTGCTCGCGCTGGAAGACGAATGGGGCGCGCACAACTATCATCCGCTGCCCGTCGTGGTGGCCCGGGCCGAAGGGCCGTGGGTCTTCGACGCGGACGGTGCGCGCTACCTGGACTGCTTGAGCGCCTACTCGGCTGTTAACCAAGGTCACTGCCACCCTCGCATCCTGCAGGCGCTGAGGGACCAAGCCGAACGGGTCACCCTCACGTCCAGGGCGTATCGCAACGACCAGCTGCCTCTGTTCTGCAGGGAGCTGGCGGAATTGTGCGCGATGCAGATGGTGTTGCCGATGAACACCGGCGCGGAGGCTGTCGAGACCGCGATCAAGGCTGCCCGCAAGTGGGCCTACGAGCGCAGGGGAGTAGAGTCCGGCCGGGCAGAGATCCTGGTCTGCGAGAACAACTTCCACGGCCGCACCACCACGATCGTGGGCTTCTCCTCCGATCCAGACAGCCGACTGGGATTCGGCCCGTTCACCCCGGGATTCCGCTCGATTCCCTTCGGTGACGCCGACGCCCTGGCCGAGGCCATCACCCCGGACACGTGCGCCTTTTTGGTCGAGCCTGTGCAGTGCGAGGCGGGCGTGCTGATCCCGCCAGCGGGCTACTTGGCCGAGGTGGCGCGGATCTGCCGCGAGAGCGGCGTGCTGCTGGTCGCCGACGAGATTCAGACGGGCTTGGGCCGTACCGGAGCCCTGTTCGCCTGCCAGCGCGAAGGCGTGCAACCAGACGTGTACGTGCTCGGCAAGGCGCTGTCCGGGGGCTTCTACCCGGTGTCTGCCGTGGTCTCGAGTCGCGATGTGCTGGGAGTCTTCTCTCCCGGCACCCATGGCTCGACGTTCGGCGGCAATCCCTTGGGGTGCGCCGTAGCGCGGGAGGCCTTGCGCGTGCTGGCCGACGAGAACCTCGTGGAGCGCGCGGCTGTGCTGGGCCGCTGGTTCTTGGACCAGCTGCGCACGCTGTCTCACCCCGACATCGTGGAGATTCGAGGCGTGGGCTTGATCGCCGGAATCGAGCTGCGCGTGCCAGCACGTCCCTTCTGCGAGCGCCTGCAGATGCTAGGCATGCTGTGCAAGGAGACCCACGACCGGGTGATCCGGATTGCTCCGCCGCTGGTGATCGAGCGCGAAGAACTGACTTGGGCGCTGGACCGCCTGCGCGAGGCTTTCGCGCGCTAGCCGATCGCGCCAGTGTCTATTGCAGGTAGTCGTCGAGGTTGATCCGTAGCACGGCCTCGATCTCTGGGGAGTTGATGTTGTCCAAGGTGACGACGTGCGTCTTGGTGTCGATCCGCTTCGGCGGCGTCTCGCCGCGCAAGGCCGTCAGGACGGTCTGAACGGCGCGCCGCCCAATCTCGAACGGATCTTGGACGACCAAGGCGTTGATGACGCCCTCGCGGAAGTCGCCTTCCAGGGTGTCGGTCCAGTCGAAGCCGACCAGTTTCACCTGATCGACCAGTTCGCGGTTGCGCAGCGCAGTGGACGCGCCCACGGTGGCTGGCTCGGCGGAGGTGAACATGCCATCGAGATCGGGATGTGCCGTGAGCATATTCTCGGCCGCGGCCAGCGCCAGCGCCCTGTCCGACTGGCAGTACTTGAAGTCGACGATCTCGACGCGCGGATACTTCTTGGCGAGCGCTTCCTCGAAGCCGCGCTCCCGCTCCATCGTCGATGAGGATCCCGGCACGTTCTTGACGACGGCGATCTTGCCGGACCGGCCAAGGATCTCGGCCAGCTGGTCGGCTGCCTGGACGCCCGCCTCGTAGTTGTTGCTCGACACGAACGAGACGTACTCGTCGGTGTTGATCCCCGAATCGAAGATCGTCACCGGGATGCCCTCTCTCGTGGCGCGCTCGACCACCGATACGAGGGCGGTGGCTTCTGTCGGAGCGAGCACCAAGCCATCCACGCGGGAGTTGATCATCGCTTCCACGATTTCGATTTGGCGGGAGAACTCCGTTTCGGCGGACGGGCCCTGCCACTCGATCGCGACGCCGGCCTCCTTGGCGGCCTCATCGGTGCCGGCACGTACCGCGATCCAGAACTCGTGGGCCACGGCCTTCGGCACAACGCCGATGCGGACCATGTCGGACCGATTGCAACTTACGGCGGCCGTCATGAGCGCTGAGGCCAGTAAGGTGAGCAGTAAAGTCTTGCGCATGACGCTGCCTTCTATGTTCGTTGAGACGCCAGCGCGTTGCAACCGTGCAGTGGGAGTTGTTCATGCGGCCGTTCGCGGGCCGTTTGTCAGGCCGCGCCTTCGAGCGGGGCCAAGGACCACGGCATGGCGTGCTAGCGGCCGCCCCTGCGCGCAGCGCGCTGCGCGGCACGATATTGCCGGGGACTATACTGCCGGAATGTCCGGCGCGCCGATTGCAGAGGACGAGAGAGCGATTCTGGCTGCCTTGGATAGCTTGGTTAGCCAGAGTGAGGTCCGCCAAGAACTGGTCCGCGTCGGGTCGCGGCTTGAAGAGAAGCTCGAAGCAGATCGGTTGTCGCCTCTGGTCTGGGAAGCGGTAGACCTTTCGTTGTATGGCGGGCCGATCCCGGATGGGATTCGGTCCAGCTGGGTCTTCGTGCTGAGAGCGAAGACCGAATCGGGAGCTGAACGCCATCCCAACAGCATTCAGCGAGTCATGTCGTTCAGGGGCTCCGCCGACTTGCAGACGCAAGTCGGAGAGCAGCCGGGAGAGACCTGGACATCGAACCGTCTGGTTAGCCAGCCAACTGCTGCGTTGGAAGACCGCTGGCTTTCGATCCCCCGCGGCGTTTGGCACCAAGGCGTCATGGGTCGCGAGAACTGGGTGGTCGTCTCATTCCACACGGCCTTGGCGCAAGACCTTATCGAAGAGCGCCCTGCCAGCCAGAGAGGCGAGACGCTGCAACGTACCTACATCCCGAAAGGGCACGGCTAGACAGGGCCCTGCCTGTGTGAACGCCCTGTCTGGCGGTGGTCGCAGGTGCTTGCTGGGCCTTCGACTCGAGTCTTCGCGCGCTTCGATTGACAGCGCGCGCTCATTCCGGCACTCTCCGGAGGTGGCGGTCGCGTACGCGATCGATCCGACCGCCACACCCCATCTGTGCCAATCTTGACGGGACAGCGCCTGCAATGAGCCGATTCTTCAAAGAGGTCGGTCTTTTCGGGGTGCGGCCAAGGGAAAGAGTCTCAGCGCGCGGCGCCACGCTTGGGGCGAATCCGGTCCCGGAGCGTCTGGTCCATCGTGGAGCGCAGCTGGTCCCGTGCTGCCATGTAGTCGTCGGAGTCGATCAAGTTCCGTTGCTCGACGAGAAAGCTCCCTTTGGCCAGGGCGCTCGCCCGGTCCGCGTAGTCGTAGAGTTCCTCGGCCAGCACCCTGCGGCTCATCCAATCGATCCACCGGGTGTAGCGCTGCGTCGCCGTGCGAATGGAGTAGCCCATGATCTCCGGCGCGCTCGGCTTGAATGGGCGTGAGAACTGGCTCAAGACCAAGTCGCGCCCTTTGGCGCTCGGGTTGCGCAACGCAGAGGCGAAGCTGCGCCCGTCGAGTCCGTCGGGCGGCGTCAGCCCGGCCAGCTCGGCTAGGGTCGGATAGATGTCGACGTACTCGGTCAGCGCCTCCGTGGCGACGCCTGGCTTCGCCATCCGCGGCGTCCGGACCATCAGAGGGACGTGAGTGTCGAGTTCGAAGTTCGTGTCTTTGCACCAGTGGCCGGCCTCGCCGAGCGAGTAGCCGTGATCGCCCCACAACACGACGATGGTGTCGTCCTCCAGGCCCAGCCGCTCAAGCGCCCGCAGCAGCTTGCCGACCTGTGCGTCGGCATAGCTGACGCAGGCATAGTAGCCATGACGCAGCTCGCGCGCTTGCTCGGCCGAGACGCGTTCGTCTTCTGGAACGTCGGTGTAGCCGCCCATCTCGAGGTGGTCGGGATAGGCGAAGTCGGGTGCCCCGTGCGTTCGCTCGTCCGAGAAGTTCGGTTCGAAAACTGCCGGGTCGTAGAGATCCCAGTACGATTTCGGCGCGTTGAACGGCAGGTGGGGCTTGAAGAAGCCCACAGCGAGAAAGAACGGTTGCTCGGACCGCGAGATCTTCCCAAGGGTCTCCACGGCGAGCTTGGCCAACTTGCCGTCGGTGTACCCCTCGTCGGGAACGTCGGCCTTCTCGAACGCCGTGCCCTTTGTTCGGTTGCGTCCGTTCCGCGGCAGCACGTAGTTGTTCCATCCCTCTAGGTACAGGACCTCGGGCACGGACCACGACTGGGGATCCAGCTCTTTGCGATTGCCACTGAAGATCTTGCCGAGACCCAGGGTGTGGTAGCCGTTGTTCTTGAACAACTGCGGCAGTGTGACCAGATTCGGGTGCCTCTCGCGAAAGCGGTTGCGGTTGTGCCAGACGCCTGTGTTGTCGGGCAGGCGTCCGGTGAGGATCGCCGTTCGCGAGGGGCCGCAGACGGATTGCATGCAGTAGGCGCGGTTGAATTGGCGAGCCTGCGCGGAGAGGCGATCGATGTTGGGCGTGATGGCGATGGGGTCGCCGTAGCAACCCAGCGAAGGCCGCAGATCGTCGATCGCGATGAACAGCACGTTCGGCCTGTCGGCGGCCAGGGCGGTCAACGCGGTGAGCAAGAGGGAGATGAGGACGCGGCTGGTGAGAGTTACGGACATCTGGCTCTCTGCCCTCATTCGAAGAAGTAGTGCGGGTATTCCCAGCCGCGCTTGCGAGCCCCGGATTTCGACTCTATCTGCGCTTCCGCCTTCAAGCGCTCAAGGTTGCTTGGGTCGAGTAGCGGGTCCTTCGTCTGCTTGCGCCATTGGTCCAGTTCCCGTTGCAGCTCGCGCAAAGAGTCGGCGTGCGCCGGGTCGTCCGCCAGGTTGCTGAACTCGAAGGGGTCCTCCCGCAGGTCGTAGAGCTCGAAACGCGGTGGACGCGCCATGGCCTGATAGGTCTTCCGGACCTCGGGCGGGGCTGCTTCGATGACTTCGGGCAAACTGCCCTCGATGTGGTGCAGGGTGAACTCGTAGCCCGGATTGATCTCGCCGGGCATCAGGTTTTCGATGAGCTTGAACCGGTCGTTGCGTACGGAGCGCTGCGGATAGAAATTGGGCTGGGCGGCGTGAGCGTGGAACTCCGCGAACAGGTAGCGCCGCCACTCGGGTTCCTTGCCTTCGAGCAACTCGACCAGAGAGGACCCGGGCAGGCCGGCGGGCGCTTCCGCCTCGGCCGCGGCGAGAAACGTGGGCATCAGGTCAATCGTGGACACTAACTCTTTCCGCGCCTGGCCGGCCTTGGCGCGGCCCGGCCAGCGCGCGATCAACGGGATGCGCAGGCCCCCTTCGTAGCAGGTCCGCTTGCCTCGGATAAAATCCGCCCCGTGATCGCCGATGTAGACGACCAGCGTGTCGCCGGCTTTGCCCGAGCGATCAAGGGCCGCGAGCAGGTCGCCTATCAGCACGTCGAGCCGTTCCATGCTGTTGTAGTGGCCGGCGGTGAGCCGGCGCAGTTTCGCGCCGTGCAGCCTGAGGTAGGCGAGCGGCTTGACGTCGTCGGCATCGAGCGGCTCGGCAGGCAGTCCCTCGGCCTGCCTCAGCCAGGGCCGGTGCGCGTCGGGGTAGTTCACGCTCAAGAGGAACGGCTGATCGGAAGCATCGAAGAACGACTCGGCATGCCTGGCGTAGTCGCCTAGATTCTTGCGCTGGAAGTTTGCGGTCGGGATTGCCTTGAAGTCGAAGGGAAAGGCTGACTCCGGGTTGACGTGGATCTTGCCGATGATCCCAGTCCTGTACCCGGCTTCCTTGAGGCTGCGCACGACGTTCGGCGTATCTTCGCGGTACATCCGAAACCCCCACGTAGCCAGACCGAGCTGCCCGTGCTGATGAACGTAGAGGCCGGTCAGGAAGCTCGCGCGCGAGGGGCTACAGCCGGCCTGTGGAACGAACGCGCGGTCGAAGCGCACGCCCTCGGCCGCCATCTTGTCGAGGTTCGGCGTGCGGGCGTAGGGATCGCCGTAGGTCCCGATCTCGGGACCGTTGTCTTCGGAGACGATTAGCAAGATGTTCGGCCGGCCGGCCGCCAAACAGGGGAGAAGAGAAGCGGCAAGAAGCGCTGCCGCGAGGCGCAGAAGTCTGGACCAACCCATGTGCCGTCTAGGGAGCAGCCCGGCTCGCGAGCCCGAGTTGACGGCTGCTCTTCTGCTTGGAAAGAAGTCTATCAGAACGAGTTCGTCGGCGGACTCCAATGCGCCGATGCGTCCAATGCGCCGATGCGCTAAATTTGTCGGCGATGTTTCGAGCAGCCGCATGCGTCCGATTCGCATGGGTCGTCGCGGTCTTCCAATTGGGGAGCCTGACCGCCGCGGAAGAACCGGCCGAGACCCCAGTCGTGGACTGGACTGCCGGACAGGCGGCAGACTTTCGCTACCAATTCCTGGACCGCGTGAAGACCACCAAGCTGTTCCACGCGACGCCGGAGACAGGAACGTTCAGCCACCATGGTCACCTTGCCTATCACCGGGGGGTGTTGTTCGCCGCTTGGGACAGCCACGCGCGGGACGAGAACTCCTCGGGCCAGCATGGCATGCTCCGCTACTCAACCGACGAAGGCGAGACGTGGTCCGCTCCCGAAGCTCTCTTCCCTCCGCTTGCCGACAAGGTCCCTTGGTCGGAGGCCAACCGATCGAACCCTTTTCAGACCTCGCAGGGCTTTGCCGACATTGACGGCCGCCTCTTCGCGGTCACCTGCGTCGACAAGGCCCTGAAGGAGAAGGTGTACCGCTTCAATGAAGTTTCGCGCGTGCGCGTCGGATTCCTCGCGCGCGAGGTGCAGGCGGGCGGATCGCTTGGCGAGGTCTTCTGGCTGTCGGAAGCGGCCCCCGCGCCGGAGCCCGGCCATCCCGCCATTCCTGCCGGAGACCCGGCGCTGGTGACCAAGCTCAACGCCCACTTCGAGGAGCCGGCCAACCTGAGGCAGCTCCTCTTCAAGCCAAGACAGCACCCGGATTCCGATGACGAACACCGCATGACCGAGCCCACTCAAGCCTGGCGTCTCGGCGACGGCACGTGGGTGCGACTCTACCGCAACCAGGGCACGATTCACGCACGGAGCCGAGCCGAGATCGAGGAGTCCAGGCCGCGGCGCCACTATTCGTCTTTCTCTTTCGACAACGGCAAGACGTGGACGGTGCCGACACGGACGAACTTTCCAGACACGGGCGCCCGCGCCAATGCCGGGCGACTGCCGGATGGCCAGTACTACGTGATCAATAACCCTCTGCCGATGTCGGCCAGGCAGGGAGGACGGTCCATGCTAGCGATCTCGCTTTCTCGGGACGGACTCGAGTTTGACCGCATGGCCGTGATTCGCTTCGTCGCTCCGCCAACGCGTTATGAGGGCAAGGCGAAAGGAGGGGGCGGATACCAGTACCCGCACTCGGTGGTGGTCGGGGAGAGCCTCTGGGTGATCTACTCAGTCAACAAAGAAGACATGGAAGTGGCCCGGGTCCCGCTTTCGCAGCTCTATGAGATCACGAAATCGTCGCACAGCCCGCGCGAGACGAAGCAGCGCTGATTGAGAAGGCGTTTCCTGTTCCGTCCCATTCCTGCCGGGGTCTGTGAGCGAGCGAGAGTCGCGATGGTCCTCCTCGACTCCTGCCAGGCCCTCGGCTCCGCAAGGCGGTCCAGGCACTCTCTACCCGGAGTCTTCGGCCCGCCCGCCCCCAATTGGCAGCAGGCTAGCTAGGCCGCCCACGATCGCTCCGGCAACGAACGAGGCCGGCATCATCCACTGGAAGGTCAGGCCGAGAATTCCGTAGTAGGCGACGCCAACCGCGACCGCGACGCTCGCTATCGTGCCCAAGTGCGTCCCGAACGCAGTGGCCCGGGGCATGAACATCGCCATGAAGAACAGCAGGAACAGCGGAGCGGCGAGAAGATTGGCGATCTTGTAGCAGAGTTCGAGAATATTGCCCTCGATCTGTCCGATCAAGGTCCCGAACGCAACGACCACGGCGCCGATTACGAACGAGATCGACTTCGCCAGGCGGAGGCGGGCCGCTTCTGAGCCTGCCGGTTTCGG
>JAJDZN010000014.1 GCA_022824585.1 Bryobacterales bacterium | reverse complement strand
TACCGGCATCCCTGCATCACGTTTCCAGGCCGGAGCGAAGCCCCCCGAATTCTCTCAATGCGCGAGGACAGTTCGGCCCCAGTGTGAATGTCGATGAGACGATTGCGGGTCGGTGGCTGTGTCGGCGATGCCGGACAAGTTCAGGCCAGACCGAGCTGGGCCTTGCGGCGACTGGCCCAAGCCGAAATCAGTCGATCCGCCGTCAAGCCAAGGAATGCCACGCAGAGCGCCAGGAGCAGCCCGAGACCGGCGTCGTTCTGGGCCTTGGCCTTGAAGATCTCCCGGGCGAGATCGAAATTGCCGCCGATGAATCCGGCGATCATCACCATGAAGAGACCAAACATGATGGTCTGGTTCACGCCCAGCATGATCTCGGGAAACGCCAGCGGCATTCGCACCTTCCAGAGTATCTGGGACGGGGTGCACCCCGATGAGACGGCAGCCTCCACCATGCTGTGCGGTACTGCCCGCAATCCCACGTAGGTGTACCGGATCACGGGAATGCTCGCGTACACCACGATCGCCATGATCTGGGAGATGGTGCCCACCTGGAACAGCATGACAACCGGAATCAGGTAGATGAACGAAGGGAAGGTCTGGAAGGTGTCGCAGAGGAACGCCACGACGCGGGTTCTCCGGTCCCGGCGCGATGCCCAGACGCCAACGGGAAATCCGAAGATCGTACAGATGACGACGGCCACGAAGACGAGGTACGTGGTCACCATGGCCTCGGTCCACCAGCCCGAGAGCACGATGAAGCCGATATACGTTCCTACCAGCGCCGCGAGGCGCCAACCCCCCAGCACCCATCCGCACAATCCGGCCGCGCCAAGGAACACTGTCCAGGGAAGCTGTTCGAAGAACGTGCGAATGGGAATGAGGACGTACGGCGGCAGGTACTCCCTGATGAAGCTCAGGGGCTCGTACAGTGCCGACACGACGCCCCTGATGATTAGGTCCCACTGCGGCGCAAGGGTGACGGTCATCTCGCGCGGCAGCTGCCCGGCTTCAGGCACGAGATAGGCCAGCAGGATTCCCGCTGCCGCGGCAAGGCCAGCCGCGGTCAGATACGGATGGACGCTCCAGAAAGGACCGTCCTGCCGGTGCACCGGCTCCTTCTCGGACAACGCCTGGCTGAGCCGGTCGAGTGCGATCGCCATCAGAACGATCGCAATGCCGCTCTCCAGGGCACGACCCAGCTGAAGCGTCTGCAGGCGGAAGAGCAGATCGATGCCGAGCCCCCTCGCGCCGATGAACGCCGAGATCACGACCATCGCCAAGCACTGCATGATGACCTGGTTCACGCCGACCATAAGCGTCGGCCGAGCCGCCGGAATACGCACGCGCCAGAGCATCTGTCGCCTCGTGCATCCCGCCATGACACCCGCTTCCAACACTTCCTCGGCGACGCCACGCAGCCCCAGGATCGTGATCTTCGCCATCGGCGGGAGCGCGAAGAGGATCGTGGCAATCGCACCGGCTTTGTGGCCCAGCCCGACGAAGACCACGATCGGGATCAGGTAGCCGAAGTGTGGCAGCGACTGCATGAGGTTGAGGATGGGCCAGAGCGCCCTCTCAAACTGTCTCCATTTCAGCGCCAAGATCCCGAGCACCAGCCCGATGAGGATTGCGATCGGCGCCGTTACCAGAACCAGCGACAGCGTGGTCATCGCCAGCTCCCACTTCCCGAACACGGCGCAATAGGCGATGCACGAGGAAGCGAGGAGTCCAAGACCCCACCCCCGGAGATACCAGCCCAGGATCCCCGCCAGCGCGGTCGTGACCACCCAGGGAATGGGTGGAATTTCCCAATCCGAGAATCCGGAGATCAAGAGATCTTCGGAGAAGTTCAGAGGCCACACGATCAGTCCCGCGATACCGCGCGTGACGTCCCGGAAGGTAAAAAGACCGAATATCTCGTGCTCTCGTAGGACGCTGACGATGCCGTTGAACCAGTCGGCGACGCTGCTGCCCTTGATCGTGAGCGCGGGGAAGAACGCGTCACCGAAGATGAGGAACGGCAGCGGCAGGTTCGTGGTCCACAATTCGGGAGGGGTGATGGCCCAATCAGGCAGCGTTCCCCGGAACAGGATGAGAAAGACGACTCCGAGTGCCGCCACAAGCGGCCAGCGCAGCCGGAACCACACAGACTGCGGCCCGGCGGTCGAAAGAGCAGGCCCGGCAGTCCCCGTCACGATCAGCTTCGGTCGGCGAACAGCGCGTCAACCACCTGCTGGCGCGTCAGGGATCCCACCACGTTCCCCGACCCGTTCACGACGGTCACGGGCTTGTCCTGGCCGATCACCAGACCCGCAACATCTCCAATGCGTTGGTCATCGGTGACCGCCGGACCGTCGCCGCGGGCCCCGTTCGCTGGCCCCATGACGCTGGCAACCGTCAGCAGCTTGGCCTTCGGGATGTCACGCGTGAACGCCCGTACGTAATCGGTGGCTGGCTTCGTAACCAACTCTTCAGCCGTGCCGAGCTGCACAATCCTGCCCTCGTACATGATGGCGATACGATCGGCCAACCGGACGGTTTCGTCGAAGTCGTGGGTGATGAAGATGATCGTCTTGTGCAGCAGATTCTGGAGCCGGAGGAATTCGTCCTGCATCTCTCGCCGGATCAGCGGGTCGAGCGCCGAAAACGGCTCATCCAGAAACCAGACGTCCGGCTCCACCGCGAGCGACCTTGCAATTCCCACGCGTTGCTGCTGGCCACCCGACAGTTCGCGCGGGTAATACTTCTCGCGACCTTTCAACCCGACCAGTTCGATGATTTCCAGGGCCCGTTCGTGCCGCTGCGCACGATCCACGCCCTGAACCT
This sequence comes from Bryobacterales bacterium, assembly GCA_022824585.1. Lineage (GTDB taxonomy): Bacteria > Acidobacteriota > Terriglobia > Bryobacterales > UBA6623 > VXMF01. The sequence goes on along the minus strand of JAJDZN010000014.1, from coordinate 2,585 downwards.
CAAGCGGAAATGCGACGTTGTCGATCACCGTGCGGTGGGGAAGCAACGCAAAGTTCTGAAACACCATGCCCATCTTGTGACGGCGAATCTCGATCATCTCCTTCTCGGTGGCCTTGAGAAGGTCGGTGCCCTGAAAAATCACCTGGCCGTGAGTGGGTTCGATTAGCCGCGAAAGGCACCGGACGATGGTTGATTTGCCGGACCCGGACAGCCCCATGATGACCAGGATCTCGCCCGGCTGAACGTCGAGATTGACGTCCTGGACCGCACCGATGTGTCCTGACTGCTCAAACTGCTCGGGCGAGGGATTGGAGTCATGCCGGGCGAGGAACTTGGCTGGCTCGGGTCCGTAGATCTTCCAGAGTCCGCGGCAGAGAATGACAGGCTCAGCCATCGCGCAATCGCTCCACAGGACTGCCTGGTCCACTTGGGCGCATTGTGTCACGGCTTGATGCGGTTAGCAGCGTATCCGCCCCACCCAAGAAGCGCGGTCACTCGGCATGGTCAAGGGCGAACACGGGGAACCGCGGGCCCTCCGTTCGCCGTGAACGGCATCGACGCCCCGCTGCTGCGAACGGGACGGCCGGGGCATCCTCGCCAACGACCCGAGGGGCCGGCTTGCGGCAGGGCCGAACATGGCTCCATGCCTGCGCCTATCGCCGATTGCTTCCCCGCACCCATCCCGTCCAGCGAACGTTCGGTGTGCCGGCAATGGCGATGTGCGCGGCGCCGAATATTCCTGGACACGCAGGAACGAAAATGCCGGTCAGCGGATGACTCCGCTGACCGGCATTCGACCAACCATCAATGATGGTGCAATCGGGCGCTGGTTCGCCGACGCTGGATCACCGATTATCCATCGGAGGACAGCCAAGCCTTCCACTTGGCCTCGTTGTCCGCGAGCCACTTGGCCGCCGCGTCCGTGACTTCCATCTTGTCGATGTCCACCAGCTTGGCCATAACGGCGATGTCCAGATTGGTGAAGTTGATCTTCTGGACCACCGCGTAGGCGGCCGGATGCCTCTCGGGGAATTCCTCCCACACACCAATCTTCAGGTAGCCGTCCTTCGGATTTCCGCAGTCGTGCGTGGTCTCGGGATTGATTCCCAAGGCCGCATCTTCACGGCATCCTTCGAAGTACTCCGGAAATTCCACGAACTTCCCGTCATAGAGAGCCTCGATGAAATTCGGGGTCCAGTTGAATAGGACGATCGGCCTGGACTTTTCGGATGCGATCGAGAGCTCTGCCCAAAGCGCGTCCGCGGAACCCGCGTTGATCACGGCAAAGTTCATGCCCAGTCCGGCGACGCGCTCGTCGTCTCCCTTGAGCCACTCGGCGGGACCGCCCAGGAAGCGTCCCTTCGGTGAAGTCTCGGACGTGACAAAGAGTTCCGCACAGTTGTTCAGGGCCTCCCAGTCAGGCAGACCCGGGCAGGCCTCTTCGACGTATGCGGGGTACCACCATTCCTCGCGCGTAAGTGCATCGTGCGTTGCCGCATCGATTACGCATCCCTTGGCAACCTGCTTCTCGAACGCGACGCCGAAGGCGCCCTGCCAAACCTCGTGCACAAGATCAACGTCGCCCTCGCACATGGCTTCGTAGACCGCGCCGCTGTCGGCCGGCACGTACTCGACCTCGCTCCCGGCCGCCTCCAAGATGCGACCGACGACCTCTGCCCCGACCAGTTGGCTGGTCCAGTTGTGGAGTGGGATTCGAATCGGATCGTCGGCGTTCGCGGAACCCGCGATCGCAAAAGACCAAACCAGGACGACACCGACGATTAGCTTACGGACAACCATGCCCATCCTCCCTTGCTGCCAGCGCATGCTTCATCCATCGCGTCCAGGCGGTCCGTGATCCGGAGGCCTCGAAAAGCCGGAATCCCTTGTTCCATCGAGCCGTCTGCCGCCAGCGAGCGTCAGCCATTCGCACGGCCCGGATCCCGCTGACAGTCAATCATGCGGAGGGACGTAGGAGTCGGCCTGAAACTAAATTCGTCGGGTCTCCAGTTCTCGATCGGATTGCCAGTGGACGCGTGGCCCGTGCGACGCGCACGGGAGCGCAGGGTACCAAATGCGCCTCTCGGTGGATATCCCACAATTGGATGACAAATCGTGCCTGCAGGCCGGAACTGTACGAAATTTCCAATGGTTAGACCCCAAGTGCCCGGCACGGTCCGGTCGAACCGGTCCGCCTCCTGGCCCGTCAGTCCCGGCGGCTTCCGTTCATCCGAGCTCAATCCAGCTCGGCCGGTCTCCGATTGAACGTTACCCCACTGGCCCAGTACGCGGAGCAGGTTTGACAAGTGACCGCAACAACCCAACATTGCAGGCATGGATACTTCCGTCGAAGCGCCGATCCGGCTCACCGAGCGGGCCCGACAGCGGCTTTCCTTCATTCTGAGTCAGCCTGAGCTGGCCGCGAAATTCGTCAGGATCGCCATTCAGGGCGGTGGCTGCTCCGGTTTCTCCTACGACTTCTCGCTTGATGACGCGCTGGACGGCCAGGACGATGTTGTCATCTCGCAACGGCCGGACGGGACGGGTGCCGGTCTGGTGATCGACTCGATGTCGATGATCTACGT
>JAJDZN010000045.1 GCA_022824585.1 Bryobacterales bacterium | reverse complement strand
GATCCGCCTTCGGATGCGCGCCCTAGTCTCGCTACTCTGCCGCTGCGAGCACTCGCCAAAGTAGTCCGTGCCGCCCTCCGCCACGTAATGGACTACTTGGACCAAGGGTCCATTGTAGCCTATTGGCTACAGGAATCTATGACAATCGCAAAGCGGCAGGCCCTACTTTGCAGACGGTTTCCCGTCTCGCTGTCCGTGCCGGACCGCGTCGAATCCGAGGCGCAAGTCTTCCCGTGCTCTCGCAATTGACTCCGATGCCACTCGGTGCCGCTCGCGGTGCCGAGGCAGTCCTTATGAAGGTCGGCGATCGTCCGCCGAGCGTCGCTTAGGGCCAGCTGCTTCGTGCCGAAACGGGGCGCTGGAATCAGCTCGCATGGGGGCTCGCAGCCGAGCGCGATTGTGGGACACCATAGGGGGTGGATTACCCACCTATTGAACTAGTTGATTGAAAATTCGCCACTTAGCGAGAAGAGGTGGCGTCCCCAGCGGGATTCGAACCCGCGTTGCCGCCGTGAAAGGGCGGTGTCCTAGGCCGGGCTAGACGATGGGGACGCGGTAGCGGGAGCGTCGGGGCCGCTCCTGATCTGATCCTAGCACGCAAAGCGGCGCTTCAATGGCACCCGCATCAGCGGTCTGGATCTCGGTCTGGAGGACCGCTCCGAGAGCCGCGGTCGAGCTATCGCTGCGCTAGCTGCGTCGGCGCTTCGATGGGCTGGGCGGCGATCATTTCGCCTTCGTTCAGCCCCGAAACCACCACCGCATGCGTGTCGCTGATTGAGCCGAGCTGGAGCTGGCGCATCTCGAATGCCTGATCGTCCTCCACCCATACCACCGGCGCGCCACCGACTTCGGCGATGGCGGCCCGCGGAATGACCAAGGCGTCTTCCTGCGTCTCCACGATCACATCGACACTTGCCGACAGATCCGGCTGGATGCGCTCGTCGGAATCTACGATCTCGACCAACACCGGCACCTTCTTGATCCAGTCACCTCGCGTCCCGCTTGATCCGGGAGGGCCGCGGCGGCCGCCGCTCCCGCCGCTCGAAGTGGCCATTGCGCCGACGTTCTTGATGCGGCCCTCGAACACGACGTCGGGGTAGGCGTCTAGGCGGACCTTGACGGGGGCACCCAATTCAATGATCTGGCTGTCGGCTTGGTTCAACTCCGCGTAAACCGCCATGCTGGACAGGTCGACGATCCGCATGAAGTACGCCCCTCCGTAGACCTGATCGCCAGGCGAGGCCTGCTGGAAGCTGCCGCGCGAAAACATGGTCTCGATCACGACCAAGCCGCCGACCGGAGTCCGCAGCCGCATCTTCTCGAAGTCAAACTCGGTCCGATCCAAACGCTTCTGATCCTGCTCGACGGTGATGTCGAGGCTGCGCCGCTCCGCCTCGTCTGCGAGCTCCTGCAGGCGCACTTCCTGTTCCAACTGCTCTGTCGACGCCGTGCCCTCCTCGGCAAGCAGCTGGAAGATCTCCGCTTGAATCGCTGACCGCACCTCGGCTGTCTGGAGGTCAAAGGCTGCCTTCTCAGCCTCGGCCTTGGTGGTGCGGTAGTTCTGCCGCAGGGTCTCGGTCGCGATCAGCATCTCGGCCTTGCGCGTGGCCGTCTGGGACCTGGTCTGGGCCAGCATCGAGGCGTAGGTGTCCATCTGGTCTTGGGTGCTCTTAGACTCGAACTCGGCCACCACGTCGCCGGCCTGGACCACCGTGCCGGCTTCGGCGAGCGTTTGAATCGTTAGCCCGGATCCGCCTCCGCGGTCTCTGCCCCCGCGCATCCGAGGCGCGCGGATCATGGCGAAATTCGTGGCGCCGATCGTCCCGCCGATCCGAATCGACTTTTCGAAGGTGGTCTTTTCGGCGGCCACCGTGCTGGTGAGAGTCGGCTGCACTGCGGTTGGCTGCGCTGCCTGTCCGCTTAAGGCTTGGTATACGACCAAGCCGGCCAGGATGCCGCCGATGACCAACAACGCGATGCCCCATCCGGGCACCTTGGGCGGCTCGCTGTGCGGGTCTGGCACGGCCTCCGGGCCGGGCTGTTGTTGGGTGAGGGGCAACTCGTCTGGCGCTGATCCCGCTGCGCAGATTGGCCTCGAAATCCAAGGAGGGGTGAAAGCTGATGTCGCCACGTTTCCGGCCTCGCGATTCGAAAACCGCACTAAGTGTAAGGCGAATTTCCGCGCTGCGCGGTTATCGACCGGCAGAAAGAAGTTGACGAGGAGCGACGAGCGCGCCCCTAACCGGCATGGATCTGGGGGCCGTGCCTATACAATGGAAAACCGGAACCCGCCTGCTGCAGGGCAGCGCAGCCCCGCCCCGGCCGCGATCGGCTCGCGGATGAATCTGCTCCAACCAGCCCAGCGGGCACAGGTGTCCGAAGCCGCCATGCAACCACCCCACATTTTCCCGTCTAACCGAGTGCGCTGCTTGCGCTCGGCAGTGGGCTGGCTGGCCCTCGCCTCTCTCCTGTTGGTCGGCTGGCCGGCTCAAGGTGCAGCCGACGAGCAGGCCGTCGAGCGATACATGGGCCATGTCGAATTCTTGGCGTCCCCTGAGATGCGGGGCCGCGGAGCGGGCATGCCCGAGCTGGACGAGGCTGCAGACTACATCGCCGAAGCCCTCAAGGCGCAAGGGGTGGTAGCGGCTGGCGAGGACGGCACATATCTGCAGCCGTTCGAAGTCACCACCGGTGCCAGCCTGGGCGAAGACAACAGCCTGCGAGTGGAGCGCAAGCGGGGTGCCAGCGAACTCGAACTGAAGCAGGACTTCATCCCGATCAACTTCTCGGGCAGTGGCAGCGTCGAGGGCGAGGTCGTGTTCGTAGGCTATGGCGCCACGGCCGAGGAGTTTGACTACGACGACTACTTCCATCTCGACGTCAAGGACAAGATCGTCTTGGTGATGCGCTACGAGCCTCGCTTCTTCAGCGAGGAGGACTCGTCCGAGCAGGCCGACCGCGAGTCCGGGAGCAGTCGCCGAATGACGCGGCACTCTCACCTGATCGCCAAGGCGATTCAAGCTCGCAAGCGCGGAGCCAAGGCGGTGCTGCTGGTCAACTCCCGCACCCGAGGTAGCCGCCGCGATCGCTTGATCCGCTTCGGCAGCGTGTCCGGGCCCACCGACGCGGGTATTCCCATGGTGCAGGTGCGCACCACGATCGCGGAGCAGTGGCTGCGCGGTTCCGGTCGCTCGTTGCGCCTCTTGGAGAGGGACATCGAAGAGTCTAAGCAGGCCCAATCATTCCCGCTTGCCTCCTCCTTGCGCGTGAGCCTGTCGGTGGATGTCGAGCACCAGCGCGCGACGGTCAGCAACGTGGCGGGCTACCTGCCCGGCAAGTCGGAGGAGTACCTGATCGTCGGGGCGCACTATGACCATTTGGGCCTCGGCGGCGAGGGCTCCTTGTCCCCGAATCGCCGCGCGCCCCATCTCGGGGCCGATGACAACGCTTCGGGCGTGGCCGCGATCTTGGAGCTGGCTCGCAGCTACGCCCAGGGCGAGGAGCTCGAGCGTGGGATCCTCTTCCTCGCCTTTGCGGGCGAGGAGATCGGCCTGCTGGGCTCCAGCCATTGGGTCGAAAACCCCACGCTGCCCTTGGAGAACGCCGTGGCGATGTTCAACTTCGACATGGTCGGCCGGATCGAAAACCGCAAGCTCTACGTGGGCGGCGTCGGCACCGCCGAGCCGTTCGAAGCCTTGGTGCAGGCAGCCGCGACCGAGCACGAACTGAGGGTGGACAGGTCCAAGAGCGGGTACAGTTCCAGCGACCACACCTCGTTCGCGGCCAAGGGGATCCCGGTCCTGTTCTTTTTCTCAGGGCTGCACTCTGACTACCACAAGCCGAGTGACACCGCCGACAAGATCGATGGCGCAACGACCGTCGAGATGCTCGCCATGGCGCGCCAGATCATTGACGGCGTCGGGGAGCGCCCCGAGCGGCTCGCGTTCGTGAAGGCCGCGCCCGACTCCAGCCACGGCCCGGGCGCGGGGGACGGGGAGCAGCGCGGCTACGGCCCGTGGTTCGGCTCGATCCCGGACTTCGGCGAGGTTCCCAATGGCGTGAAGTTCGCGGACGTTCGAGCGGGTTCCCCGGCTGGCAAGGCCGGACTGCAGGGTGGCGACATCCTCACGCACTGGAACGATGCTGCCATCACGAATCTGTATGACTTCACATACGCCTTGCGCGACTCGAAGGTGGGCGATGTCGTCACCGTGCGAGTGCTGCGCGGCGAGCAGGAGGTCACTGCCAAGGTGACCCTAGCCCCGCGACCCTAATCCGGCTGCGAGCGGTCCGGATCGGCGGCACGATGCGATCCTTCGGCGTTACCGCCAGCTTGCTGTACCAGCTGACGCGACGCGATTTCCGGCAGCGCTATGTCGGGTCAGTGCTCGGCTGGCTGTGGGGCGTGATCCACCCGCTCGTCCTGCTGGCCATCTACTGGTTCTTGTTTCGGCACGCCTTCGGCGCGCGCCTGCCCGCGGAAGAGGCGACCGACAACTACCCCCTGTTCTTGATGGCAGGGATGCTGCCGTGGCTGTTCTTCTCGGAGACTCTGGCGCGCTCGGCTCCGGCTATCGTCGAACACTCGGCCTTGGTGAAGAGGAGCGTCTTCCCGTCCGAAGCCGTGCCGGTGAGCATCCTTGCATCGACCGGCGCGACGCATTCGCTGTCCGTGTTGGCGCTGCTGGTCGCGGCCGCGTTTGGGGGGCACCCCCCGGGCGCGTCGGTGGCGCTTCTGGCGCTCTGGCTGTTGCCGATGGCGCTGTTCAGCTTGGGCCTGGCTTGGTTCGCAGCCGGCCTGCAGGTTTATGTCAAGGACACCTCGCAGATCCTCTCGGTGGTGCTGATGGCCTGGTTCTGGGCCACTCCCGTGTTCTTGCCCGAGGCCTTCTACCGGGGCCGCGTCGACTTCGTCCTCGAGTGGAATCCACTGCGCTACGTCGTGCTCGGATACCGCGGCGCGATCCTCGGAGGAACCGGCCCCAGCCCCAGCGAGACCGCCTTTCTCGTCGGCGCGGCCTGCGCGGCCTTCGTTCTCGGAGCGCTGTTCTTCCGGCGCGCCAAGAGAGGGTTTCCCGACGTGATTTAGCGCCGGTGCCGCGCATCTAGGGCTGACGCAAGACCGCCGCTCTCACGGCGGAGCGCGGCCGCGCAGAGGACACGTTTCGATCTCGGGAGCCCCTCCGGGAGTCGAGCAAGTGTCGAATGCGGGCGACCATCGGGACGAGCCGGCGCGGGGTCTAAGATAGGATTCGCCCGCGTGGGGCGTTCCATCCTTGGCAAGCGTCGTATTCAGTTCCGTCTCGAAGAGCTATGCAGCCTATGCCCGCCCGGTCGATCGCCTGCGGGAGGTGGTGCTGCCCGGCCGCTCTAGGATTCGGGGCGAATTCTGGGCGCTGCGGGATGTCTCGTTCGAGGCCTCGACCGGCGAAACGCTGTGCCTGATCGGCGCGAATGGCTCCGGCAAGAGCACCTCGCTTCAACTGGCGGCGGGCATCTTGCGGCCGACGACCGGGTCTGTCCAGGTCGAAGGGCGGGTGGCTGCCTTGCTGGAACTCGGCGCCGGATTCCATCCCGAGTTCACCGGTCGGGAGAACGCCAGGCTGAGCGCGGCCTTGTTCGGCCTGTCCGGGAGGGAATTCCGCCAGAGGTGCCCGCAGATCGAGGAGTTCGCTGAAATCGGCGACTTCATCGACAAGCCGGTCAAGACCTATTCCAGCGGGATGCTGGTACGGCTCGCGTTCGCGGTAGCGATCCATGTCGAGCCCGAAGTGCTGCTGGTGGACGAGGCGCTGGCTGTCGGGGACTACTACTTCCGCCAGCGCTGCATGCGCAAGGTCCACGAGCTGCGGCGCAAGCAGGTGACGATCCTGTTCGTCTCTCACGCCATGGCGGACGTGCAATCGTTGGGCACGCGCGTGGTCTGGCTCGACCAAGGCCGGGTAGTCGAGCAAGGCGAGCCTAGCGCAGTGGTCCGCAAATACCTGGCCGACATGACGGCGCGAGATCGGCAGGCCGGCGGCAGGCCGGTCGTCCGGGAGGACGATCCGGAGCCGGTCGAACCGAGCGTCCCCGGGCCGCGGGTAACGGACGCCATTCCGAACGTTGACGGCCGCTTCGGAACCGGCCGCGCGGAAGTGACGTCGATCGCCGTCCTTGACAGCCACGGCCGGCGCCTGCGGGAGTTGATTCCCCGCGAGCGGACCACCGTGCGCGTCGCCGTGCGCGCCCGAGACCGGATCGCCGCCCCGAACGTGGGCTTCATGATGCGCAACCACTTGGGCATTGACTTCGCGGGCACGAACACTGCCCGCGAGGGCATCGCGCTGGATCCGCTGGAGCCGGGCCGCACACTCGCGGTCGACTTTCATATCGACCTGCCCGAGCTCTACCCCGGCTCGTTCGCGTTCGCTCCGGCGGTTGCGGACGGGGATCTCGCCGACTACGAGATCTGCGACTGGATTGACAACGCCCTGACAGTGCCGATGGCCCGCGGCGCCGGCGAGATCTACGGCTACATCCACCTGCCCTGCCGGGTCGATGTGCGCGGCGGCGCGTAGGGGGCGGCGGATGACTCGAGTCTGGGCCGGCCTCGCAATCGTTGCGACGGTGGTGTTCCTCGTGGCGGTCGCCCCGGCGCTGCTGGTCCTGCTGGCCTTACTGCTGCTCGGCGCCGACGTCGTGGCGATCATGTCGGGCAGGCGAGCGGCGGATCATGACACGGGAATCTCGAGGCGCGCAGTAAGCGTCGTCATCCCGACCTGGAACGGTCGCGACTTCTTGGCGCGCAACCTGCCGCACCTGCTCAGAGCCTTGGCGGACGTCGCTGAATACGAAGTGCTGATCATGGAGAACGCCTCCGAGGATGGGACCACTGAGTATCTCGCGAAGCACTTCCCCGGCGTGCGCGTGGTCGAGATGGGCTCGAATCTTGGCTTTGGGCGGGCTTGTAACATCGGCTGCAGCATCGCCCGCTTCGACATCGTGCTCATGCTCAACAACGACATGCGCGTAGAGCCCGGGTTCTTGCGGCCATTGCTGGACGGCTTCCGCGATCCGCGCGTGTTTTCGGTCACGGGCCAGATCTACTTCGAATCGGCCGCCAAGCGCCGCGAGGAGACAGGCTTGACGATGGGGCGCTGGCATCGGGGCCGCATCCACCTGCAGCACATGGCAGACCCCGAGGTGGACGAACTGTTCCCGACCTTCTACACGGGGGGCGGCTCGACTGCGTACGACCGGCAGAAGCTTCTAGATCTCGGCGGATTCGACGAGTTGCTGGCCCCGTTCTACATGGAAGACGTGGACTTGGCCTACATGGCGTGGAAACGGGGCTGGATCAACTTCTACGCGCCGGCCAGCGTGCTGCACCACGAGCACCGGGGCACGATCGGCAGGCACTTCTCGGCAGAGCACATCCAGCATGTGCTGCAAAAGAACCGGCTGCTGTTCGTGTGGAAGAACATGCACGAGTGGACCCGCCTCGCGGGACATTTCGGCTGGCTGTACGGAGACATGTGGCTGTCCCTGCTGGCCGGCAAGAGCGCGGACCGGGCCAGCGCGGCAGCGTTCTTGGGGGCTTTGCGCCAGGGACTGCGCGCGGCGGGTCACCGGGCGAATGCGCGCAGGCTGGCTGAGATCTCCGACTCTGAAGCGCTGCTGCGGCCCTTGGGCGGGTTCTTCCGCGACCGCTTCCAGCGGCTGGAAAGCAAGCCGACCGAAGATCTCGACGTGCTCTTCGTGTCCCCGTATCCGATCGATCCGCCGCTGCACGGCGGCGCGGTCTTCATGAAGCAGACGGTTGAAGGACTGGCCGCGGGTTGCCGCCTGCACCTGCTCTGCCTCCTGGAACGCGAATCCGACTTCGCGACCCACCGTGAACTGGCGAGCAAGTGCGCGAGCGCGGAGTTCGTGCTGCACGACCCGCGCCGCCGCCGGGGTGCCCCGCTGCTGTGGCCGCACTCGGCCCAGTCCTTCTGGGATCCCGACCTGCTTTGGAAGATCCAGCGCACGATCTTGCTCCGCCGCATTGATATCGTCCAGCTCGAATACGCCCAGCTCGCATCCTACGGCGCGCGGTTCCGGCAACTGGTTTCGTGCCTGTTCGAGCATGACCTGCACTTCCAGGCCATCCAGCGGGGGATGCTGGCCTCCGGCCTGCCGGGCCTGCCCCGCAGGACGTACGAATACCTGCGAGCCCTCCGCTTCGAGCTGAATCGGCTGCGCCACTTTGACGTGGTCCAGGTCTGCAGTGCCGCGCAGCGCCACGCCTTGCGCGCGCTGCTTGGGGACGAGCCGCCCGTCAAGGACAAGCTGCGCACGGCGATAGACGTCTCCGCGTACCCGCTTCGCGTCGAGGGGCGGGAGGAGGGCACCGTGCTGTTCGTGGGCAACTTCCGGCACCCGCCAAACTTGGAAGCGCTCACGCACTTCCGCAAGCACATCGCTCCCTTGGTGCGAGACAGGGTGCAGGGCTCCCGCTTCGTGGTTGCGGGTTCCGATGCGCCGGACTGGCTCGCTTCGGTGCTGGAGGCCGACGGCATGGAGTTCCTCGGCCCGGTGGGCGACATTCGCGACGTGCTGGGACGCTACGCGGTTTTCGCTGCGCCGATACTGAGCGGCTCCGGCGTGCGCGTCAAGCT
>JAJDZN010000201.1 GCA_022824585.1 Bryobacterales bacterium | reverse complement strand
CTTCATATCCATCCACTATCTGATTCTTTGCAGAACGAAAGACCCGTAGCCGGGGCCGGTAGGCCGACTGTAAGCCTATTCCCTCTCATGTGTCCGCCAATGCTGACAAGGGGGGCTTGCGCTCTATCTCGGACTCACATTATGGTCGCCGACAGGAGCCCCTATTCTCCTTCGATTCCACGAAGCATCCCCTGACCCTGAAAGCTATGGAAACACGCAACACCTTTGTAGGAGGAAATCGTATGAAAGCGATGATCGGTGTATTGGCCTTCGTTGTTCTCGGAGCCCTGTGGCAGGTATCCGCGTTCGCCTCGGGTTCCATTTCGATAGGCGGAGGCATCAGCCCCCGAGACGCGTACACGCAGGGCAAGAAGCTCACCTTCAAGAAGCTGGTGTGCTCCTCCTGCCCAATCCAGCGGAGCGAGTTGGACCAGACCCGGGCCCAGAGCCTGAAGAACAGCCTCGAAGCACGTGAGGCGGAAAGCAAGCCGGGCACACCGGACGACGAGCATATCCAGGTGCTGTGTCCGGGCAGCCGCGGGGCCGATTGCGGCAGTGTGGACGAACAGGAACTCGTTCATTATTACCTGACCCGCCGCTACAAGCTGTAACTGTTTGATCCTGCGGTCCTGCCAAGTCTTAGCCACCTTACCGATGAAGTAGAGAGGTCTCTATTATGCGACTAGCCTGTGTTCCGGCCTTTGTTATAGCAACTTTGGCCGTTTTTCTTTTCACCGCCGCGCCAGCACGCGCGGGTTCGCCCTGGCTTCCCGCACCAGGGGCCGGAGACGTCAACCTGTCTTACACCTACCAGACTGCGGACGAATTTTATCGCAACACCACAAAAGTCCCGACACCGGGGAATGTCGGAGAAGACCTCGTCCAGCACACGACCTATGTGGAGGCACGCTACGGGTTGTTGGATAATCTCGCCATAGACGGGCGCATCGGATATGCCCAAGGCCACTATGGTTTTGACCCCTCACGCGGAGCAGGCGCGATCAGTGAGAAGAGTCCTGACGGTTTGGCCGATGTGAACCTGGGCATCACCTATCGGCTCCTTGACGAGACGATCACCGAGAGCCCGCTGCTGCCCACTCTCGCCATACGTTTTGGCGGGATCATCGCCGGAGACTACGAGAGCGGCGACATCAATTCGATTGGTGATGGCGGTGACGGCTTTGAGGTCTCGGGCATGGCCGGCAAGTTTATCGGCGATATGTTCGTGCTGTCCTCGGAGTTCGGATACCGCAACCGTACCAACGATATCCCGGACAATCTCTTTTTGAACCTGTCCGGCGGAGTCATCCTTTTCAACCGCGTAAGCCTGAACATCAGCTACTATCGCGTGGACACCCCGTGGTCCAGCTTCGACATCGGTGACCCCGGCTTCTCTCCGATCGGAAATGTTTTTCCCGAACTGAAAGAGGAGATGGAACTTATCGGCGGCGGGTTCAACGTTGCGGTCACGGACAGTATCAACCTCGGATTTCAGTATGCGTCGGTCATCGAGGGCCGGAATACTGCGGCGTCCGACGTTTTCAGCATGTCGCTCGGCTACTCGTTCGACGCCTATTGAGCCTTCCTCTTCCATCTGATGCGCTTGCTTGAGGCCTGCTGCAAGACGTGACGGAGTGAGAAGGCATGGGAAACGATAACTGAAAGATGGCTTCTCTATACGGTTCCCATTTGGTGGACCACCGCTTCGGCGTCTTTTTGGAGCATCTGACCCGGACGGTCGCGATGGCAGGCGGCCTGCTACTGATCGGGGTCATGGCGATGACCGTGATCAGTGTTCTCGGACGCTACCTCTTCAATGCGCCGATCCCAGGCGATTACGAGATGACCGAGCTTGCCTGTGGGGTCGCCGTGTTCGCCTTCTTCCCCTATGGCCACCTGAAGAATGCCAACATCGTTGTCGAGTTCTTCACCGCTCGACTGCACCCGCGCCTCAAGACGGCGCTGGATACGGTGCACAGTCTCGCCTTCACGGTGGTCGCAGGTCTCGTCGCTTGGCGCCTCTTCGTCGGTGGAATGCACAAACTCAGGGATGGCGAGACCACCCTGTTTCTCGGCATCCCGCTCCATTGGGGCTACTTCCTGGCGCTACTGGGAGCAGGATTGTTGACCGCGGTCTGCGTCTGGGTGTTCTCCCGTTATCTGCACGTATTCAAGCGATGACCAATATCGAGTTCGGTGGGCTCTTGTTCGGCATCTGCGTGGTGCTGATCGCTTTCCGGATGCCCGTTGGGGTCGCCATGTTCGTGGTCGGCGGTTTCGGCTTCGCCTCGTTGGCAGGATGGTCGGCGTTTCTCAACCTCCTCAACACCGCCCCGTTCAGTCGGGTGTCGAGCTATACCCTTTCGGTGCTGCCGCTATTCCTGCTGATGGGTCAGTTTGCGACCCGGGCGGGGCTCACCCGCTCGCTGTTCACAGCAGCACGCGCTTGGGTGGGGCACTATCGTGGCGGGCTCGCCATCTCGACTATCTGTGGATGTGCGGCGTTCGGGGCTGTCTGCGGCTCGTCGATCGCGACCGGAGCGACGATGGCCTCGGTGGCGCTACCCGAGATGAAACGCTCCGGCTATTCCGGGGCGCTGGCTACCGGTACGCTGGCCGGCGGCGGTACACTCGGCATTCTGATCCCTCCTTCGATCATCCTGGTGATCTACGCGATCATTACCGAACAGTCGGTCGGCAAGCTGTTCCTCGCCGCGCTCATCCCCGGTCTCATCACGGTGCTTGGTTATTCGATCGCGATCAGCCTCTATGTCCGGCTCAAGCCCGAATCGGCCCCGGTCGCGCCGGCCGTGCCGTTCGGTGAACGCATGCACAGCCTGGGCGCAGTGCTGCCGGTCGCGGCGATCTTTCTGCTGGTCATAGGCGGCATCTATCTCGGTGTGTTCACCCCGACCGAGGGCGCTGCCGTCGGGGCTGCGGCCACCGCCTTGGTCGCAGTTGCCTCTGGTCGGATGAGTTGGGCGAGCTTTGTATCGAGTCTGCTCGATACTGCGCAAGCCACCGCGATGGTCTTCATTATTTTGATTGGTGCCGATATCTATAGCGCCTTTCTCGCGCTGTCCCAGATTCCAGTCGAACTGGCGGATGCGCTCACGACATCGGGACTGGCGCCAATGTCGATCCTGATCGGTATTTTGGTCGTCTATTTGCTCCTCGGCTGCGTGATGGACAGCATGGCCATGATCCTCCTCACAGTGCCGGTATTCTTCCCGCTGGTCACCGGGCTTGATTTCGGCTTCACCGAGGAGGAGATGGCGCTCTGGTTCGGGATTCTGACGCTGATCGTCGTCGAGGTCGGGCTGATCACCCCGCCGATCGGCCTCAACGTCTACATTATCAATTCGCTGGCCGAGGGCGTCCGACTTGGCGAATCGTTCCGGGGCATTGTCCCGTTCCTGCTGAGCGACTTCGTCCGAGTCGCGATCATTCTGGCCCTGCCCGCAACCTGCCTCTGGCTCCCGGGGCTGCTCTAGTCGCTATACTTAACGACCAAGCGCCTTGCATCGGCGATCAGAGCCTGTCCATCATACCCCATAGCGCTGACCTTCTCGATCCAACTATCGACAACCGTCTGGGTCACCTTCTCCCAGCGCGTCCTCTCTACTTCGGAGAGCGACAGAATCGGATCGTCCCGCTTGACCGCAATGGCGCGGCCCGGCTTCTCGTCGTCCTTCCATATCCGGCCGAGTCGTTTGGCCAATGTCATCCCCGTGCTGTCGTCGATTATGGCTCTGATATCCTGCGGGAGTTGATCGTAGCGCTGCTTGTTCATTGTCATCACGAACACGGCGCAGGAGAGGAAGACCTCAGTGTGGTATTTCGTCACTTCGTGCAGGCGGAGGGGACGCAGGATGGTCCAAGGCATCCAGGTTCCGTCGACCACGCCCAGGGACAGTGCTTCATAGACTTTGGGGGCCGGCATACCGACCGGGATGGCACCGAGCGCCCTGAGCATAGCCGCGCTAGCCTGCGATGGGACGCGCATCTTTAACCCCTTGAGGTCCTCCAAGGTGCGAATCTGTTTCCCGGTGGTGTGGAGGTGGCTGCGTGCGGTGGTATGAAAGACCAACGGTTGGGTGTCCTTATATTCGTCCCGCATCCACTTCCGATAGAACTCGGTCAGTGCTTGGCTGGTCGCGACTGCGTCGCCGGCAACGGAAGGCAGTTCGAATACCTCCGTCAGCGGAAACCGCCCCGGCGAGTAGCCGGGCAGGGTCCAGACAATATCAACCACCCCATCACGCGCTTGGCCATAGAGATCCGACGGCTTGCCGCCGAGCTGCATGGCCGTAAACACTTGGATCTTGACTCGATTCCCGGACCTCTCCTCAATCGCCTGAGCCCAAGGCTGTATGAACAACCGATTGGCGATCGCCTTAGGTGCGCTGAAAGTGTGCAGCCGAAGCGTGATCTGCTCCGCGTCTACACTGCGCGAAGGCGTGCAGACTATACCCGTGCAGAGTGCGGCAAACGTCGCCCATCCCGTGACCCCTCGGAGCATAGTCATCTGTTCCCTTTCTGATGTTGAGTGGAATGAATATCGGCTCTGTAGAGGATGTCTCCTGCCCCCGCTTTGGCTCATCTCGGCCATTTGAGCATGAGCTGCGTTATCGCGAGATACATAAAGGTCTCAGAGGTGACAGGCAAGCGCAGTATGCCCTGGAGATAGCGGTGTCTTCGAGTGAAAGCCGCCCCCGCCTACGCGTTGTCCGCTCAGATCAACGTGAACTACCCGAAGCGATCGTTGAAAGGGCACAAACGCGGTGCTAGGTTCCTAGGCCATGCCACCGAGAGGAGATATTCCTATCGTTGCATTCCTCCGCACTAAGCCCAATATAACAACACCGGCCCGCAATGGCCGCCTCGTCCACTGGAACATAAGGGGGCTGGTATGAGTACACACGCGCCCAGGCCAGGTTCCAGTATTCGCTACCAGCCCGACGAGAAACTTCCGGCGGCGCTTGCCCTCGGTCTCGCTCTGCAACTCGTTGCTCTCCTTTTGCCCGGTATCGTGTTGATTCCAACGACTATGTTCCAGGCCGTCGGCGCGGCCGATGTCTTCCTGTTATGGGCCGTATCTGCCTCCGTCATAGCCTGTGGTGTGACCACGCTGCTGCAAGCGGTTCGGGTCGGCCCGGTCGGCGCAGGCTATATTCTGACGACAGGACCACCCGGAATCGCTATCGCGGTCAGTGCCATGGCGGTCGCCGCGGGCGGTCCGGCCTTGCTCGCCACCATGGTCTTCATCATGGCTCTCTTCCAGTTTGTGTTCTCCGCGCGTCTTTCGCTGTTCCGGCGGCTGCTGACGCCGACCATCACAGGAACGGTGCTCATGTTGACGCCAGTTACGGTCATGCCGATTATCTTCAATCAGTTGCAGAACGTGCCGGACGGAACCCCGGCATTGGCCGCTCCGCTGAGCGCTCTGGCGACCCTCCTCGTCGCTGTTGGTATCATGCTGAAGGCGACGGGGTCGCTGCGTCTCTGGGCGCCAGGCATCGGTATTGCCGCCGGCTCAGCGATCGCCGGGGGTTTCGGTCTCTACGACATCGATCGCGTCGCTGAGGCTTCGTGGATTGGCCTCCCGAGGGCCGAATGGCCGGGCTTCGATCTCAACTTCGGGACGGCTTTCTGGGGGCTTCTTCCGGCGTTTCTGTTCATCGCCCTGCTCTGCACGGTCCAAACGATCAGCAGTGCCGTTTCCATTCAGCGCCTATCCTGGCGTCAGCCTCGGGCGGTGGATTTCCGAGCGGTGCAAGGGGCGGTCGCCGCAGACGGCGCCGGCAATCTCCTGTCCGGCCTCGCGGGAACAATGCCGAACGGGTTCCGTCCGACGGGCGCGGCGATGGCTGAGCTGACCGGAATCAACTCCCCCAGTGTCGGAGTCGTCCTTGGGGCATTGCTCATCACGCTCGCCTTCCTGCCGAAAGTGCTTGCCGTATTTCTGGCGATACCGAGCCCGGTTATCGCCGCTTTTATTACCATAACGATGGCGACGATTTTCATCCTGGGTATAAAGATCATCGTTCAGGATGGGATCGACTATCGCAGGGGCTTAATCGCCGGCGTCGCGTTCTGGCTTGGAGTCGGCTTTCAGAATGGCGTGATATTTCCCGAGTATGTATTGGAGTTCGCGGGAGGTCTACTGCGGAACGGGATGATAGCTGGCGGCCTCGTCGCCATTGTCATGACCCTCTTCGTAGAGCTGACGAAGCCGCGCCGCAGTCGGCTTGAGGTTGAGTTCGGTCTCTCGGCCCTACAGAAAATCAGAGATTTCCTCGGCGTGTTCGCGTCCCGCAACGGTTGGGACACAACCATGGCGGACCGCCTCGACGCCGTCGGCGAGGAGGTGTTGTTGACGCTCCTCGGACAAGATGAAGCCGAAGAAGAGCGTCAGCGACGGCACTTGCTCCTGGTTGCGCATAAGGAAGACGGTGCGGCGATTCTCGAATTCGTCGCCTCGATGGGCGAGGAGAACCTTCAGGACCAAATTGCGTTGCTCAGCGAGCAGCCCGCCGAAGATTTGATCGAGCGGGAAGTCTCACTTCGGCTATTGCGGCACCTCGCGTCCTCGGTTCGCCATCAGCAATACCGTGACGTTGACATCGTGACCGTTCGTGTGGCAAGTCCAGACGGGTAGACGTGAGGCGACCACGACTTCACCAAGTATGTTTCTCAATGAAGGAGGATACGTTTATGTATTTCGTGATTTTCATAACCGATAAGCCAGGTGTAGGGCAGACGCGGATCGATATGATGGACACCATTCGTACCTATCTGCATGATCACCCTGATCATCCCGGTGTCAGCCTTCATCATGCGGGCCCGACGCTGGCCGACAACGGAGAGACCATCAACGGCTCTCTCGTGGTGGTCGAAGCGTCTTCGCTTGAGGCGGTGCGAGCTTTTGTCGCGGACCATCCCCTCAACAAGGCGGGTCGCCTCGCCGAATGTCAGGTGCGCCCGTGGGACTGGCGGACGGGCTGCCCCACCTAGGGTCCGGTCATAACCAATTTGCCCGATGCGGCCCGTTGCGCTCGCTCTGGGTGGTGTCCCGCCACCCTCCTCAATCCGGACTCTCTTCCGTAGTGCTGA
>JAJDZN010000228.1 GCA_022824585.1 Bryobacterales bacterium | reverse complement strand
GCCAGCCAACAAATGGAGGAAGCGCACCACCGATCCGACCGCAAGCCAAGCCTGAAACCCGCCCCTTTCGGCCTTGCTCAGTCGATTTGGCCTCCGATCTGTAAGTTAATGCGCCTGTGTTCCAAAGTTAATGCCATTGGGACCAGGCGGGCGGCGATGGCCGCGGCGATCCTGCTTTCCTGCGGCGTGTGGACGCTGCTTCGGAGCGACGGAATCACAGGTGCGGGCGCGGCGGAGTTGCGGTTGCGGTGGGCCAAGACCGCTGAACAGCGGTTCTTGGAAGCGAAAGGCGACAAGCCGGACTCAAGTCTTGCAACTCAGCCAGCGACGTCGGCCAGGGGCGAGTGGCCCGGGTTCCGCGGGCACGATCGCGACGGCGCTGTTAGGGGACTCCGCATCGATACCGACTGGGACGCGTCGCCGCCTGAGTTGCTGTGGCGCCGACCGCTCGGTCCGGGCGCTTCGTCGTTCGCGGTCGGCAACGGCCTCCTCTACACGCAAGAGCAGGTCGGCGACGACGAAGCGGTGACCTGCTATGCCCTTGACACCGGCGCACTGCTGTGGATGCACCGCGACAAGGCGAGGTTCTGGGACTCGCATGTCGGTCCCGGTCCGCGCGCGACGCCCACCCTGAGCGAGGGCCGGGTCTACGCTCTTGGGGCTACTGGCATTCTGAACGCACTCGACGCGGCCGACGGCACCGTGCTCTGGTCGCGCAACGCTGCCAGCGACACCGGCACGACCGTTCCCGACTGGGGATTCGCGGGCTCGCCGCTTGCAGTCGGTGACCTCGTCGTCGTCGCCGTTTCGGGCACACTGGCTGCCTACGACCGTGCCACCGGCGAGCCGCGCTGGTTCGGCCCGGCGGGATCTGGCGGTTACAGCTCGCCACACCCGCTGACAATTGACGGGGAATCCCAAGTCCTGCTCTTGAGCAGTTCGGGCCTGACGAGCGTCGCTCCGCGAGACGGCAGGGTGCTATGGGAGCACTCGTGGCCCGGCGGCGACCGAATCGTGCAACCGGCTGCGGTGCGGGAGGGAGGCCTGCTGGTGCCGGATGGAAACGGCTTCAGTCTGCGCCACATTGCAGTGGCGCGCGGCGGCGGCAAATGGGGCGTCGCCGAGCGCTGGGAATCGACGCGGCTGAAACCCTACTTCAACGATTTCGTCGTGCATGAACGCCATGCTTTCGGGTTCGACGGCAGCATCCTCGCCTGCATCGACATCAAGGACGGCAGCCGGAAGTGGAAGGGCGGCCGGTACGGCCATGGCCAACTGCTGCTGCTGGCCGACCAGGACCTGCTGCTCGTCCTGTCGGAGCGCGGAGAGCTGGTGACCGTCGCTGCGACACCCGATCGGTTCGAGGAGGTCGCTCGGCACCCGGGGATTGAGGGCAAGACATGGAACCACCCAGCGCTGGCAGGGGACATCCTCCTGGCCCGCAATGGCGAGGAAGCGGCGGCATTCCGACTCGCGCTCGAGGCGGAGTGACTGGCTACCCCCCGCGCAATACTCTTCAAGCTCGCTAATCGGCTGCACGCTCCCGAGGCCTTGCCGTAGAACGCGTCCTCACCCGGATGAGCACATTCGAGCGGGAGTTCTCGTCGTCTCCCGTTCATTCCGTCGGGTCGTTCACGCACCCGACGAACTCGCGCATCTTGCCCTGCAGGGCGTCCATCCCTTTTCCCACGGGTCGGGAAGGTTGCAGGCGGCCTTCACTCTTGGCCACATCCTCAAGCCCCGTCAGCTAGGGCTTGTCACCGGTACCTCGGTAGCACGCCTCGCATCGACGTGGAGCGTGACCCGCAGACTGCCGTCAAGGGCGGCGAGCATATTCATCAACCGATCGACCGTAAACCGCCCCAGATCGGCATTGCGAATGCGCGAGAAGTCTGCAGCGGCGAACCGGGTCAGCGCGGCGGCCTTTCTCACCGACAGCCCTCGATCATCCAGTATGGCGATGATCCAGGCCGCGAGAATTGCCTTGGCCTGTTTCAGGTCTGCATGCGGGTCATTGAGGTCGCGAAACACATTGCCGCTTCCGTCGATCAGCTCAAAGTCACTCTCGCTCATTTCAGCGATTCCCCTTTCAGGCGAGTCAAACGACCTCTGACCAAGTCGATCTCGGCCTTCGGGATCTTGATATCCGACTTCGATTTCTTTCAGCATCAGACCGGGAAGACCCTCTCAACGGCTTTGCAATGTCCGCCTAGCCTCCCTCGGCAGCTATCGTCAGCGCCGTGTTTGTCCGGTCCCGTACGATCACAGGAAATGTCTCGCAGGCCTGTCGCGCCGCACGGATCGAGCCGACCGGCCTTGTGCCGTGGCTCAGGCCATACGTTGTCATATTCGACAACATCTGTCAAGCGGACAGTCCGTCGGAAACTTCTTGGACCCCGGGCACAGATCCGAAATGGCTCTTCACATCGAACTTGACCGCGCCAGGTTCTGAGGTGCTGTGATTGGCCCGGTGCGAAGGCAAATGCTCGCGACATTTCTCATGTATGGTCAGCCCAAGGGGGCCTGCGGCGGTCAGCCGGCAGAGCGGAAGGGCTGCTCAATGTAAACGTCCCCCGGACAGCGGAGCCGAGATCAACGTCCATCGCATCAGGCATCGTTGCTGTTGATCGAGCCCCCGACTCGTCACAGCAGATCGGGGGCCTCGTTCAAGGGTGGTTTCGAAGCGATCGTCACCGGGCGAGCGAAACCACATCGACGACAGTCGCTGTACAGCGCGGCTCCGGCACCGGCTCACGGCGCTCGCGCAAGCTCTCGATGTGAAACCGGATGGCCTCGCGGATCTCGCGGACCGCCTCTGCCTCTGAAGCGCCGGTGGCGACGCACCCTGGCAGGTCCGGAACCTAGGCGGCGTAGTTCCTCGGCGATTCTTCGATGATGATCGTGTAGCGCATCGGTCTGGTGACTCCGCTTTCAGCCCGGCCTACTTCATAATGCTGGCCCAAGTGCCCCGCGCCAGGTCGTCGCCCAGCTTGCCGGCAATGGTCACGGTGCCCGGCTTGTCCGGATGCCGGTATTGACGGTGACTCCCCCTGGTGCGAACGAGCGACCAACCTCCCTGCCGCACCGAGCGAATCGCGTCCCGGACCTTCGGCATGGCCCGTCATTATCGGCGCAGATCCAGCTCGAACCGAGGTCGAGTCGAGGGTCCCACGGGCGGCGGGGAAGGAACCGCGCAGCCATCCCGGCTGCTATGAGCGGGACAACCACCTCGCCGCGGACGGGGGAAGCCAGAGCCCGTTGCACGCAAGACAGCCAATCAGGCTGACCAGACAAGCCCTTGCAAGCCCTCTCTTTGTCCGATGACGTATCGGGATATGGAGGGGCGACTCTCGGAGGCATTCCGCCTGCAACCGACACCGGCACGGCCGTGCCGGACTGCGGATTCGCGGACTCGCCGCTTGCGGTCGGCGACCTCGTAGTCGTCGCCGTTTCGGGCACGCTGGGTGCCCACGACCGGGCCACCGGCGAGCCGCGCTGGTTCGGGCCATCGGGACTCGGCAGTTACAGCTCGCCATGCCCGCTGGCGATTGACGGGGAAGCCCAAGTCCTGCTCTTGAGCAGTTCGGGCCTGACGAGCGTCGCCCCGCGCGACGGCAAGGTGCTATGGGAGCACGCGTGGCCGGGTGGCGACCGAATCGTCCAGCTGGCTGCGACGAGGGAGTGGGGCCTGCTGGTCCGGAGGGAAACGGCTTCAGTCTGCGCCACATTGCTGTCACGCGCGGCGCCGCCAAATTTCGAGCGCGCTATTCGGCTGCACGCGCCCGAGGCCTTGCCGTAAATCGCGTCCTCACCTAGATGAGCGCATTCGAGAGGGAGTTCTCGTCGTCTCCCGCCCATTCCGTCGAGTCGCTGACGCACCAAACGAAACCGTACATCTCGCCCCGCAGGGCCCCAGTGTGGATTCCCGACACATTTGACGCCCGGCCATTATGCTAAGGGCCACAGGGGGTTCTCGTCCGTGCCGACATACGAAGGAACGATCCTTGGCAGGCGCTCAAGGCCTGGGATGCAGCGTCGTCCGGGGATGGTTCGCAGCATTGGAAAGCGAGCTCGCCGAACTCCCTCTGGGGCGTGCCTGGTTGGGCTGGCGCTTGCAATCGCGGGATGCAGCGGAGACGGGGAGTTGCCTCGGGCCTCTTCCGAGTGCGTCGATTGTCATCGGGAAGTCACGCCGAGCATCGTTTCGGACTGGGAATTGAGCCGGCATAGCGAAGAGGGCGTGGACTGCTCGCTGTGCCACGGTGAGGGCCACAGCACGGCGGACGACGTAGCTCAGGTCCAGACCGCGACACCCGAGGTCTGTGGCACGTGCCATCCCATCCAGACCGAGCAGTTCCTAGGCGGGAAGCACGCGCTCGCGTGGGCCAGCATGAACGCCATGCCGACAACTCACTGGCTCCCGATGGCTCTGACCGGCGGCATGAAGGGCTGCGGGGGCTGCCACCAGCTCGGGGTCAAGACCGAGGACGAAATCAAGCAACTGAAGGCCGATGGTGTGATGTTCGGCCTCGCATCGTGCGACGCGTGTCACACGCGGCATCTGTTTTCCCTCAAGGAGGCCTTGGAACCGCAGGCCTGCCGGACATGCCACATGGGCATCGACCATCCCCAGTGGGAGATGTACTCGTCGTCCAAGCATGGCGTCCGGCACCTGCTCAAGCAGAACGGCACGCTGCCAGAGCAGGCCGCGGCCCCCACCTGCCAGACCTGTCACATGCCGAAGGGCGATCACGGAGTACGGACAGCCTGGGGTTTCCTAGCCGTCCGGCTGCCCATGCCGGAGGATCCGGAATGGGCGGCTGACCGCGCCACCATCCTGCAGGCGCTTGGCGTCCTAGACCCGAGCGGCAATCCGACCGCGCGCTTGGATGTCGTCAAGCAAGCCGATGTGGCCCGGCTCACCCAAGAGGACTGGCAGCATGAGCGTGACCGCATGATCGAGGTTTGCGAGCAGTGCCATTCCGGGAACTTCGTGCGGGAGGAACTGGAAAAGGGCGACGAGATGATCCGAGAGGTCGACGGGCTCCTCGCGGAGGCGATCCGCGTGGTCGCCGCCCTGTACCGGGACGGAGTCCTGCGGAAGCCGCCACACTACGCCTACAACTTTCCGGATCTGCTGGCGTTCCATGACGCGCCTACGGTCATCGAACAGCGCCTCTTCAAGATGCACTTGGAGCACCGGATGCGCGCCTTTCAGGGTGTCTTCCACAACAATCCGGACTACGCTCTGTGGTATGGCTGGAGCGAGATGGTGCAGGATCTGACCGAAATCAAGACGTTGGCGCAGGAGCTGCGCGAAAGGCGCTAGACAACGGCACAGAGTCCGACCGATGACCGGTTTCTCCATCACGCTGTGCGCCCTGGGCGTTGCGACGCTGGCTGTGATCGCACTGGTCCTGCGCCGGCCCGAGGCGGCCGGCGCGGCTGGGGGCAAGATACTCGCCTTTGTCGCGTTGTTTGTACTTCCGGGGCTCCTTCTGCTCGGAGGCGCAGGACAGCACTACCAGCAGGCCAAGACAACGCAATTCTGTCTCTCGTGCCACACTCTCGGCCCTTATGGAGAGAGCCTCCGCGCCGACCATCCCAGTCTCTTGCCGGCGGCGCACTATCAAAACCGCAGAATCCCGACCGACCGGGCATGCTATGCATGCCATACGAACTACACGATGTTCGGGGACTTTGACGACAAGGTTCGCGGGGTCAGGCATGTCTGGCACAACGTCTGGGGCACCGGCTCGAACCCGGTCGAACTCTACGAGCCCTTTCCGAATCGAACCTGCCTCGAGTGTCACAAAGGCGCACGTTCCTACGAGGAGCATCCGGACCACGCCCGGTTTCATGCCGAGCTGCTCGACGGTTCGAGGTCGTGCCTGATGTGCCACAACCTCGTTCATGAGGTCGAGACTCTGGATCGGTTCCCGCGCTGGGAGGGGGATGTCGGGCCGTGAGCCGGATACCACCGGATGGCCCGCAACCGGCCTCCCCCCGCCTGCGACTGTCCGGATTTCTCATCGCGGCGGGTATCGCTGTCGAGCTGGCCACCCTGTTTTGGAATCATCCTGTTTCGTTTTTCCTGTTCGTGTGCGTTGGGGGCGCACTGATGAGCGCAGGCATGCTGGTCTTCTTGTGGTCGATCGTGAATCGATCGAAGTGACGTCGGCTGGCCAGAGCTTCCCGCGCCTCCGCGTGGCGGGCCGCCGGGGACACGGTTGCGCCAGCCGCTCGCTGTCCGCTTTCCACGGAAGGAAGTGCAGGCTCAGCTGAACGCTCTCCAGTAGTGATCGAATGTACCCATGCCGAAGCCAACGCAGTTCGCAGCGCGGTACAGGACCGATGCTTGGCGTGTTGCAGACGGGATAGAAGTGAACGGGAGACGGTGGGCGATCCTAGCGTGCCGCGAGTACTTGCGCGGGGGACATGATCTGTACTTCGCCTAGTGGATTTCAGTCGATCATCCGCCATAATGTTCCGAGTACAAGCGCTGGGTAGTCGCGTGATCCGATTCTTCATCGCCGTCAGCCTGCTGGGAGTTCCCGGGGCACTCGGTCAAGACCATATCGACTTCTTCGAGAAGAAGATCCGCCCGGTGCTGGCGGAGCGCTGCTATCAGTGTCATTCGTCCGAAGCCGCCCGCGCGGGAACGCTGATGGGGAAGCTGCAGCTCGACACCCGGGACGGTGTCCAGCAGGGCGGGTCCCGGGGGCCCGCCGTCGTGCCGGGACAACCTGACCAGTCGATGCTGATCGAGGCGCTGGAGTACACCAACCGCAACTTGCAAATGCCGCCCGGGGGCAAGCTGCCTGACTCGGTAGTCGCTGATTTCGTCCAATGGGTGACCCTCGGCGCACCCGATCCGAGGGATGCGCAGGCTGTCGATACGGCGGCCATGGATCTCGAAGCAGGACGGCGCCACTGGGCCTTCCGGCCCTTGCGCACGGTCGATCCGCCGGAGGTGCCGGCGGCAGGTCCAGATGAGGCCGCGTGGACTGACTCGCCGATTGATCGTTTCGTCCTCGCCAAGCTGCGCGAGATGCAGTTTCGCCCTTCGCAGGAGGCTGATCGGGCCACGCTGATTCGCCGCGCCTACTTCGACCTGATCGGCCTGCCGCCGGCGCCTGACGAAGTGGAGGAGTTCGTTCAAGATTCCTCCGCGGCACCATTTCGCCAGCTCGTTGACCGGCTGCTCACCAGCCCGCACTACGGCGAACGGTGGGGACGGCACTGGTTGGACGCGGCTCGCTTTGGCGAGAGCCTCGGAGCGCACGAGGGGGACAACGCGATTCGCGAGGAGGCGTATCGATACCGCGACGCCGTGATTCGCGCTTTCAACGACGACCTGCCTTACGACGAATTTGTCCGCTACCAAGTTGCTGGCGCTCCGAAGAGTATTCCCGCCACGCGGCAGGACTTGGGCATGTTCGTTCAGCTTGGAACCAGCCTGAGCAAGACCGACAACCCGAACGATCGCAAGTTTCACCGCCTCGACGACATGGTATCGGCGACCGGCCAAGCGTTCCTTGCCCTCACGGTCGGGTGTGCGCGCTGCCACGACCACAAGATCGACCCGATCACGGCCGAGGAGTATTACCAGCTGACGGCTGTGTTCTTCGACGAAGCCGAGGTCAAGCCAGACGCAGGCGGCAAGTACGTGCCATTGGAGTTGACTACGCCCCATCTTCTGGCCGCCGGCAGCTGGAGGCGCCCCGTCAAGCCGGTCGAGCCGGGGTTCCTACGCGTCTTGATGCGGGACGGTCGCAGCCCGACGGATTGGCGGCCTCGTCCCGAAGCCACCAATGGCCTCGAGGAGCAGTCTGAGTCGTCGAAGCTTGGGATGCTTGCGAACTGGCTCACCGATGTCGAGCATGGCGCCGGTGCATTGCTGGCCCGGGTGATCGTCAATCGTCTCTGGCACCATCATTTCGGGCGCGGCATCGTCAGCACCCCGAACGATTTCGGCAAGCTCGGCACCGAACCCACGCACCCCGCTCTGCTGGATTGGCTAGCGTCCCAGCTCATCCGCGAGGGCTGGCAATTGAAGCCGATCCACCGGCTGATCATGAATTCCGCCGTGTACAGGCAGGCGGCCGGTACGAATTTGGCCCAAGCCCGGCACGATGCTTACAACGAGTACCTGTGGCACCGCAGGCCCGTGCGCATGGAAGCGGAAGTCATCCGCGATCATATCTTGAGCGTCTCCGGCGCTCTGCGCATGAACATTTACGGTCCGAGCACACCCATTGGCGATCGCAAGACCCCCTTCTACGACACGCCCGAGACCTGGCGCCGGTCCATCTACCTGATGTCGCCGCGCTTCCACCTCCATCCGGTTCTCAAGATCTTCGACCCGCCGGACAACACGCAAAGCATCGGCCTTCGTGACGTCAGCACGACACCGAGCAGCACTGCCTTCGTGCTGAACGCGCCGTTCGTGTGGGAGCAGGCGGAACGCTTTGCGCAACGGGTGCAGGACAGAGTCGGAGGCGATCCCGCCCTACAGATCGAGTCGGTATACCGGATCGCTCTTTCTCGGCCACCGACCTCGGAAGAGCACGAAATCGGCCTGTCGTTTCTCGGTCAACCGAGCACTGGCGGGCTGGAGGCAGGCACGGAGCCTGAGTCCATGGATGCCCCGAGCCCGCTGGCGCAATACTGCCATGCCGTCATGGGCCTGAACGAGTTCATCTACGTTCACTGACGGAGCCTGCGGAGCCCGACCGGCCGGCCGGGACCACTGTAGGCTCGTTGGGGCACCCAGCTTGGGCAGGATCTGTACTAGACTCCCTGTCTCGGCACCTGCTTGACGATGGAGGCAAGTTTGATCGTAGCGAGCGATTCTCTGCTGGTTTGACGCTCGGCCTCAGCCGCCTGCGCCGAGCGAACGGGACGTGATCAGCAGGCCCGAGCCGACTGCTCCCCGGGCGCAATCCCGCCTGCTATCATGCAGCCATGGCCGCTCCCGACGCACTCTTGGAGGCCCTCACCGACCCGGCCGCGGGACAACCGGTGGAATACCCCTACTCCGACGGCAAGGTCCTGATGGAGACGGACCCGCATGCGCGGTCGATCATCGACATGCGCGACCAGCTGGATACGCATTTCAAGGCCCGGCAAGACGCCTATGTGGCTGGCAGCATGGCGCTGTACTACCGCCAAGGCGATCCCGCGGCCGTGGTGGCGCCGGACGTGTTCGTGGTGCTGGGCGCTTTGCACAAGCAGGCGCGCAAGTCGTATCTGCTCTGGGAGGAGGGCGGCGTGGTGCCGAGCTTCGTGGTGGAGGTGGCGTCGCCGTCCACGAGCCGCCGCGACGCGACGAGCAAGCGCGCGACGTACGAGCGGATGGGGGTGCCCGAATACTGGCGCTTCGACCCGCTGGGCGAGTTGATTGCTGGGCGGCTGGAGGGCTGGCGGCTGACAGGTGGCCGCTATGAGCGGGTGCGGGCTGTGCGAGCGGGTGGCTGGCACCGCAGCGAGGCGCTGGGGCTGGAGTTGCGGGCGGAGCGGTGGCTGCTGCGCTTTCATGATCCACGGCTGGGGCGGGACATGCC
>JAJDZN010000324.1 GCA_022824585.1 Bryobacterales bacterium | reverse complement strand
GACAGAGTGGTATGCCGAAATGCCGGTGCCGTTCCCTGCCGCCGTCCGCAGGGCGATATGAGTGGGACCGACCGGCAGCGCGGCGGTCGACAACGGCGGGCTCGGCAGGTTCGCAATCGCAGTCCATCCCGATCCAGCGGTGTAGCGATGTGCGGACTGTCTGCCCTGTGGGCCGGCTTGCTCTGCCAGTGGCGCACCCCCGAACAAGAACAACGCTCCATCCTGCGCCGCTAGCACGGGAAATTCGCGGACATTCCCGGGCGGCGCGGGCGCGGCCAGCCACTCCGGATCCTCCGCGTTCAGGTCCAACATCCACATGGCCGCAACTTGGCTGGCCTGCGCGTCAGCGGAAGCCGAGGAGACAACGTATAGGACGCCGTCAAGTACCGCTGCGCCGCCGACAACCGTGGGAGCTGGCAGATCGGGCAGTGGGTCGTACCGCAGCTCTTCGCCCCCGAGGCTGGCTTGGAATGCCAGACCCGGACCGGCAACGTCACTTGAAGTAGAGCTGTCGACGAAGAACGCCGATTCGCCATCGACCGCCACCGCACCGAACGAGGCAGGTTCAGGCAAGGGAGTAGTCTCGCGCCAGGCAGCCTCGGAGGAGTCCAGTATCCACGCGTCTCTGATCGCCGGGCCGCCGTCGTCCAAGATTCCGCCGGCGACGACCAGACGTCCGCCGACTTCTGCCACGAACGCCCCGCGGGCAAGGCTGCGGGCTGGTGGTGGGGGAAGCTCGGTCCATTGCAGCTCGCTGCCTGCGGCAGAGCGGAGCGCGCTTGCGGCCAGCAAGACTGTCAGCGCGAACCTGAATCGCATGGTGCGGGGCCTCGAGAATGCGTCTAGACCTTGTGTCTCTTCCAACTGCCGCGGCGGAACAAGATGTAGCCTATGACGGCCCAAGTGGCACCGGAAATGACGACGGCGGCGTACACCCCGGCAACGCCAAATCCGAACGGCTTCGCGAGAGCATAGCCTAGCGGAAGCTGCCAGCACCAGTAGCACAGGAAGTTCACCCAAGCGGGCGTGGCGGTATCGCCCGCGCCGTTGAATGCTTGGCCGAATACCATCGAGAAGCCGCCGAAGATATACCCGGCGCTGAGGATCTTCAGGCTTTGAACGCCATTGCTGACGACCTCGGCGTCGGCGGTGAAGACCTTCACAAGGGGCTCTGCGAATTGCCAGAACGCCAGGCTGATCACGCTCAGCATGGCGAAATTGACGAATCCGGTCGAGATCACGGCCCGTTCGGCCCTGTCCGGGCGCATCGCGCCGAGGTTCTGGCCAACCAGCGTTGCCGTTGCGTTGCTGACGCCCCATGACGGCAGGATCGCCACGTGAATCAGGCGGAGCGCTAGTGTGTAGCCGGCCAGCACGGTGCCGCCGAACAGCGCGATGATGCGCGTCAGGCCCAGCCAGGCTGCTGTAGCGATGAAGAACTGCACCATGCCCGTGATGGAAATCCGCAGCAGGCCCCAGAAGACCGGGCCATCCCAGCGCATCGACGCGCGCGAGATCGAGACCTTGCCGCGACCTCCGAACAGCACCGCGAGCTGGTAGACGACCCCCAGTCCCCGGCCCAGGGTCGTGGCGAGAGCGGCCCCCGTGAGTCCGAGCTCGGGAAACGGCCCGATGCCAAAGATGAGCAGCGGATCGAGCACGATGTTGATGAGGTTAGCCAGCCAGAGGGCTCGCATCGCGGTAACGGCATCGCCGGATCCCCGGAAGATCGCGTTGTTGAGGAACAGCAGGAAGATCGTCACCGAGCCTGCAAAGAGCACTGCGGTGTACTGGTAGCCCGCCTCGATCTCTGGGCTCGCGCCCATCCAGCGCAGCAGAGCGGGGGCGAGCAGGTAGCCCGCCAAGCTCACAGGAGCCGAGCCCATCACCCCGGCCAGAATCGCTTGCCAAGCGGCCAGTCCGGCGGCTTCTGGGTCGCCCTCGCCGATTCTGCGCGCCACGGTCGCTGTAGTGCCCATCGACAGTCCCATGACGATCGCGAAGACCATGATGATCACGGATCCGGTCAGCCCCACAGCCGCGATGGCTGGCGGTCCGAGCTTGCCCACGAAGTAAATGTCGACCAGCCCGAACGTCGACTCCATGACGAGTTCGAGCATCATCGGGATCGCCAGCAGGACGATGGCCCGTGGCAGGGGGATGCGGGTGTAGTCTTCGCGGGAGCCGCGAATCGCGTCGGGAACCGCGCGCCAGAGGGACTGACCGGCCTTGTCAGGGGCTGTCCCAGTCCCGCCGGGCCGTTCGTTCTCTAGCATGCGGAAATCGGTGGCCTCGGCGCTGGGCGGCTCAAGGTTCTAATTCTCACACAGCGCCCCGGACGCCGATTGCGGGCCGGGACCGCCGCTAGTCCGCCAGTGCTTCCGGGCGGATGCCGAGGGCGCGCATCTTCCGGTGCAGGTTGCTGCGCTCCATTCCCAGTGCTGCCGCCGCGCGCGTGACATTGCCCTCCATCGCCGCGAGCGTGCGCTCGACATAGTCACGCTCGTACGCGGTGCGGGCTTCCTTGAGGCTGGCGAACCCTAGGGAGGCTGGCTGCCTCGCCGGGTGTCGGCGGTTCGAGGCGGGAAGGTCGGCCGCGCCGACATCCTCGCGGTCGTGCAGGATTGCGATCCGCTCCATCAGGTTGCGCAGCTCGCGGACGTTTCCGGGCCATGAATGAGCAGAAAGGGCCTGCAGCGCCGATGGCAGCAGGCGCTTCGGCTTGCGGCCGTAGGAGCGCGAAAACTCGTTCAAGAAGGCTTCGGCAAGCACCGGGATGTCCTCGGCGCGATCCCTTAGAGGAGGCACGTAGAACGGCACGACGTTGAGCCGGTAAAAGAGGTCTTCCCGGAAATTTCCGTTCGCGATCTCATCCTCGAGGTTCTTGTTCGTGGCGGCGATCACGCGGGCGTCCACCTGCACCGTCTGGCCGGACCCGACCGGATCGAAGCGCTGCTCCTCGATCACGCTCAGCACCTTGGCCTGGGTCTTCAGGCTCATGTCGCCCACCTCGTCCAGGAACAGGGTGCCGCCGTCCGCCAAGTGGAACTTCCCGGCCTTGGCCGCGAGCGCGCCCGGGAAGGCGCCCTTGACGTGCCCGAACAGCTCGCTCTCGATCAGGTCTTCCGGGATGGTCGCGCAATTGACCTCGACGAACCTCGCCGACGAGCGCTGGCTGCGGGCGTGGATGGCATGGGCCACCAACTCCTTGCCCGTGCCGCTCTCGCCGAAGATCAGGACCCGGCCGTTGGTAGGGGCCATCAGCTCGATCTGCTGCCTCACGGCCTTCATGGGGACGCTATCCCCGAGAATGCGGTACCTGTGGCCGACCTCAGCCCGCAGCGAGGAATTCTCGGAGAGCAAATTGCGATGCTCCAGAGCGTTTCGCACGGCCACGGTGACCTTCGCCACAGAGAGGGGCTTCTCGAGAAAATCGTGCGCTCCGAGCTTGGTTGCGCGGACCGCGCTCTCGACGCTGCCGTGGCCCGAGATCATCACCACGACCGGCTTGCCGGCCGTCTCGGCGACCCGGATCCGTTCCAGGGTTTCCAAGCCGTCAATCCCGGGCAGCCAGATGTCGAGCAACACTACGGCATAGGGCCCGGCCGAGAGCATCTCCAAGCAGCGCTCGCCGCTGTCGGCGACTGCCACTGCGTAGCCCTCGTCCTCGAGCACGCCTGTCAGCATCTCGCGGATGCCGGCCTCGTCGTCTACGACCAAGACCCGCCCAGGCGCGCTCATACAACGGCCTCGCTCAGCTCCGCCGGCTCCTTCGCGACAGCGGGCAGCTCGATCACGAAGCGTGTCCCGGCGGGCTGGTTGTCTTCGACTCGAATGGAGCCTCCGTGTTCTTCCACGACGCTGCGCACGATCGGCAGTCCCAGGCCGCTGCCCCGATTCTTGGTGGAGAAGTACGGCAGGAACAGGCGCTCCTTGTTCTCCGCGGAGATGCCCGGGCCGGAGTCGGCCACGATCACCTCCACGGCGTCCGAATCGGGGCGCCCTTGCGTGCTGACGACGATCTCCTTGACCCAGCTCTCCTGGAGAACGTCGGCAGCGTTGTCGATCAGATTGACGATCGCCCGCTTGAACGCAGGCGGGTCGATTTCGGCCTGCGCGATTTCGGGATCGGCGATCAGCCTCAGGTCGATGCCCGGCAGTCTTCCGTCAAACACGCTGACTGCGTCTCCCACGACCGCATTGATATCGTTGGCTTCCGGGCGAATCGTCGGGAATCGGGCCACGTCCGAGAAACTCGAGACCAAGGTGTTCAGGGATCGCACTTCGCGATCGATGGTGTGCGTCAGGGTCTCCAAGGTCTCGCGAATGGCCGCCCGCTCTGCATCCGTCTTGGCTGCCGCGTAGCGGTCCAGCTGGACCTCGATCCTGCCGGCCGCCAGCGCCACGGGGGTGAGGGGGTTCTTGATTTCGTGGGCCAGGCGTCGCGCCACTTCCTGCCACGCTTCAGAACGCTGGGCGCGCACCAGCTCGGTGTTGTCCTCGAAAACGACAACGAAGCCCGACTGGGTCTGGCCGGAGTCCAGCGACGAGACCGTGACGCTGAGGTGCTGCGGCTCGCCGCCGCGCTTGACCTCGAACTCTCGGGTCGCGACGCCGGTTCGGCGCGCACTGCCGAACATGTGCTCGAACGCGGATCGCTGAGGTTCGTCCAGGACTTCGAAGACGGAGTCCAGAGAGGACAGCGGTTGCTGGTCGGCAAAGGACCGGGCTGATTCGTTGTATTTGAGGATCTTGCCGTGCTCGTCGACCGAGATCACCCCTGGAGTGATGCTCTCGAGGATGGCGTCGATCATTTGGCGGCGCTCGTCGATCTCGGCGTTAGCTCGGGCGAGGTCGCGGTTGCTGCGCTCCAGTTGCCCGGTCTTGGTCTGGAGCGTCTGTCCCATGCGGTTGAATGACTCGACTAAGGAGCCCAACTCGTCGATAGCCGCCGTCTCGACGCGGTAGTCGAGGTGTCCGCCGGCCAGCTCGCCCGTGGCGGCGACGAGGGCCTTGACCGGGCGCGTGATCTGCCTCGAAGCGAACTGCGCCAGCCAGACCGCGATGAACAGGGTGAAGATCGTGATCAGCGCCAGCGTGTACACGTAGCTGCGCCAGACCACTGGCCGCGCCGCTTCGAGTTGCTTCCACTGGTTTACCTGTGCTTGCACGAACGCTTGGTCCTGCACGATCGACGCTGGGATCCTGCGTCCCACCAGCAGCCTCGCCGAGCCCGCTGCTGAGGGGATGGGCACGGCGGCGTAAAGCCAGCCCTCGGCGATGCCGGATTGCTCGGCGGCGGAAGGGTCTTCCAGTAGCCGCGACGGAACAGACGGGCGCCCTTCGACTGAACCGACAGTGGCTTGTGTGGTTTCCGCGCCATTGCCGGTAAGGCTGATGTAGTGTGCGCCTGCATCCCGGAGCAGGGCCTTCAGCGCTCCTTCGTCGCGTGCCATGCCGTGCGCGACGGCCTCGGCGGCGCGTTGAGCGCCTCGCTCCAGGTCAGCGAGCATTTCTGCCGAAGTGGCCTCCATGAGGCTCTGCGCACTTTGGAAGACCCCGATGGTGGGCTGGGAGAACCACTTGTCGAAGTTTCGGTTCAACAACTGGAGCGAGTAGACGACATGAGCCGTGATCGGCAGGATGCTCAGAGTGAGCACTCCGATCACAAGCTTGGTCTTCAAGTGCGAGCCCACGACGTTGCCGCGACGCTCGATGTAGAGCTTGAGCAGATTGCGGAAGAGCAGGAATCCGAGGGCGACGGCACCCAAGACGACGCACGTGGACAGGGCCCACAGGACATAGGTGACCGTGGAATTCTCTGGCCGGAAGTCGCCGAAGTCCAAGGACGTGAGCCAAAAGCAAACCGCCAGCAACGCCAGCAGCGGCGTTGCATAAGCGACGATCGTTAGCAGTTCCTTGCGCTTGGTCAAGCTGAGGTCATTCTAGCGAGACATTAGCGGCGATTGAGCGCCTTAGCCTGGGGTGCCGCAGGCGATAGGCGTGTCAGGAGCGCCGCCTCGCTATGCGGGTGGGTCACGGCTGGGGACGATATCGGCATATACATACGTCGGATGAGGATCGCGCGCTTGCGCGGAATCGCTGCTGTGAGCAGGCGCTGCGATTTCGCGGTGAACAACGCGGCCCGGCTCAGCGTCAATGCGCGAGGAGAGCATCGGCCCGTCTACAACGCACGTATGGAACTCGCCGTTTTCGCCCAGGGGGTCGACGCCCGGAGGCAGATCGGCAAGCAGCCCGCGATCGAACCACCGACCCGCAAACTCGGGCGGAATAACCGCCGGATTGACGGAAGTGACGATCGCCTTGACGCCGCACGCGATCATCTCTTCCGCGAGCGACGCAGTATCTCGGCCCCAGACAGGGAAGAGAGGATCGAATCCTGTCCCGTCGAGCCTCTCCTCCCGGTAGCGGCGGATGTCTTCGAGAAACAGGTCACCGAACGCCAAGTGCGAGGCTGCGAGATTTCTAGGGAGGTCGTGCAGTCTAGCCAGGAACCGCTCCATCGCGGACTCGTACTGAGCGTTCGAGCAGGGGTACGGAATCGGGATTTCGTACAGCGGAACGCCCAGTCTTGCCGCCTGTGCCTGCAGGACCCAAGTGGGTGTCGAGTGAATCGATACGCGCTGGAACCTCTCGGTGACCGTTGTGAAAACTCCCCTTACGGCAAAGCGTTCGGGCTGCATCCTGAGAACATGGAGGGCCCAGGCCGAATCCTTCCCGGACGACCACGAAACTAGGACCGGGGTGGGGTCCATCAAGACAAACGTAGCAGGCGCCAGCTACGCTGGCTGAATCGCCCATGAAGCATGCTACGCATCGAGAAGGGGCCAAGTGGTTGAACGATTCGAATAAGGAGCCTAACTCATCGATAGCCGCCGTTTGGACGCGGTAATCGAGCATTCCGCCAGCCGACTCTCCCTTGGCAGCGACGAGAGCCTTGACCGGGCGCGTGATCTTGTGCGGCGCAAGGGGATGGGTCGCGTCTCCGGCGATGGCGTAGGCCGGACGATGCGTTTCGTGGCAGCGGGTAGGGCTGTGCTTTTCGAGTCGCGACCGAGGGCAACTTGAAGAGGTAGTTGTCGGTGCCGGCGACGATTATGAGCGCCCTCAGGCTTTCAGCAGCAGCACGGCTTGGCGGATGGACAAGGTCTCGATGCCTCCGAACTGCGTGAAGTCGGCACTGTCCTCGCTAATCAGGAAGCGAATGTGATGAGCCAGCATGGTCGCCGCAATATTGGCGTCGTGTATGCGTTTGCCGCTTACTCGGAGCTCACGGACCAGTTCGCGGAGTTGCTGGGCGACTGACTCTGCTTCGTCTAGGAAGATCGTGAACTCTGAGAAACGCTCAACATTCCTGACCGCGTAGGGAGCTTCCAGTCCGAGACCGTTCGAATTCGTCGGCCTTGTTGCTACAGAGAGATACTCGCGCAAGACCTGGCCACTCACGGCAAGATGGAACCCACTGGTGCCTGCCCCTGTTATGAGCCTCTGTGCCTCCTCATGGAACGGCCTCAACCCGTCAGTCGCATGCAGG
This sequence comes from Bryobacterales bacterium, assembly GCA_022824585.1. Classification (GTDB taxonomy): domain Bacteria; phylum Acidobacteriota; class Terriglobia; order Bryobacterales; family UBA6623; genus VXMF01. The sequence continues at coordinate 55,257 of JAJDZN010000324.1, read as the reverse complement.
AGCACGTTGGTGTCCAAAAAGAGGGTGTCACCGACCGCCGCTGCCATAGATCTCGTCCCTACTCCAGGAGTGTCCGCCTCCGACCTTGACTGTTACGATGTCCAAGCTGCGTTCGGCCGCCTCCGGCGGCGCCATCCGAGCAGCTCGTTCCAAGATGGCGTGTAGCTCACCTTGCAGCGAGCGGTGGTGGCTCCGGGCAAGCCGCTTCAGGGAACTCAGGGTCCCCGGTGCTATATCCCGAATGTGGACAGAACTCATACCAGTATTATTTTAATACCATGGCAATCGTGGCACAGATGGACTCGCCGCTAGCGAAGAGGCCGAGCATCCTTGTCGTGCCCTCTTCCTGCTGCGCAACCCGAGCCTCGCATTGGAGAGTGCCCGTCAAGTCTGCGGGAATGCCATCCGCGCAAATCGGGCACACCCTGTCGAACTGGCCGATATGGGGGGCTCCTGGCTTCTGATCTAGGCCCATGCTAGGCGAACTCGGACCGGACACGATTGATTCTGCATTCGCCTTCGACTGCATCCTGATCGAGCGAGTTGCCTTCGAACAATCCAGCCTCGTCTCGGCTAGAACTGCCGTGCTTCGCAGCTTTGGAGACACTGCATCTGCCGGGCGAAGCTCCTGCCGGGCACGCTTCGGTCCGGCGTTGGCGGTTTGCGACGATGGAATCCCGGCAGATGGCTCGCGAACGTGCCCAACTCGGTCGGCAAGACTCGGAGCCCACCGGAACAATGCGTCCGCAGGCGGCCACCAAGTGGCGGTCTCTATGGAATAGGATGCCGCAGTCCCGTTTGCTAGGGTCGAAGCGCAGAGGGTACATCACGGGCAGATCACTGTAGGGAGGTTCGAAATGCGGAAGGTTCGCTATAGCTGCGCCATGAGCCTGGACGGATACATCGCGGGACCTGGCGGCGAGTACGACTGGATCGTCATGGATCCTGACTTCGACTTCCAGGCCATGTCCGAGCAATTCGATACTTACCTGCTCGGCCGCAAGACGTTCGAGGTGACCGGTTCACAGGTTTCCCCCGCATCGTCCGGCATTCGAACGTACGTCTTTTCGCGGACGCTGCGTCAGAGCGACTACAAGAACGTACCGATCATCGGCGAGAACTGGAAAGACGTGGTGCAGTCGCTTCGCGAGGAAGAGGGCAAGGACATCTGGCTGTTCGGCGGGGGCCTGCTGTTTCGCAGCCTTGCCGAGGAGGGCCTCGTCGACACCGTGGAAGTCGCGATCGTACCGGTATTGCTCGGGGCGGGTGTTCCGCTTATCGCCGGGCCGGCCACGCGAATTTCGCTCGAGCTAAAGGAGCACAAGCTCTATGAGAAGACCGGTACGGTCAGCCTTGTGTACGAGTTCAGAAGGACCACCCCAGAAGACGGAAATGCCTGACGGAGCGGCTGCGATCCTGAACCGAGCGTCGTCCTTGGCCACACGGAAATGAGGGGATCCGGGGATTGCCGCGGTGCTATCCTTGCCCACATGCCGACTGTCCGCCTTCGATTGGCCTGGTTGCTCATCTTTGCCTGCTGCGGGCTCGCGGCTGAAGAACGGTTCAGCGATCCCGGCCTATTCTCGCTACGCGTGGAGTTCGGCATTGGCGATGCCGAGTCGACCTCTTGGAACGGCAGCCTTACAGTCTCGGGTGGAGAGCTCGAGGGGCTCTCCAGTCTGCGGCCGCGTCACGAGGACAGGATCAACGGCAACTCTTGGGAACTAGCGACTTGGCAGGGACCGAACTTCTGGTATCCAGCTCCCAAACCCCAGCCGGTCGATGGCGAGCCGGTCAATATCTTCAACTCCGGCCTGATCGTCGACGTCCGCAGCCGGGGCAGGGCGCGTGTCGCCTTTCAGACAGACCAAGGCAGCTTTCGCGTCGACTCCCGCAACTTAACGCCCGGGCAGCCCCGGCGGTTTCTGGGTGGCAGGGTGGTCGTCACTAGGACCGTCTCTGCGCAGAAGGTCTCCGGCGCTGAGCACGAGAACGACTTCGCTTCCGTCACCGCCGGACCGGACGGTCAGCTTTGGGTGGTCTGGGTGGCATTCAAGGACTGGGCCAACGAAGTCAAGCTACGGCACTACGATGGCGCCGCTTGGGGCGAGGTGCAGACGGTCACTGAGAAGCCCGGGGACGTCTTCCTAGCCAAGGTTGCCCGCGATGGCGCTGGCCGAATCTGGGTAGTGTGGTCCGACCAAGTCGAGGGCAACCGAGACCTTTACGCACGGAACTATGGCGAAGGCAAGTGGTCGGAGGTCGAGCGGCTCAGCGACGCGCCTCAGCCAGATCTGTATCACAACGTCGCAGCTACCTCTGATGGAGACCTGTGGGTCGTCTGGCAGGGTTTTCGCGACGGCCAGTCGGACATCTTGGCGCGCCGCCACGATGGCGAGAAGTGGTCAGCCGAGCAGCGGGTCTCGACATCCGCAGCGAACGACTGGGAGCCAGCGATCGCCGCCGATAACCAGGGGCAGGTCTACGTCGCTTGGGACACCTACGACAAAGGGAACTATGACATCTTGACCCGCCGCCACGATGGCGCTGCGTGGGAAGCCGTCCGTCCGCTCGCGGATACGCCACGGTTCGAGGCCCACGTCACGATCGCGTGCGATGCCGACGATCGCTTGTGGGCGACCTGGAGCGAGAGCGGCACGCAATGGGGCAAGGACGACGGCTTCGGTATCGAATACGAGGGCACCCGCCTGTACGAATGGCGTCGCATGCCCGTAGCCGTACTCGACGGCGAAAAGTGGATGGAAGCATCGGTCCTCCTCGATGACGCGCTGCCTGACGGTTTCGAGGGAGACCGCAGTGACTCGCCCACCATCCAAGCCGATGGCAACGGAGGGGTATGGGTGTTTTTCCGCCGCCGCAACCCGCGCATGAAGGACATCATCTCGGACATGTACAACTTTTGGGCCTTGTGGGAGTTGTGGGGGGTCCCCTATAGCGGCGGCAGGTGGGGCCGGCCGGTCTACTTCCCTCATAGCACCGGGCGCATGGATGTGCGCAGTGGTTTCGCCACGGCTGCAGACGGAGCAATCGTGGCGGCTTGGCCGACGGACCACAGGGATTGGACGGAGATGCTTGCCGAGCGAGCGGACATCTATGTGGGGCGCATACCCGCGACCGGCCGCCAAGGAAGCGAGGGGCTGCGACCAAGGGTGCAGCCGGAGATCACGGTTTACCCGCTGCACCCGAACGAGAGCGAAGACCTAGAGCGGATTCGCAGCTACGAGATCAAGTCCGAAGGCAAGACCTACAAGATCTATCGCGGCGATACCCACCGGCACACCGAGTTCTCAATGGACGGTTACAACGACGGCTCGTTGCTGCAGGCGTATCGTTACGCCATAGACGCGGCGAGCTTGGACTACTACGCCAATTCCGAGCACAACTATCTCGGCGGGCCAGACGTGGAATACCACGATTTCCTGCTGCAGCAGTTTGCGGACAACTTTCACGTGCCGGGCCGCTTCGTCCCGCTATTCGCGTACGAGCGCAGCATCCCGTACCCGCACGGCCATCGCAACATCATCTTTGCGAAGCGCGGCGTGCGTCCGTTCCGCATCTCACGCGAAGAATGGGGTCGACCTTTCCCGTTCTCGTCTGAGGCGGTGACGGAGCGGTTCAAGAATCCGGAACCGGTCGGCACCAAGGATCTGTACGAGTATTTGAAGCAGAATGACGGCATCGCGATCTCGCACACTTCGGCCACAAACATGGGGACCGACTGGCGGGACAACGATCCCGAGGTCGAGCCGTTGGTGGAGATCTACCAAGGAGATCGTGTGTCAGCCGAATACGAAGGGGCGCCGCGATCGGCGTACAGCGGCAATCCGACCTCCGCACCGGGCGGCTTCCGACCTGCTGGGTTCGTCTGGAACGCTTGGGCAAAGGGCTACAAGCTGGGCGTGCAAGCCGCTTCGGACCATGTTTCGACGCACATTTCCTATGCCTGCACCATCTCAGAAGACCCAAGCCGTGAGGGGCTGCTTGACGCCATGCGGATGCGCCACTCCTACGGCGCCACGGACAACATCGTGCTGGACTACCGCCTGCGCGCGGGGGACCGCGAGCACCTGCAAGGCGACATCGTCAGCGTAACGGGTGCATTCCGCCTATGGGTGCGCGTGCTAGGTACGCTGCCGATCCGCCAGATTGACATCATCAAGAACCAGGAGTTCGTGCACACGCGCCACAACCTCGGGCAAGAAGTGTCGTTCGAATTCACCGACGCCGAGCCGAGCCCCGGCGAGAACTACTACTACGTCAGGGTGCAGCAGGTGGACGGCCAACTCGCGTGGTCGTCGCCGATCTGGGTGACAAACGATCAGTAGGGTAGTGCCTCAGCTCTCGGCCCAAGGCGCTCGGGTCGCGAGAGATCTCTACGCGCTCTCCGGGTTGAGTAGCATCGAGAAGAAGAACGGCTGGATGGGAATATGAGATTGCGAATCTACGAGCGTGATTTCGAGGGGCATGCCCTCTTCAACCAGTACGAGGACTTCGAAGGACCCAGTGCATCCAGCATCATTCAAGCCCTGTGGGATAAGGATATCTTCGCGGAGACTCAGTCGCTGTTAGAGTACGTGAATCTGCCATGCGAGCGGGTCTGCAAGGAATACGGAATCCAGTTCACGCCGGAGGGAGGGTCGAACGAGGAACGGGCCCTGTCGCCGTTGCAGTTCATGAATGAACCGTGGGAGAATTGCTGACCTCACGGACGGGATGACCGAGACGACTTGATTCCGCCTTTCCGACGCAGTAGGAGTGAAGCGATGACGCTCCTCGTTCGGCCCGCCCTGCATCCTAGCGTCGCGAGACTGCCGGGACGCAGGCCACTTCGCGGGTGCGTCACAATCTCTGCGGGCCGAACATGCATCGTCAAGTGCGGTTCGCCGGACGTGACGAGGCGCTGTAGCAGCAATATTCCTTGGGTTCTTATCCTGGCTTCTCGACAGTCTGTCCCTTCGCTGCGCGGTCAGATCTTGGACAGCGGGTCTCGCCCTAGCAGGACTTCGATCTTTTCCTTGACTTCGCGAACCAGCTGTGCCGGGGCTCGACCCGAGAATCGCGCCCGGCGGGCGCGCCAGTCTAGGCTCCTTACTTGGTCGGCAAGGACCACCCCGGAAACCGGGCCAGACCGGGGAAGCAACACCTCGAACGGGTAGCCCTTCACCGCGGACGTGATCGGGCAAAAGAGTGCCAAGCTTGTGACTTCGTTGTAGTTGCACGGACTTAGAGCCAAGGCAGGACGGTGCCCGGACTGCTCATGTCCGGCTTGTGGGGAGAAGTCGAGCCAGACTATATGACCAGTGTCTGGCACATAGGGTTGCTCTACCACTGCTCTCTGCCGCGGCTCTCGCCGAAGTCTTGCTCCTGGTGCAGATTGTCTGACGTCACATCGGCCAACAAGTCGGCTAGGTTGTAGGTCTGCTTGCGCATTATGACCTGATCGCCTTGGGACGCCATCTCGATGTGCGAGCCTTCCGAAACGTCCCACTGTTCGGCGATGGCCTTCGGAATACGAACCGCGAGGCTGCTACCCCACTTGCCGATCCGCATGCTTGCGCCCATGACGTCACCTCCTAGGGAATCTATATTGTATATCCCCTAGGACGATAGTGCGAGTGCCCGCCCGATCAGCTCTCGCTCGTCCCCGCTCAGCATGTTGGCCCGCCGGCACCGCCATTCGCAATTCGGCATGAAGCTGCATTTCTAAGCGTGGTGGATCGGCCACGCTGGCGCGGCATCCGTCGAACGAGACATCCTTTGGCCGTCGTGGAACCGTCGCCCATGTCGTAGCGTTCACAAGATCTGCGGTTCTTTCGATCTGACCGCAGGCTGTTGGAGTGGAGCCGCTGCGCCCGGCGAGACCGAGTCCGGTCGTCAAGGCGCGAAATCGCCCAGCATGGACCGGGGCTGCCAAGCTGTGGCCGGCAACGCAGTGGGCGCGGCACAGGGATTCTGGCGATTGACGACGTCCAATGGTTCAAGTTTGCAGCGCGCACGCAACGAAACCCAATATTCGGGCTCCGCTCTTCCGGACGTGCATAGCTTCGCTGCGCACAGGTCAGGAACTTCGGCACGTCAGCCCAGGATCCGCCGCACAACATCCGGTACCTGCCATCAGCAGGCCCGGTAGGGTTCTCGGCCGGCGATTGGCTGTAGTAGTCCTTCTCATAGAGATCCGCCACCCATTCCCACGCGTTGCCCGCCATGTCGCACAACCCGAAACCGTTCTTGGGATAGCGGCAGACTGCCTTGGGCCCCTTTACCGAGTCATAGTGTGTTTTGCTCGCATCGGCGTCGTCGTCGCCCCACGGACATCGTGCAGATTCCAGGTCTCCGCGACAAGCGCGTTCCCACTTGGCCTCGGTCTAGGCCTGGCAGCCGGGGGGAGTCGCTCTGATCTGAGATGCGGGCTGATGGGACTCTCGCGCCGGCCCGACCCACGTCATGTCGTCCGCTCAACGTTACCAACACCGAGCCGTTTCAAGCCAACGGCGGGTCGGAGCACGGGCTGTGACGTCTGGACACCAAGGAGCTTCGAGCGGCAGCAGGCGCCGTGACCCTGGGGACGCCAAGAGCCTGTGCCGTTAAGAACGGGCACCGGCGGCCCCGCCAGGTTGGATTTTCTTGGCTCATTTGTCACTAAACGGGATCTCTGTCGGCACTAACTCATTGCAGGGCCCTTTCCCAGCGGTCCCGCAATTTGAGAGACGGAGTCGAGGAGGTTGGAATCGTGAACATGGCACGCGGCGCGCAGGCGCATTGGATTCGAATCATTTTGGTGGCGGCAGCGGTCGTGGTGCCGGGCGCGATCGACCTGCCGGGGCAGACCGCCACGGGCCAAGTGCATGGCTCGGTTGTCGACCCTGTTGGGGCGGCCGTGCCTGGCTCGGACGTGACGCTCACAAACCTCGGGACCGGAATTGAGACCTCTCTCGAGTCCGACGAGCGCGGTTTCTTTGTCTTCCGGAACCTGCAGCCCGGACTCTACGCAATCCAAGTGGCCGCTGCTGGCTTTAAGACCGCCGCAGTGCCCGAGTTCCCGATCGAAGTCAACCAGACGGTCACCAAGGCTGTCACGCTCGAAATCGGAGTCGTGACGGAAACCGTCGAAGTTGTCGCCGGTGCCGAGATGGTGCAGCAGTCGAGCGCAGAACTCGGCGAAGTCATCAGCGAGGCTGCCGTCAGGGATCTCCCGCTCAACGGCCGGAACTTCACTCAGCTGATGACCCTCACTCCTGGGGCAACGCCGGTGAGCACCGCTCAGGGCTCCACTATTGACAGCCACGACGGCGCCAATACCGGAGTGCCAGGCTCTACCTTTGTCAAGCCCTCGTTCAACGGGCAGCAAAATCGCTCGTTCATCATCTACCAAGATGGCATCATCAACATGGATTTCCGAAGTCACGGCTACGCGACGCTACCCAACGTCGACCTGATCCAGGAATTCAAGGTCCAGTCTCACAACGACAAGGTGGAGTGGGGCGGGGTGATGGGTGGCGTCGTGAACTTGGTGTCGAAGTCAGGCACCAACGAGTTTCGCGGTTCCGCATTCTGGTTTGTTCGCAACGACAGGTTCGACGCGCGTGATCCCTTCACCGACGCCACCAGCGACGGGCCGGCACCGTTCCGGCAGAACCAGTTCGGAGTGACCTATGGCGGTCCCGTCGTCCGCAACAGGACTTTCTTCTCGGGGGGGTATGAAGCCTGGCGCTACCGCAAGCCAACCCAGTCGCAGGGGCGGGTACCCACGTCTGACGAACTGGCGGGTGACTTTTCCAACTCGATCATCGGCCAACCGATCTTCGATCCGTTCACGACCCGCTTGGACGAGGACGGCAACCACCACCGCGAGCAGTTTCCCGGGAATCGCATCCCCCAGCAGTTGCTGTCCAGCCAAATGACGGGCTTCTTCGACACATTCGAGGAGCGCCCCAATCTGACTGATCCCGTATTCAACTTCATCAACAGTGTCTCGTCAGCGGACGACGCTGGCACTTTCCAGGTGAAGATCGACCATCTGCTCTCGCCGACGGACAGCGTGTTCGGCCGCTGGACGTACCTGAGCCGCGATTCGACGACGCCACGGGGGCAGAAGCTCGTCACGGGAGCCCAGACGCGGTCCCACAACGCGGGGGGCGGATGGATCCACACGTTCGCGCCCACAGTCATTCTCAGCGTTCGGGGAGGTCTCGCGCGACGGGACATATCCTCGATCCAGGACCACGTGTCCGGTGTGGCGGGGTTGGCCCAGCTAGGGTTTCAGGATGCGGAGAGGTTCGCAGGACTGCAGATCGCCTTGACCAACCCCTGGGGGACCTCAGGATTTCGGGGTGCCGCTCCGAGGGAGAACCCGACCTTCAATCTCGCCGGCGACCTCACAGTGGTGCGAGGTGGCCACACGCTCAAGTTCGGCGGCCAGTGGATGGCCGTTGAGCGGCTGCAGGGCAATACCTTCCAGGTCTTTCGCTTCGGCGACCAAGTGACGGGAGATCCTCAGAATCCTGGTGTCACAGGCGCTTCGCTGGCCTCGGCGCTGCTCGGCCTTCCATCGAGTTTCGAAGGTTTCTTGCCCGACGACGGCACGATCCACTTCCGGGTCCCTACCTACTCCGCATACGTGCAGGACGAGTGGCGCGCCAGCCCGCGACTGACACTGAACTACGGCGTGCGATTCGACTACAGCCAGCCCGCCACGATCCTCAACGACGGGATGATGGGCGGCATCGACATCGACCGGCAGGCGTGGCTGGTCGGGGCGGCGTCGATGCCCGGCGACTGTAGCCAGACCGGCCGGGCGCCGTGCATTCCCGACGACGTGCCCCACCGAGACCGCATCGTGCTGGCGAACCCGACCAACTTTCTGCCCAACCCGGTCCGGGACAACTGGGGGCCTCGCGTCGGCGTGGCCTACCGTGTCGACGACAGCACGGTCTTGCGGGGCGGGTACGGGTTGTACTGGGACGCGCTGACCAGCAACAGCCAGTACACGCAGCACAACATCAACACCTGGCCGGTCTCGACCGGCTTCAGTGGCAAGGCCAACGACTTGGGAGATACCGCGCAGTTCATTTCCGACCTAGAGGGCAACTTCCCGGCTACCTTGCCCGCGGCGAGTCCCTGGGTGCTTGACACATGGAGCAACGACCCAGCGCGTAAGAACGCTCTGTCGCACCAGTGGCACGCGGAACTGCAGCGGCAGATGACGGACCAGATGATGGCTTCGGTGGCGTACGTGGGAAGCGTGAACCGGCGCGGCGAATACGCGGGGCTGGGCAACAGCGCGACGACCCCAGGGCCCGGTACGCCAGACGAGGTGAACGCGCGGCGGCCGTTTCCGCAGGCCGGCGGGGGGACCTTCTACAGCCGGAGCATCGGTGAATCGAGCTACCACGCGCTGCAACTGAAGGCCCGCAGGCGCTTCGCCGAAGGCTTCCAGATGCTGCTGTCGTACACGTGGTCGAAGTCGATGGACAACGGGTCGAGCGGCTGGTTCGCGGCCGAGAACGGGCCCGGCGGCAGCTCCGCGGCCCAGAACTATCACGATCCGGCGTCGAACCGGAGCGTGTCGAGCTACAACATCCCGCATTTCCTGAGCTTCTACTCGGTGTACGAGCTGCCGCTGGGAAAGGGCAAGCGGCTCTTGAGCACGGGCCCGGCGGCATGGTTGCTGGGCGATTGGCAAACCAATCTAATCCTGCAATGGCGGTCCGGGCAACCGTACAACCTGGAAGTGCCCGGGGACGTGGCGAACATCGGCAACGCGGTAGCGTGGTGGAACTACGCCCGGCCGAACTTGGTTGGCGATCCGCGGCTAGCGAGCCCGACGACCGAGCAGTTCTTCAATCCGGCAGCGTTCGATGTGCCGAGCCTGGCATACGGCAACTTCGGCAGGAATGTACTGAGCAGCGACCCGGTGTTCAATGCGGACTTCTCGCTGTTCAAGATCGTGCCGCTCGCGGACCGTAGGAGGCTGGAGATCCGGCTGGAGGCGTTCAACGTGTTCAACCATATCGACTGGGCGGCACCGGGAACGCTGGTGGGCCGGCCGGGGGCCGGTCGCGTGTCTTCCACGGCGCACGCTCCCCGGATTCTCCAGTTCGGCATCAAACTGCACTTCTGACCTCAGGCCGGCGGTTCCCGCAATGCCGGACGCGGCAGACTCGGGGCGCGCGTCGCGACGCCGCGGCGACCCCCGCGGGCACCGTCGGCCCCTCGGCACGACGAGAGTGTTCCCGAGCTCCAATGCGATTGACCATCACTATACTGGCGAGACTCGATCCGGCATGTCAGGATGCGTCGGGAGCATTCCCGTCGTGGCGGCCGAGATTGGCCTTGCGCGAGAGGCGAAGACCACGGTCAGCCGTCGCAGCCGGGACCGCGTTGCTGGGGCTGCTGGTTTCTCCCGCGCTGCTGGCACCGGTTTCTGGCCAAGGGCTCGAAGAGTTCTTTGGGACTTCCGGAGAGATTGTTCGAAGAACCGCACCGGAAACCCGCCTGTACTGGCGATCGCACCTTGAGAGAAGCCGGGAGCGCATCTTGCACGCCGCCAACCTTGCCGCTCGTAGGGAGGTCGCCACAGTCTTGGGCGCGGGCGCCGGCAGTGAGCTTCCGCTGGCAGAACTCGCCGGTCGCTTCGATCGGCTGGTTCTTGTCGACCTGGACGGACCCAGCATGCTGCGCAGCCTCCGCCAAATACCACGGCACCTGCGCTCAAGGGTGGACTTGAAGATCGTCGACGTGACGTCCTTCGCCAGTGGGCTGATCGAAAGCACCGCGCGGGCCGTCGAAAGCAGCTCTTCGGCGGCTGAATCGTTCCAACGTCTCGGGCGGATTCTCGACGGCCTGCAGGCCCGGGAACCTCCGGACTTGCCGCCATCGGATCTCGTGGTGTCGTCGCTGTTGTTGTCGGAGATACCGAGGTACCCGTTCAGCTTTGCGGCGCAGGCCGTCGATGATCGCTTCGGCGTTGCGATCCAGACCTGGGAAAGGTCCGACGACTTCTATCGCCGGCTCGTCGAAGTCGCCGTTGATGACCACGTGCAGCTCATGGTCGATCTGGTCAGGCCGGAAGGCGTGATCTACTTCAGCGACACAGTCGCGCGCGGGCTGGCCCAGCACTCTGACGACGGTGCCGTCCGGCGTGCGGTCGAAGCCCGGGCCGCTCCGCACTTCATTCAGCTCGGACTCGCCGATTCGGCCTCAGATGTCGCCCCGGCGGTGAACCGACTCTGCCGGGCCCAGCACTCGCCAAGGACCGAAGCCGCGGCGTTCGAACGGCTGCTCTCCCTGTACAGAGACGCCGATGACCGATTCTTTGAGCCGTTGCTGCCCGTCAGCGCGCTTCGGGACCGCAGCACGCAGCGAGGTCTGGTGCTCAAGGAGAGTCCGACTTCTTGGTGGTGGCTTGCCTATCCATGCAGGATTCGCAGCGGATCTGGAGCGTTCCTCGTCAGCAACTGGATTCTTGGGCTTCGGGACTAGTAAGCCATGACACGGAATCTAGCCCTTGCGGGGCCTTGCAACTCCCTCCTGCTGATGCTTGTGATCTCGGTCGGAAGCGGAATTCGCGTCCATGGGGAGCAACGAATCGAGTTCATCGCAGTCGAGCCTGGGGAGTTCCTCATGGGCTGCCGCTCCCAGGATGCCGACTGTGGCGAGGACGAGAGGCCCGCACATTCTGTAACGATCAGCAGGGGGTTTGAGATCGGCAAGTACGAGATCACCCAGGCGCAGTGGACCAAGGTCATGGGTGCCAATCCGAGCCGTTTCCGTGGCCCGGAGCTGCCGGTAGAACGCGTCAGCTGGAACGAGGCTCGCCGATTCATTGCGAAGCTGAATCGAGCCAGAGACCCCTACCAGTACAGGCTGCCCACTGAGGCCGAATGGGAGTACGCCGCCCGAGCCGGGTATTCCGGCCCGCCGCTAGAGGCACTCGATGACATTGCCTGGCACGGAGCGAATTCGGCGGACCGGACCCATGAAGTCGGCACCAAGCGACCGAATGCCTGGGGGATCCACGACATGCTCGGAAACGTCTGGGAGTGGTGCAGCGACAGATACGGCGCCGACTTCTACAGCGCAAGCCCGGACTCTGACCCGCGCGGACCGACTGAAGGAGCATTCCGCGTGATGCGGGGCGGATCATGGTACAGGTACATGTGGTTCGTCAGGTTCTCCGCAAGGTTCCGAGACTGGCCGGATGCCGCATACCGTCACGTGGGTCTCCGGTGCGTGCGCACCAAGAAGTGACTACGTGCCGCTGTGGGAACTGCGTTCGCTATGTATCGCTCAGTGCTTGCCAGTCAAGGACCCGGCGATGCCCGACGGGCCTCGCTCTCTGCCCGCTCGGACAGGGATGGGGCGGCTGGTGGCAATCGTCGGTCAGGAACTCGGGCATGTGTTCCTGTACTGGCGCGCGCGAGTGCTAGCCTGCCTTACAATGAGCGCCGAAGGCGAAGTCCGAAGAACATTGGAACGCAGTTCCCAGGCTTCGGCAGGGCCGACATGGATCGCGAAGACGCCGAACGGATAGTCACCGAGCTATTCACGTCGAGCTACTCAGCCACCGTTCGGTATGCGGCACACAGATGCGGGTCATTCGACCTGGCAGAAGACTTGGTGCAAGAGGCCTTCGGGGCGCTGTATGTCCGATTGAGGGAAGGGGATCGGATCCGTGAGCCCCTCCCCTGGCTCATGAGGACTGTCCACAACATGAGCTGCAGGGTCTGGCGCAAGACCCAGCAGCAGGTGGAGCGAGCCATGCCGCGGGCCGAGCTCGAGGCGCTTCCCCTGCCGGCAGACGCGTTGGGTGGCTACCAGGACAGCTCCCGCCCGCATTTGGAGGGATTCCTTTCGCGGCTGAGCCCGCGCGAGCGTGACGTCATACTCCTGCGGGCCCAGGGCCTGAGATACCGCGAAATCGCGTCCCAGCTCGGGATCAGCAGCAACTCGGTCGGGACTCTGCTTCTGCGGGCAATGCGCAAGATGCGCGCGGCCAGGGCGGAAAGCATCCTGAATTCCGTAGGGGAGCGGGCCGCGTCGTGAAGTCGAATTTCCCATCGGGCTGCCCTGAGGAACAGGTGCTCCTCGACTATCTCGCGGGGGAACTGGGTCCCCGGGCCGCGCGCGACGTCGAACTGCATCTGCAGAGATGTACCGACTGCGCTCTGCGAGCCGACGAACTCTCCCAGGACTTCGCCGATGTCGAGCGGGCGTTGGAGGTCGAGCTGCCCCTGCCTCCGCTGAGGCAGGCCGCCGCTCTCGCTCGCTTGCGGGGGCAAGTGGAGGCGTACGAAGCCACCCGCGGCGCGTGGCAGTATCCGATGCCGGCCGGCGGAACCCTGGCCAGGATCGCCTTAGTGGCGGCAGTTGCCATCCTCCTGATCGGCGGGGCCGTCGCGCTCTACTTTGGATGGGACGAGCCCGCGCTTACTGCCGAGCAAGTCCTAGACCGAGCTCAGGAATCCATCTCTGTTTCCAGCACACGGCCGTCGATGGCCACGTACGAAGTCGAGATCGCCCAGTTGGAGCCGGTTTCGGTTACGCGCAAGCATCAACTCGTCATTTGGACGGATCCCAGCAGCGGAGGCTATGCGTCACAGTTGCGGGATCCGAACGGATCGCTTCGCCACGCCGTCTGGCGGCGGGAGGCAGATGTGCCGGCTGTCGCCTACGACCGAGTTGCAGGAGACGCTCTGACCCGGGTCGATCGAACCGTCCCAGAGCGTCCGCCCACCCTGCTTGCGTCGATGGGATACGACATTGATTGCGACCGGTTGGCGAGCGGATTCGCGCGATGGCTGGAAGCCAGGCGCTGGCATCCGCTGCGCGTCTCCCGCGACTTCGCCCTGCTGGCCTCGGACGATGCGACCGTGCGGCTCGAACGGTCTGGAGGCGTGGTCTTCGTAGTGGCGCAAAAGCAGCAAGGCGGCCTGCGCGCGGAAGTCACGCTGGCGCTGGATGCCGAGTCCTATGAACCTCATTGGCTGCAGATTCACTTCCGGAGCCCGCAAGGCGAGTCAACTTTCAAGCTCGTCCAGAACGAGGTGCGCTTGATCGCTGCCTCCCATCTTGACGCGTCGGTGTTCGAAGCCCGGATCCCCTCCCAAGGCGCCTTGCGGGACCGGTCCGCGCCCGCCACCCAACCGCGATCGGAGCCAGCACCAGATCGTCCGAATCCCCAAGTGGTTGAGGCGCGGCTGCGGCACGCAGTGCACGGGGCTGGCGCCTGCCTAAGCGAGCCGGTCGAGGTGGTGCGCGGTGCCGACGGCATACCCGCGTTGCGGGGAATCGTCGGTACCGCCGACATGAAGAAGGCGATCCTGGCTGCGCTGGAACGCTCGGAGGGACTCGACGCTGTGCGAGTGGATATCCGAACTCGACACGAGGCGGTCAGGGACGGCGGCTACCGACCTGATTTCGATGAGATTCCATTGGCCCCGCCTAGCCTCGAAGCAGGCCGGTCAAGCGCCCCTAGCGCTCCGTTACGTGGTCTGGTGCTCGCCTCCGACCTGACCGCCTATTTCCGTGCGGCCGACCCCCTCAAGTCGGCAGATTCGCTGGAGCAGGATCTCAGTGCGTTCGCGGAGGAGGCGGTTGAACGTGCCGAAGACCTGATGCGGTGCGCTTGGGCCCTGAGAAGGCTCGCCGAACGCTACGGATCCGGCGATGGAGAGACTCTCCCGCCCGAAGCGGCGGACTTGGTGCGGGGGATGTACCGGGACCATCTCCATAGCCTCGGGACTTCGGCAGCAGCGAGCGCGGACTGGACAGTGCCCGTCTTGAGTGCGATTGCGAACGCGAGGGGCGCGCGAGAGCGAGCGCCGGAAGCGGCTTCGAGGAGTGCGGTGCCTGCGAGTTCTTGGCCCGAGGCTTTTCTCTCCCTGTTCGAGGCTGCGAGCAGCATCCACAGGGACACTCTCGCATTGCTAACGGTCCGCTTGGATGTGACCGACACCCCGGCCAGCGCGGCCGGCCGCGACGATTCTGCGGATGTCGAGGATATCGACGACACGCTCCGGAGGCTGCTGGGAACCTCCCGAACGCTCGGGCCGCAGATTGCCCGGATCGCGGATACGTTTGCTGCGAGTACCCACCCGGCGCCCGCAGCGCTACTCGATCGGGGAACGCGACGGTAAGTAGAGATCAGCATCCAGACATGAAGCGAGTCTGCAAGCACGCTTTGTCTTTGGCGCTCTGGCTAGCGGTGGGGCCAGAGCTCTTGGGTGCTTCCGAGATCTTCGGCATCGTCTGGGACTCGACCGGATCCACCGTGCCGCACACCCGGATCACAGCCTCGAACACGGAAACAGGAATCCAGCATCGCACCGAGTCGGGTGAAACCGGCCGCTACAGCATTCCGTTTCTCAAGCAAGGCACGTACCGGCTGTCGGTTCGAAGCCCCGGTTTCATGATCACGACCGTTCCGGACGTAACGCTTGACGCGGAGCAGCAGTTGCGCATTGACGTCACGTTGCTGGTGGCGGCAGTAGCAGAGTCGATTCAAGTCACCGACATGACATCGCTGGACACGGCGTCGGCGGAGGTCGGCGAGACGGTCCCTGGGAACGCGATCCGGGACCTCCCGCTGAACGGCAGGAACTTCACGGAACTGCTCGCTACTGCCACGGGAGTCACTCCCGTCAGCACCGCTCAGGGTGAGGGTCCGGGGACCACCGATGCGGACCCGACCGGGATTCCCGGCTCGCGCGTGCTCAAGCCGGCGTTGCACGGACAGCAGAACAGATCGGTGATCTACTACCTAGACGGAATAGTCAACACCGACTTCCGAGTGACAACGTACGGTTACCTGCCGAGCATCGACCTTCTGGAGTCGATGCGCGTGCACGCACATTCCGACAAGGTGGAATGGGGCGGTGTCACTGGCGGGGTGATCAGCCTTGCATCGAAGTCCGGGACAAACGAGTTTCGCGGGACTATGTTCTCCTTCGTGCGCAACAGCGCTTTCGACGCGCGGGACCCGTTCAAGGACGCCAACAGCGACGGACCTGCTCCGTTCCGCCAGAACCAGTTCGGCGTGACCTACGGTGGCAGGATCGTCCGCAACCAGACCTTCTTCTCCGCCGGCTACGAGGCTTGGAGATACCGCAAGCCCAGCCAGTCGCTGGGGCGCGTCCCGACTGCGGATGAGCTAGCTGGCGACTTCTCGAACTCCGTCATCGGCCAGGACATCTTCGACCCCCTCTCCACCAGCGTCGATGCTGTGGGCAACTACGTTAGGGCCAGATTCCCGGGCAACCGCATCCCGGGCCCACTACTTTCGCGCCAGATGCAGGGTTTCTTCGAGGCATACGAAGAGCGCCCCAATCTTGTCGATCCCGTGTCGAATTTCATCAATAGCGCGTCGTCAGCCGACGACGCGGATTCACTGCAGGTCAAGGTTGACCATCGGTTCTCTGACAAACACAGCGTCTTCGGCCGCTGGAGCCAGCTGGCCCGCCATTCGGTGGAACGCATTGGCCAGAAGGCCAGTGACGGGAGCGAGATGCTCGCGAGGAACTTTGGGGGAGGCTGGACTCACGTCCTGAGCCCCACGCTTGTGCTGAACATTCGGGGTGGGGTCGCGCGCAGGGACTTCCGACTTAATGCGCAGACACACGTCGAGGGCGTTGACGGCTTGGCCGAGCTGGGTTTTCACGACAGCGATCGGTTCGGGGGGTTGCAGGTGGCCTTGACCAGCCCTTGGGGTATTTCGGGGATTCGGGGAGCCGCGCCTCGGCGAAATCCCACCTTCAATGTCGCGGGTGACCTAACCGTAATGACGGGACCGCACACGCTGAAGCTCGGCGGCCAATGGATGGGGGTCGAGCGACTCCAGATCAACACGCACCAGGTCTTCCGCTTCGCGGACAGAGTGACCGGGGACCCGCAGAATCCGGGCCTGACGGGAGCCTCGCTGGCCTCAGCGCTGCTGGGACTGCCGTCGAGCTTTGACGGATTCCTGCCGCACGACGGGACGGTCCACTTTCGCGTTCCGACCTATTCCGTGTATGCCCAGGACGAGTGGCGCGCCAGCTCGCGTCTGACCCTGAACTACGGGGTGCGCTTCGACTACAGCCAGCCTGCCACGATTCTGAATGGTGGGTTGATGGGGGGCATTGACATCGACCGCCAGGTCTGGTTGATCGGGGCGCAGTCGATGCCCGCGGACTGCAGCCAGACGGGCAGCTCGCCGTGCATCCCCGAGGGCGTACCGCACCGGGACCGCATTGTTTTGGCGGACCGCCCGAACTTCCTGCCCAACCCGGTCAGGGACAATTGGGGGCCGCGCATCGGTGCCGCCTACCGGATTGATGACAGCACTGTCCTGCGAGGCGGTTACGGACTGTACTGGGATGCGCTGACCAGCAACAGTCAGTACACGCAGCACAACGTCAGCACCTGGCCGGTCTCGTCTGGCTTTAGTGGCAAGGCCAACGGCTTGGAAGACGCCCCGCAGTTCATCTCTGACCTGGCAGGGAACTTCCCGGCGGTCCTGCCGGCGCCCAGTCCGTGGGACCTGGATGTGTGGAGCAACGATCCGGAGCGCAAGAACGCCCTATCGCACCAGTGGCACGTGGAGATGCAACGGCAGCTGACGGATCAGTTGATGGCTTCGGCGGCGTACGTGGGAAGCGCGAACCGTCGCGGCGAGTACTCAGGACTGGGCAACAGCGCTAGGGAGCCGGGCCCCGGCACGCCGCCTGAGGTCGACGCCCGGCGACCGTTCCCGCACGCCGGCGGCGGCACGTTCTACAGCCGGAGCATCGGCGAGTCGAGCTACCACGCGCTGCAGCTGAAGGCACGGAGGCGCTTCGCCGAAGACTTCCAGATGCTGCTGTCGTACACATGGTCGAAGTCGATGGACAACGGATCGAGCGGCTGGTTCGCAGCCGAGAACGGCCCCGGCGGCAGCTCGGCAGCGCAGAACTATCACGACCCGGACTCGAACCGGAGCGTTTCGAGCTACAACATCCCGCATTTCCTGAGCTTGTACTCGGTGTACGAGTTGCCGCTGGGCAAGGGCAAACGTTATTTGAGGCGCGGGCCGGGGGCGTGGCTGCTAGGGGACTGGCAGGCGAATCTGATCCTCCAGTGGCGGTCCGGCCAGCCTTTCAACCTCAGCGTGCCCGGTGACGTGGCGAACATCGGAAATTCAGTGGCATGGTGGAACTACGCTCGGCCGAACCTAGTGGGAAATCCACAGCCGGGCCGCCCGACAGCGGAGCGTTACTACAATCCCGCTGCGTTCGACGTGCCCAGTCTCTCGTACGGTGATTTCGGCCGTAACGTGCTGTCGAGTGACCCAGTGTTCAATACGGACTTCTCGCTGTTCAAGCTGGTGCCACTGGCTGATCGCAGACGGCTGGAAATCCGCTTGGAGGCATTCAACGTGTTCAACCACATTGACTGGGCGGTGCCGGGAACGCTCGTCGGCAGGGCGGGGGCCGGACGCGTGACTTCCAGCGAGCATTCCCCCCGTATCTTGCAATTCGGCATGAAGCTGCATTTTTGAGCGTGGTGGATCGACCACACAGGCGCGGCATCCGTCGAACGAGGCGTCCCGTGGTCGTCGTGGAATCGTCGCCTATGTGTCGCATTCACAAGATCTGTAGTGATTGCTAGCTGGCCGCGGGCTCTCGAGGCGGGGCCGTTGCGCCCGCCGAGAACGAGTCCCTCCGCAGTCCCCCTGTGCGTTGCAGTCGGCGCTCGGCTTTACGCGATCTGCGCTCTCAGCGCCAAGTCATGAAGGCGCGGAATTGCCCAGCGCGGACGAGGCTGTCAGGCTGTGGCCAGCAAGGCATTTGGCGGGCGATAGCGTGATTCTGGCGATTGACGACGTTCAATAGGTCTAGTTTGCAGGGCGCACGCAGCGAAACCCGATATTCGGACTCCGCTCTTCGGGCCGCGCGTAGCTCCGCTGCGCGCAGGTGAGGAACTTCGGCACGTCAGCCCAGGATCCGCCGCGCAACATCCGGTACCTGCCGTCGGCCGGCCCGGTAGGGTTCTCGGTCGGCGATTGGCTGTAGTAGTCCTTCTCGTAGAGATCCGCCACCCATTCCCACACGTTGCCCGCCATGTCGCACAATCCGAAACTGTTCTTGGGATAGCTGCAGACTGTCTTGGGCCCCTTTACCGAGTCATAGTGCGCCTTGCTTGCATCGGCGTCGTCGTCACCCCACGGATATCGCTCAGATTCCAGGTCACCTCGACATGCGCGCTCCCACTCGGCCTCGGTCGGGAGGCGCTTTCCACGCCACTCGCAATACGCAGCCGCCTCGTCCCACCTGACGTTCGCAACGGGATCGTCCGTGCGCCCTTCAGGCGGCTGCCCGTCCGGCCAGTAGTGCGGCACGCGCACCTTGCCGCCCGAGGAGGAGACGAATTCTGCATACTGGCGATTCGTCACCTCATGCAGGTCCATGTCGAATCCGCTCAGTGTCACGGTATGGACCGGGCGGTCGTCGCGCAGGATGTGGGGCACCCATTTCAGGCCGTCGTCGGGAAGGGCATGTGACCGGCCCATCGCGAACTCCCCGGCCGGGATGCGCACCATGTCCGCATCTTGCGCGAGAGCCGACGCGATGGCTAGCAGAGCGAATGCCCCGAGCCTAGCCATAGATGGAACTGATCTCGTCGGTCGGAATCCAGCCGGGCGCGCCAAGCTCGTCCACATAGGCGTACGTGCGCTTCGACGGGGTGTCGTGGACTTTCTTGGACCAGTCGATGCCGAGCGCCGAGTACATAGTTGCAACCACATTCTCGATACGCGGCTGCTCCTTGCGGTGCCAGCCGGTGTCTAGGCACTCCGCGCCATCGGCGTCGGTTTCGCCCAAGATTAGGCCGGGCTGCACGCCCGCGCCGCCAAACAGGGCGGGGTAGACCTTGTTGTAATGATCTCTGCCTTGCAGGTTGTTGAGTGGGCCCGGCGTCCGGCCGAATTCGCTCATTGCCACCACCAAAGTCTCGTCGAGGACGCTCTGGTGCGGGTTTGTTGGCGACGCCATCGTCGCCAGATCCCCGACCAGCGCCGAGAAGGACCGATCAAGCTCGGCGCACAGCTTGTAGTGATTCGTCTCCTTGGAGTGGTCCCAGATGTACTTGTGGTGGTCCCAGCCGGGATGGCAGATATGCACGTAGCGCGTCCCGGCGTCGGTTGCCAGCATGTTACGAGCCAAGATGCACGACGTAGCCACGTCAGTGTCGCCGTAGCGCTCGCGATCCGCGGCGCTGATTTCGAAGGCTTCCGTCCAGCGCTGGTCTGATAGCAACTGGTGTGCGGCGTCGTAGAAGTTCTCGTAGCTTGCCATGCGGCGCTCGAAGCCAGACACACGCCCGCGTTGCGCCTCGCGCAACTTGGCCAGCAGCTGCCAGCGCTCGTCCACCAAGTCCAGGGCCGCTTCGCTTAAGGACGAGCCCTGCCCAGCGATCTCGGGGTTGATGTCCACCACGGAGAAGCGCGGATCTAGGAACCCCGTGGAGAGTGCTCCGGGGAAAGCCTTCTCCAAGTTGAACGACATGTACGTAGGGAAGGTGTCGTGCGGGCCGCGCCGCGGTTCCAACTCCATCGCCACCACCGAGCCGATCGCCGGGATCTCGCTGGCGAATGCCAGATTCAGGGGCCTACCGGTCTGCACATAGGTCTGCCCGCGGAAATGCACCTCTTCGTGGCTGAGCAGGGTGCGCAGGATCGCGAACTTGTCGATCTGCTGCTTGAAATTTGGAAATAGCTTCTCGGAAAGGTAGAGGCCTTCGCGGTGCTTGGTCACGGCGAGGTCGTCCGGGGTCCCGGCGGTCTCCTTGAAATCCCAGGATTCGAGGTGGCTGATCGCGCCGTTGATCTCGTAGAACAGGATGTTCCGGGCGTTGCCGCGCGGCGTGACGTTCGAACCGGCTGACACCCGCCTAGGCAGAAATCCCTCCGCGGCAGCGGACGCCAAGCCAATGCCGCCCAGCCGCAAGGCGTCCCGCCTCGTCCCGAATGTTTCCGCAACGGTCTTCATGGATTGGCCCCCGCTGGCAGTCCTAGTGGTTAAAGAAGAACTCCACGTTGTTGATCAGCGCCCACTGCAGGTTCTCCGCTCCGCGCGTGCGGTCTGCCGAAAGTTCCGCGAGCGCGACTTGCTTCTCGTCCTCCGATGGTGAACGCGCCAGTGTCGCGAGAAACAACTCGTCCACTACCGTCTCGTCGTCGCTGTAGCTGTCCAGCAGCCGCTGCACGCGGCTGTCGTTGTCCGCCTTGACGCGCTCGCTCAGGATCGGCGATTGCATCAGCGCCAGAGGCTGGCGCACGGAACCGTTCAGTGGCTTGGGCGGGTTGCGCCTAGTCGACTGCCCGAACGTTCGCAGCAGGTACTTCAGGTCGGTCCCGCCCTTCGGCTCGCTGAGTTGCATGGCCATGCCCACTTCTGCATCGCCGAACTTGAACTTGCCGGGCCGGCTCGTGGAGATCACGATGGCGTCGTGCAGTTCCTCCGCAGTCAGCATCCTCACGAACTTCCTCGCAAAGTAGGACTTGTAGTTCGGATGCCAGTCGCCGGGGAAGCTGGCCGAGAGCTGGTAGGCGCTTGAGTTGCAGATCCGCCGGAACAGATGCTTGAGGCTGTAGCCGGATGATTGGAAGTCTGTTGCCATGGCGTCCAATAGTGCCGGGTGGCTGGGCTGGAGCTGCCATCCCTCAGGGACGTTTGCAGGATCTTGGCGCGCTAGGTCGAACTCGTCGTAGGGTTCTACGATTCCGTACCCCATCAGCTGCTTCCAGAACAGGTTGGCGGTAGCCTTGGCGAACTGCGGGTGGCCGGTCACGATGCGGGCGAAGCCATCGCGCGGGTTCTCGCCCTCCCGCAGTGTTTCGTCGGTGAGCAGGAACTTCGGCGACGCCTCGCCCCCCCAGCGAGCAATCCTTAGCATGCTCTCCCCGAGCGTGTCGTAGCCGGGAGCTAGGTCATCCACGAGGAACTCGTTGGCCTTGACGTCGCCGTCCTCCCAATACATCATGTACCGGGTATTCCCCAAGAACGCCGCTTGGCGGTGGAAGTCGTTGCGCGTCTTGCCTGTGAGGTAAACGTTGACTTCCTCTAGGTGGTTGACGCCGTCGTGGCACGAGATGCACGACAGGTTGATGCCGAGAAACGCCTTCCCGTAAAGCACCGTCAGCTCGTCGTGCGTGTCGAGCTGGTGAACCATCCCCCAATCGTGGCCGTCGTCCGGCTGCGCTTTACCCTGTACGTGTTCGCGCGCGATCACATTGGAAGCGGCGAGCACGTTGCTGCTCTTGCCCGCCGAGGCAATGATGGCCCGCACCCACTCGTCGTAAGGGCGATCCGAGCGCAGGTTTTCCTTCAGCCAGTAGTGGAATAGCTCGCGCCCCCTGCCCATCTTGCCGTTGGCCCGGAACAGGTCCATGTAGAAATAGGCCCACTTCTCGGCGAATGCCTCGCGGCCAAGCAACTCTTCGATCTTTGCCGAGCGCTTGTCGGGATCTTCGTCGGCCACGAACGAGCGCACCTCGGACGGAGTGGGTATCCGTCCGACCAAGTCGAGCTGGACGCGCCGCAGAAACTCCGCGTCGCCCGCCTGCGGCGCGTGCGGAATGCCATCGCGTTCGATCTTGTCGAAGACATGGTCGTCGATAAAGTTGCGGCGCACCGCAGGATCCGTGTGGGCAACCTCAACGTTGCCTGCGACCTGTTCAGTGAGGGCCGCGGCGTCCGCGCCGGCGTCCCGACCCTTCACCAGTGGGGCGTGCGCCTGCCGGAATTGCTCGGGAGTAATCGACTCCTCCCGGACGGGCGGTCGATCAGCCTGCTGGGCGACTCCGCCGAGCGCCGCCACCAGGAGAATCGAGAGAACTCTCGTAAGAACCTGCATTTCAGGCCAGCCGTATCCCCACATGGATTATTCCATACCTGCGTCTACATATGGCCTCGAATTGGGATTCAATCCAAAGTCCGCCAGAGAATTCGAGCTGAAACCAATGCTGATACCGATCGACCGAGTTACCAAGCAGCGGGACGCGTTCCACTTGCATGCAATGCGCCCGAGCAGAATCCGTGGCTTGTCAAGCAGCAAGCAGCGCAGCGCCCAGTCTATGAGGCTTCTTCCAACGGCATTGTCACGCTCGGCGGCCGTCCCACCGAGCCCATGACAAGCGGTGAACCTGCATTCCGGCTCCACAATTGGGACACTATGCGCTGAGACTCTTGCCGTCGCATAGGAGAACATCATGAGAATCCCGCTCTACCTGCTGTTCAGCATGACCATGGCCGCCGCTTTGCCTAGCACCGCTAGCCAATGGACACGGCATGTCATCGCGACCGGCTTCCCCTGCCAAACCGCAGTGGCCGCCGACTTTACCGGCGATGGCCGACCTGATGTCATCGTCGATGCTCACGGCGAGACGCATCTCTATGTAGCCCCGGCTTGGGAAAAGGTGGTGATTGATGCCAAGTGGCCATTTCGCCCCGGAGAGCGCAACACGATTCACAGCGAGGTATTGGATGTCGATGCCGATGGCGATCCTGACTACATCGGGGCGGTGTACTCTCCCGGGCCGGTGTTTTGGCTCGAGCGGCCCGACGATCCAATGCGGGACCGCTGGATCATGCGCATCGTCGATGCCGATGTCAACGGCACGCACGGGCTGATCAAGGGCGACATCGATGGCGACGGCCGGGAGGACTTGGCGGGCAACAGCGCCCAGCCCAAGGATCCGTATCCCAACTCGTTGGTCTGGTGGCGCGTGCCCCAGGACCCCCGTTCGGCGGAAGAGTGGCCGCGCTACGTCTTGGCTGACCAGGACGCGCCGGGCTTGAGCCACTATCTCGGCATCGGGGATCTGGATGGTGATGCCATCGCAGATGTTGTATCGGCGGGCAAGGACGCCGTCACCGGGGGAGGGAATTGGTTCGCGTGGTGGAAGCAGCCCGCAGACGGCTCCACCCCGTGGCTCAAGCGCACCATCGCGGTCAACCAGACCGGAGCCACCAACGCGTTGCCCGCGGATCTCAACGGCGATGGCGTGATGGACATCTTTGCAACCCGAGGCCACGGCAAGGGAGTGCTCTGGTTCGAAGGCCCGGATTTCGCGCTGCATGAGATCGACCCCGAGATGGTGGGGCCACATGATCTCGCGATCGGCGACATCGATGGCGATGGAGACATTGACGGCGTGACTTGCGGCAAGGAAAGCTACGTGGTCGCTTGGTACGAGAATGACGGCGACGGTGGTTTCGCCAAACGAGTCATCCACACCGACCAAGCTGCTTACGACATCCGGTTGGTGGATATGGATGTTGATGGCGATCTAGACGTGCTCGTCGCCGGCCAGAATTCCAACAATGTGGTCTGGTACGAGAATTTGGTTGATCAGCGGTGACCGGTTCGGCAGACGCTGGAATTCAGTGTGCCCGCGGTCGGCACCGCAAGCTGGCGGTAAGTAGGCGAACGAGGACGCCAAGGCGGCCCAGCGCGCAAGCGCCGACAGATCAGAAAACGAGCTGAAATGTCCGAGTTCAAGCTGTAAACTCGTGGAATGACAGCTCACCAGTTGTATAGACGCCGGTTTCTCGCAGTTAGCGGTGGTGCGGTCGCTGCGGCCTCGTTCCAAGCCCTTGCGTGCCGGAGCACAGATCAAAACGACAAGGGAGCAATCCGCTCGGCGAGGGAACCGAATAGCGTCGGCTATGGCCCGCTCGAGCCGGTTCGGGACGAGACCACCGGGCTTCCGCTGCTGCACCTCCCGGCGGGTTTTCGATATCTCACGTTCGGCTGGAAGGGCGATCGACTGGACGATGGGTCCCCGACGCCGGGCGCCCATGACGGGATGGCTGCCTTCGAGGCGGAAGGGGGCCGGGTCCGCCTCGTGCGAAACCACGAGATCCGGGCTGGCACGGCCTTTTCTGGCGATCCTGTGTACGACGGCCGAGCAGGAGGCGGCACAACGACGATCGAGTTCGACACATCGTCGGGC
Organism: Bryobacterales bacterium; assembly: GCA_022824585.1. Taxonomy (GTDB): domain Bacteria; phylum Acidobacteriota; class Terriglobia; order Bryobacterales; family UBA6623; genus VXMF01. The sequence continues at coordinate 30,266 of JAJDZN010000324.1, read as the reverse complement.
ACTGTGGTCGCGGCCTGGCCGAGCCTCGCGGGCACGGCAGTGAACTGCGCCGGTGGCCCCACTCCTTGGGGCACCTGGCTGTCGTGCGAGGAGACCGTGGAAGGCCCGGGGGACGAGAACGGCTACACGCTTCCGCACGGCTACATCTTCGAGGTTCCGGTCGACGGGACAGCCCGGGCGGAGCCTTACCGGGCCATGGGACGCTTCGTGCACGAGGCGGTCTCGGTCGACCCGGAATCCGGGATCGTTTACGAGACGGAAGACCGGGCCGCTGCCGGCCTGTACCGGTTCCTGCCGCATGAGGCGGGCCGACTCGCTGCGGGCGGGCAGCTGGAGATGCTGGCGCTGTCGAATCGACCGGGAGCGGACACTAGGACCGGCCAGCGCGCTGGGCACTGGGAGCCGGTCAACTGGGTGCCGATCGAAAACCCGGATCCGGATCCGATCGACACCAGCAGCGTCTATTCCCAAGGCATCCGGAATGGGGCGGCCACTTTCGCCCGCCTGGAAGGCACTTGGAGCGGTAATGGCAGAATCTACGTGGTTTCGACCAACGGCGGCGATGCCGAGGCCGGGCAAGTCTGGGAATACGATCCGGGCGAGGCGAGGATCCGTCTCCTGTATGAATCTCCGGGCGCCGAGGTGCTCGACATGCCGGACAACATTTGCGTGAGCCCCCGTGGAGGCCTGGTTCTGTGCGAGGACGGGGACGGGGAGGATCACGTTAGGGGCCTGACTGCAGACGGCGAGATTTTTCCGTTCGCCAAGAACAATGTGATCCTTGACGGCGAGCGCAACGGTCTGGAGGGAGACTTCCTCGACCGGGAATTCGCCGGGGCCACGTTCAGCCCTGACGGAAACTGGCTCTTCTTCAACGTGCAGACGCCAGGGATCACATTCGCGGTCACCGGACCGTGGGGCGAGCAACTGATCTGAGAAACCCGAAACTGCCCGCACGGCCAGCGCGGGAGCGTGGACTGGACACGATCCGGAGCGAGTGACCAGACCCTGCGAGGTCAGTACCAAGGCCAGTTCCTCGCGCCTATATTGCATTGAGTCTGATGCGGATGCTCGGCCCCATGGCGTTACTCAAGCCAGTAATCTCCTCGAGATCATCCGCTGTCTGCAAGAATGCCAGGGTCTGCGTTTGAAGGGGCAGGGGATGCGGTGAGGGGCATGATTCTTCGAAGAAGAACTACGCTCCAACGCCACTCCGAGTTTGCGACACCTCAGTCATACTATGTGGCATGGAACGACCCACTGTCCGGCATATTCGCGCTGAGCATCCAACTCGGATCTGCCCTCTCCTACGGGCCGCTGGAGTCTTCCTGCTGGCGGCATCGGCGGCGCTTTCGGCAGGGCCGTTGCAATGCGACCTGACTGACTACGAACCCGCCGACGGGCTCCGCGCGGAAATGTTGGACGGAGACCTGTTCGTCGAGTGGTCTGGTGCCGATGCAAACCGGCTCCGGGCGACATTTGGCGTCGACGAGGGCCAGCCCGTTGTCCGGCAATTGGCCGCCCTATCACGGGCAGGGCACTGGGCTCCTCTAGCCCAGGATGCCCGGCCAGAGTTCTATGTCGCCGAGGGCCAGCGCCGAATCTCACAGCAGCAGCTCAACCCCATGGCGGATCTGGGTCGCGAAGCCACGCCAGACGTCGTCGAGAGCGAGAAGTGGAAGGTGTTCTGGGACGCCCCCCTGAACGTGCCCGGACTGGAAGGAGTCAACCCCGGACTCCCACGTGACCCCAGCGAAGTCACGCGGTCCAGCGTGCGCTATGACGTCAGTTCCTGCCGTGTGCGGCGCGATGGCATCCGGCTGGAAGTCACCTTCGACGGCCTGCAACTGGGGTCGTTCGAGGGCAGCCTGCGGTTCACGGTCTATCGCGGCGCCAGCCTAGTGCGGCAAGAAGCGATCGCGGCCACTGCCAAGCCGTCCGTGGCCTATGTCTACCGGGCCGGCTTGAGCGGGCTACGGACAGACGACTATCAACGCCTGCGCTGGCGCGATGTCACCCGCGACTGGCAGCATTACCGCTTCGGTGGCGGAGTGCATGACGACCCGGTGCCGCTGCGGGCAAGGAACCGCGTGCTCCTGCTCGAGCAGAACCGTGGTTCGCTGGCGGTGTTTCCGCCCTCCCACAAGTTCTTTTTCGCCCGCGAGATCGAGATGAATCTCGGCTATGTTTGGTACCGCCAGCTACCCGCTGGCCGCTTCGACGTAGGCGTCCGCCAAGGCGAGCGCGAGGAGATGTACCGACCGTGGGGCGCGTCCGAAGAGATCTGGAATAAGCGCGTCCGCCAGTCGTGGCGCTTCGCCGAGGGCAACTTCGCGCTGTACAACGCGCCCGCCGGCACCATGCAGCGCATGGCGGTCTACTACCACCTCGGTGCCGGCAACGCCGAAGCCACGCTACAGGAAGTTCTGGCCTACACCCACGGCGACAGGTACAAGCGCCTCGAAGGTTACCAAGTCGCGGTCAGCCATTTCCACACGCACTTCCACGAGCAACTCGTCGATGCCGGCTCCCTCGATTTGCGGCCACCGTGGATTACAGCGTTCCGCGGCCTTGGCATCAACATCGCGATGATGTCGGACTTTCACGGCGATGGCCATCCCGACGATCCCGGAGAGATCCGCTTTCGCGAGCAGCACCAATACTTCGAAGCCTGCCGCCGCCATTCGGATGCCGACTTCCTGCTCGTGCCCGGCGAAGAGCCCAACGCTCACCTCGGCGGGCACTACACCCTCGTCTTCCCTCGGCCCGTCTACTGGTCCAAGGTGCGAGCGGCCGACGCGCCGTATCGCGCCAGCCATGACCGCTACGGCACGGTCTACCGCGTCGGTTCGGCAGAGGAGATGCTGTCGCTGATGCAGTCCGAACGTGCCTTGATGTGGCAGGCCCACCCGCGCACCAAGGGCTCGACCTTCTATCCCGACGCTGTCCGTGAGGCGCCTCACTTCCGGAGCGACCGCTACCTTGGTGGCGCGTTCCAGACCTTGCCCGCTGACCTGTCTCAGGCGAGGATCTGCGAGGGGCGCTGCTTCGGCACGCTCGACGACATGAACAACTGGGCAGGCCCGAAGTACCTGATCGCAGAGGGCGACACCTACACCAAGTTCCCGTCTGACGAGATCTATCCGCAACTTTCGGTGAACTATGTCCGCCTCGACAGCTTGCCCGCCTTCGACGATGACTGGAGTCCCATCACTGAGGCCATGCGTCGCGGCGACTTTTTCGTCTCCACGGGTGAGGTGTTAATTCCCACCTTCGAAATCGAGGGCCACGAGGAGCGCAAGGCGGTCGTGGCACAGGTGGAATGGACGTTTCCGCTCGAGTTCGTGGAGATCGTGTGGGGCGACGGCGACAAGATCGGCCGCCGCGTACAGCCCACCACAGAGTTAGAGGCCTTCGGGAGCAAGCAGTTTCGGCTCGAGTTCAACGCCAGCGGCAAGAAGTGGGTCCGCTTCGCGGCTTGGGATTCCGCTGGCAACGGCGCCTTCACACAGCCGGTCCACTTCTAGCCGCCTGAGGCCCGTGCAATACCATGGACGTTATGTCCGCACCCCAGCTTTCGGGCGAAGTGCTGAGCAAGCTCTGCCAGTTCGACACCCCTACGGTCTGCAACGTAATCGAGTTATTCGGCGTCCGCCCCCAGACGGACGGATACATGGATGACCGAATCAAGGCCTGTTTTCCCGAGATGGGGCCGATCTGCGGGTATGCCTCCACTGCCACCTTCCGCTCCGCCGTCAAGCCGTGGGCGGGCGGGGCCTACGGCAGCCTGGCCGATCAAGTAGCCCGCTTCGGAGAGGTCCCGGACCCGCCGCTGGTGGTGATCCAAGACCTAGACTCGCCGACCAAGTCCGCCACGTTCGGCGAAGTCATGGCGGCCACCTATAAGTCGTTCGGAGTTGTCGGTCTGATCACCAGCGGTGCCGCTCGCGATCTGGACCAGGTGCGCGCGGTGGGCTTGCCTTCTTTCTCGGATGGCGTCATCAGTTCGCACGGATACCCGCAGTTGCTGGAGTTCAACGTCCCGGTACACGTCGGCGGGCTGGCGATCTATCCCGGCGACCTGATCCACGCCGACCAGAACGGCGTGACCAACATCCCCGGCGAGATCGCCGGACAAGTGGCTGATGTGTGCGCGGAGTTCTGCGCCGCTGAAGCCGTCGTCCTGGACTATTGCTCCGGCGGCAACGTTACCGCAAAGGGCTTTGCTGTGGCCCAAAAGGAACTGGGCAGCCGCTTGCAGGCGCTCAGGCAGCGCCTGCGGGCCAAGTAGGCACCTTCCGGGGCATCCGTTTGGACGGGTCAAATACCACCGATTTCAGGGGGATTCCCACTCGCGAACTTCAGGTCAGAGGCGCTGCCTAACATCGCCGGTCGGCGCCATGACGCTCGTTGTGGAGGAGTTAAGTTGAAGCGCCTTCGGGAACGACTGTTCGATGTCCTCTTTGGCAGCGGTCGCGCTGCGAGAACTCTTGACCTGTGGCTGCTAGCCGCCAGTTTGGTCAGCGTCAGTGTCGTCATGCTGGAATCCGTGGCCGACATCGGGTCCGCGTAGTCCGATCGACTGCGGATAGCGGAGATTGCCTTCACGGTGACCTTCAGTGTGGAGTACCTGCTGCGGCTCTTCTGCCATCCGAGGCCGTCCCGATATGCATTTGGAGGCTTCGGTCTGGTGGACCTCGTCTCGATCGCGCCCACCTGGCTTGCGTTCGTGTTCCCGGGTGCGAACACCTTCGCGGTGCTGCGCGTGCTGCGGATGCTTCGAATCTTCCGCATCGTGTCATTGGGGCGGTTCTCGCGAGCGGCCATGACGATAGGCAATGCGCTGGAGGCTACTCGCTACAAGATCGGGGCCTTTGTGATCGGTGTCCTTCTGATTTCGGTAGTCGCGGGATCGCTGATGTTTCTCGTAGAGGGACCCGAGAACGGATTCACCAGCATTCCAGCAAGCACCTACTGGGCAATCATCACGATGACAACCGTCGGGCATGGAAGCCTGATCCCGGCGACAGTACCCGGCCAGATCCTAACGTCCGTTCTCGTGATTCTGGGGTATGCGGTCGTGGCGATCCCGGTCGGCGTAATCACGTCCGAGGTGCTCGCGGCAAAGAAGGCCCGCGAAGCGCTTCTCAGCGGCGAGGAGAGTGAGCGCCAGGAGTTCAAATCCTCGGCCTTCTACAGCTACGCGAATCCCAATATCCCGCAAGAGGTCATCTTCGAGGCATCTGTCCTCAAGCCGGTCGCCGGGTTCCTGAATGCGAGAGGCGGCTTTTTGTTCATTGGGGTGGACGACAACGCCACCCCGCTCGGAATTCAGCCAGACCTTGAAATGAGGCGGTGGAATTCAGAGCAATACGTGAGGCACCTCACCGACCGCATCGGCGAAGAGTTCGGTTCGTCCGCAGCGACCTGCACTCACATCAGAATCGAGACGGTCAAGGGCCTGGAAATCTGCGTCGTCGAGATTGATCAATCGCCCGATCCTGTCTGGCTGGTGAAGGCAGAGAAGTCAGTTATGTCCGGGCCAACAACTCGACGCGCGAATTGGACGGCCCCGAGTTCATCAGCTACTACAGGAAACGATGGGATTAGCTGCGACGCGTTCACGGGGTTCACCCGCAGCGTGTCCGCCCCGGATCTACTGCAATCCAGGAAGTCGCGGTGGCCCGAAACCCGTGTACACGGTCAACGCTGCTGAGCCGGGGACCCGATCCACACCCAGCCCCCCCATGGATGCGTCCCGAGTGGTCCTCCATCTTCTCGAAACTCCACGTGACGGGACACAGACGTTCGGTCGGAGAGTATCGCCGTCGGCCGACACGGTGGAAGCCTTCCCGGACAAATAGGGCCTAACTTGATTGATTGACCACGAAATGACTGCTCACTTCAGCAGTGTTGCGTCAAGGGCATCAGATGAAGCTATACGTCGCCTTATTGCGCCTCGGCCTGTAATCCCTTCGATTCGGACACCTCACCCGATTCGGGGTGGATTACTCGGACGGTGTAGCCGCCTGGCTGGCGCACCGTCGGGGTGAATTCGCTGCCTTGGATCCGTAGCGTGTAGACGATCTCGCCGTTCGATTCATCAATCACCTGCACCACCGGGTCCACAGCCCCTTGGGCGTCGATCGGAGGTAGAGTGTAGCCCTTGGGCAGGCCGCTCTGGCTCTGCTTGATGCGAATTGGCCAGCCTGGATACGGTTGGGCCCCTTCCTCAGACGCTTCGACCCAGCGGGGCCAATTGGCAAATTCGATGCTCCGGTCGTCGCGCTTGAACTTGATGATCCCGTAGCCGGGTGCCCGGTGGTTCAGGGCCGTGGGCTCGATGCCGTTGGTGTGCGGGTTGGAGAGGGCGTGGATGGTGACCTTGTTGCCAAAGCCGTCGTGGAATTCGCCGGTATTGCGGGGAGCGCCCTCCTTGCGGTTGCGACCCTCCTGAGTAGGGAACCAGCGGCGCGGGAAGATGTTGGCCACCGACGGAACGCAGATGGCCCAGCTGCTATCGTTCCAGTCTTCCACGCCGTATTGGACGGTGCTGCCGAGGTGCTGGTCGCCCGCGATGTGGACCGCCACGGCCTTGCGCAGCAGCCGCACGGCGCGGTTGCGGCCCGACTGTGGCCAGCCGTTGGAATCGTGGTCCTGGACCGGCTCTTCGCCGGGCGCGTACTCGCCCGGGGCGTTCACGCGCAGGCTGCCGGTCACCGCGTCGGTTGTCGTGCCCTTGGGCAGCGTGCACACGTTGGCAAAGATCGTCTGAGAGATGGCCGCCTTCATCCACGCGCCCTCCCAGTCTTGCGCCCATGCCTCTAGGAAGCTTTCCTGCCGCTCGCCGAGGAGCGGAAAATCGCGATTGTCCGAACTCTTGCGAGCGTCGTAGTTCGGGTCTTGCGCCCAGCCGTTGATGATGCCGGGTCCGATCAGCGCCGTGGCCGAGTCCTTCCACTTGCGATCCTCGATGATCGCGAAGCTGATCCCGCCGTACAGCAGGTCCGTGTAATACACCCCGATGCCTTGCTCGACCGGCGTCGGATCGAACGGATCGGGCATGTTCGCCGTCTGCGTCGTTTGCACCACGTGGACAAAGCGCGGATCCATCACGTAGCCGCCTTGGTCCTGTCCGGGCTTGCCGTAGCCGTGCGCCTTGCGTCCGGCCGCGCCCCAGATGTTGCCTTGATAGACGTCGTGGTCGTCCGGCAGTGCCACGGTCGGAATGTCTCTCAGCAGTTCGCCGTATTCCCAGCCGAAGATGTACCACTTGCGCAGGTAGTCGAGGATGGCCATGTCGGTCGGCTCGCGCACGATGCCGTACTCGCCGACACGCTCGTAAACGTTGTCTCCCGTGAAGGCCATCAGGTCGGGCCGGTGGTGCAGCATGTTCCGCACGATGTCCGCGTGCGGGAAACCGAGATCGTTGTTGCCGGTGAAGGCGGCTACGACGATCTCGTCCTTGTCCGCAGGGTCCTTGCGCACCGTGCCTTCCCAGGTGTCGCCAGCGAACACAACCCGGTACGGCGTGTCCACCGTGTGGTCCCAGTCCGGCACGCGGAAAGTGGCTGTGCGGGCCTCAGGATCGACGGCTGAGCGGGCGATTTCCTTCCAGCCGCCGTCTTGGATCTCCAACGCCGCATCGCTGCCCTCGGCATCCAGCGGTGCCAGGAGGGCATTCAGCTTCAGCACGCCCTTGCTGAGCGTGTGCATCGCGAACATGATCGGGCCGAGCTTCCGCTCTGGATGGGCGGTGACCCGGCTGCCGGACACGTTCCAATCGGCGAACCACAAGCGAAGCGTGCCGCCCGCTCTTGTGCCGCGCTTGAGCGCCCAGCCGGTCTCGCGGATTTCCTCTTCCGCCGGCGGCGAGTCCGGAATCGCGCCGCTGCTGGAGACCAGCGCCAGGCCCCCGGTCAGCCAGCCGGGATCGACCTCGCGGGAGACTTCCTGCACGCCGGAAGCCGTTTCGAGGCGCAATGTCAGGTGCGCCAAGTCTCCGGACGGTTCGGCGTGGAGCAACAAGCTGGCGTCGGACTCGAACGCGCCGTCTGCTACAGGCGACGAATCATCGGGAGATCCAATGAACAGGCGTCCGTCAGATGCCACCCCGCAGTGCAGGCCGACGCCGCGCACGGCGCTGTCGCGATAGTCGTTGAACGATCCGCGGATTCCCACCCGGAAGCCGGCCCAGCCGTCTCCGAGAGGCTCGCCGGTCGGTTCGATCCGCCCGATGCGGACACTCGTCGAGAGAGTGCCGCTGGACGCGTCGACCTCGCGGGTCAGCAGGAACACGTTGCGGTCCCCGCCCGCCCGGAAGTTCTCCAGCCGCCCTTCTCGCAAGCGCCAGTCTTGCAGCGGGTTGGACCAGTACTCAGAGCCGACCCACGGGCGTTCGACCGCCGGGTCGAACTGGCTCTGGAAGGCCGTCGAGCCGGTGCCGCAGCCGACCAACGCCAGCCCGCAGGCTGTAAGCGGCAGGAGGAAAGCGCGAATGATAGACATCGCGCTCAAGGTAGCAGGGACCCGCCGCTGCCCGCAACGCGCTCCTGCCCGCCAGTGCCCTGGCGATCGTGTCAGTCGGCCATGTCGGCCGGCATCGGGCCCATCGCCGCCAGCTTGATCCGGTACAGGCCCGTCCGCGCGGTCATGTACAGGGAACTGCCGTCATCGCCCCATGCGACGTTGGCAGGCACCTCGTCCGGCTGGATGGTGCCCAGATGCTCGCCGGCCGGCGTGAAAATCCAGACCCCGCCCGGCCCGGTGGCGTAAATGTTGCCGTTCACGTCGAGCTTGAGGCCGTCAGGCGCTCCGGGCGCCGTCTCGCTGGTGGCGTCGTAGAACACCCTGCCGTTCTCGAACATCCCGTCATCGTTGACGTCGTAGGCCATCCAGACCTTCATGGAGGCATCGGAATTGGCTACGTAGGCGGTCATGCCGTCCGGGGAGAAGCCGATCCCGTTGGGCCTGGTCTGATCGCGGATGAGCAACTGCAGCTCACCAGACTCGTAGTTCAGGCGGTAGATTCCGTTGAAGTCCAGCTCCCGGAGCGGATCTTCCTCGAGCTGGGGCAGCCCGTAGGGCGGATCGGTAAAGTACAGCCAGCCGTTGGAGTGCCAGGCGGCGTCGTTGGGGCTGTTGAGCCTCTTGCCCTCGTAGTTGTCCACTATCGAGACCCACTCTCCGTCTTCCATGCGCGAAATGCGACGGTTGCCGTGCTCGCACGCCAGCAGCCGGCCTTCCGCGTCGAGGATCAGGCCGTTCGAGCCCAGCGAAGCATCCCGCGGCTCGCCCTTGTACATCTGGTCGTAAAACACCGAGGCGGCCGTGTCGCCCTCTGCCCAGCGGTTGATCGCATTGGCCGGGATATCGCTGAAGAGCAGGTGCGGGCTGTCACCCTTGATCCAGACGGGCCCCTCTGTGAAACCCATGTCGCCGGCCAGCTTCTCAATCATGTAATCGGCCGGGACGATGGCGTCGAGCGCATCGCTGACCTTGAGCACGGTGCCGGCACCATGGTCCGGCGGGGCGGGCTCTGGCGGGGCGGCGCAGGCCAGAGCCAGTACCGCAAGGCTAGGAACGATCAGGTTTTGGAGTCTCATTTCGATTTTCCTCCGTGACGGTCAACCCATCATAGCGCCAAATCCCCTGCAAGGGGCCGTCGTCAGCGCTTAGCCGCCAGTGCCCATCAGGGACGTCAGTCAGCCATATCGAAGGGCATCGGACCCTTCGCCAGCAGCTTGATCCGGTACAAGCCTGTCCGCGCAGTCATGTACAGGGAACTTCCGTCATCGCCCCATGCGACGTTGGCGGGCACCCCGTCCGGCTGGATGGTGCCCAGGTGCTCACCGGCCGGCGTGAAGATCCAGACGCCGCCCGGCCCGGTGGCGTAGAGGTTGCCGTCCCCGTCGAGCTTGAGCCCGTCCGGCAACCCTGGTGCCTCTTCGCCGGTCACGTCACAGAAGACCCGGACACCCTCGAACAGCCCCTCGTCGGTGACGTCGTAGGCCATCCAGACCTTCGTCGCATCGTCTGAATTCGACACGTAGGCGGTCTTGCCGTCCGGCGAGAAGCCAATCCCGTTGGGCCGCGTCTGTTCCCGGCTGAGCAGCTGCAGTTCGCCTGACTCATAGTTCAGGCGGTAAATGCCGTTGAAGTCCAGCTCCTTGTCCGGGTCTTCGTCCCGCTTGACGAGCCCGTAGGGCGGATCGGTGAAGTACAGCCAGCCGTTGGCGTGCCAGACGGCGTCGTTGGGGCTGTTGAGCCGCTTGCCCTCATAGTTGTCCACGACCGAGACCCACTCCCCGTCCTCCATGCGCGAAATGCGCCGGTTGCCGTGCTCGCACGCCAGCAGGCGGCCTTCCGCATCCAGAATCAGGCCGTTCGAGCCGGGGAAAACGTCGAGGGGCACCCCTTTGTACATCTGGTCATAGAACACCGAGGCCTCCGTGTCGCCTTCCGCCCTGCGGTAGATCACGTTGGCCGGGATGTCGCTGAACAGTAGATGCGGAGTGTCCCCCTTGATTCAGAGCGGCCCTTCAGTGAAGCCCATGTCGCCGGCCAGCTTCTCGATCACGTAGTCAGCCGGGATGATGGCGTCGAGCGCATCGCTGACCCGGTGCACTGTGCCGGCCCCATGGTATGGCGCGGCTGGCTCTGGAGGGGCTGAGCAGGCCAGGTTCGGCACCGTGATGCTGGCAGCGATGCCGTTTCTGAATTTCAATTCGGTTATCCTCAGTGACGGTGAACCGATCATAGCGTCAGGTTCGCTGCTACGTGCCGCGGGTGTACCACATCAAAGTGATTTAGGTGGGGGTGCCGGTCGTTGAGTGCGCAAGCTAGCGGGGCGCAGCTTAGGGGCGAGCAGTGCGGTAGGCCCAGAAGTCCTCGTAGAGTCCACTGAGGATGCAGCAGCGCAAGGCGGCGATCTTATTGGCCCCTGCTTTGGTCCAGTGCATCCCGGAACGCTTCAGGCGCGTGCCGAGCACGGACTTGCAGCCAGACTCTACGATGCCCGAAGAAACGCACAGCCCGCGGGCGCGGAAGTCGGCGTATTGCATGCGGGCGCGGTTGTGCTCGATGTAGTCGGCGCACTGGGCGGCTTCGGTGCAGTCGTTGGCGTGGGAGCGCAGGATGGCCAGCACCTCGTCGAGGCCACCGTCGTCGAGTTCGTCGCAGCGCACGTCGGCCCACAGTCGGGCGTGCTCGGGCTGGCCGGGGAAAAGCGCTTTGGAGACCGTGTGCAGGTGCTCTTTGGCGTGGAAGAGATCTACGATCTGGATCGCGCCCGGGTAGTCTTCCCCGGCAATTTTCCAAATCCAAGGGGCTCCGTCGCCGAGCACGACGCGGCGCTGGGCTTGCGGGAAGCCGCGCCGCTCGGCCTCGCGCCGGACGCGGCGGGCGAAGGGGGAGGGCAGCGGGTCGGTGTCGCGGCTGGCGGCGCTCTCGATCGCGGCCCAGTAGCTGGCCGAGCCCGGATCGCGCATCGGCCGACCGGTTTTGGGGTGGCGCGACTGGGCCGTCCACAGGACCAGCAGCTTGGCCTCGCGGGTCTTGGCCGAGCCGTCGGGCTGCTTGCCGGCGCGCCCGGCGGTCTCGCTGGCACGCATCGGCAGGCCGGTGCCGTCCAAGCCCAGATACATGGTCGGGGCCGACGGGCCTTCGGAGGGGAAGGCCCCGTCACGCTCGGCGGCGGCGATCTCGCGCCCGAGCGCCTCGGCGCAGCGCTCGACCTGCTTGGTCGGCACGCGCACGCCAGCCAGTTCGGCGAGCAGCTGGGAGGACTCGGCAAAGCTGACCAGGGCGGCGGTCGAGCCGGTCATGCGCAGCACGCCGGGGGAGAGCGAAGCCCCGTCAAGGCCGAGCGCGGCGTCGCGCGGGCAGCAGCCATGGGCGCAGGCCGGACAGTGGTAGTAGGCGCGCTGGAGAGTGAGCGAGCCGAGCACGGTTTCGAAGGTCTTGGGACGGCGGCCGGCGTAGCGTGCCGGCTGCTGGCAGTCGGGGCAGGCACGGACGGGGCCGCAGTGGTCGGAGCGGTCGGCGTCGAGGCGCTGCTCGACGGCGCGCGCGGCGAGTTGCAGGGCGCTGCGGCGGACGGCCGTCTCGACGGCCTCGAAGTCGATCCGGTCGCCGGGCTCGCTGCCGACGAAGCGGTCGATCTCGGCGCCGATGTCGGGAGCGAAGCGCTGGCTCAGCGTTTTTTTTTCGCCTGCTCGGCGGCGGCGGAGGCGCTTTGGGCGAGGCGCGCGTGGCAGAGTCGCTCGCTGAGTTCGACGAACTCGGCGGTGAGCGAGCGGAAGCGCTGGTACTCGGCCAGCTGTTGGCGGGTGCGCTCGAGGGCCGCAGGCGGGATGGAACGGGTGACGGTCTTGCCGCCGGACTTGAAGGTCAGCGACCAATACGGGCCGTGGCCGGGGTGAGCGGGGTCGGAGCAGCGGCAGCCGGGCTTGTTGCAGCGCAGGAAGCGGCGGTTGAGGGAGCCGGGGCGGAGTTCGCCGATGGAGGCGAGTTGGGCTTGGATCAGGTCGAGGCGCTGTTGCAGGGCAGCGGGGTCGGGGGGAGCGGGCATAGGGCCTCCTTCCTTTCAGCATAAGATACTGAAAGAAGCAGCGGCACATAACCCTTGCATTTTATGGCGGTCTCCAATCTACCGCTCGGCCATCACACTCATGTCGTACACCCACGTGCCGCCAGGCGCTTGACTTTGGGTCGTGCAGTGTGCGACTAATGCGAATTCGCCATCCGCACGATGCCGAGCGCCTGGCCGCTCCCCCAGAGGCCGCATGACAGACTGCAGGAAACTGCGGCTTTCGCTAGAGAGCACCTTGGACAGCATCGACGCGGCGGAGCTAATCGTCCAGCGACTTGCGGAATTGAACGGTTTCAACGAGGACCAAGTGCATCAGATCGGCATGGGGGTGCGCGAGACGGTGGCCAACGCCGTCAAGCACGGCAACGCCTTCAACTTGGCCAAGCGAGTCTCGTTCGATGCGGCGGTCGACGAGGCCGCGTTCGAGGTGACTGTGACTGACCAAGGCGCGGGCTTTGAGCCCGAGGACGTCGCTGATCCGTGCGAAGGCGACAACTTGCTGCGCGCCTCCGGGCGGGGGCTGTTGATGATGAAGGCATTTTTCGACGAAGTCGAGGTCGGCCGGTGCGCTGGCACTGGCACTCGGGTTCGCCTGGTGAAGTATTGCGCCAAGGGCGCATCATGATCTAACTCAGGAGGAAGATCGATGAGTTTATCCACAGAGGTTCGTGAGTACAGCGGAGTGACGATCGTTGACATGACCGGTCGCATCACGCTCGGAGAGGAGTCGGGCCAGGTTCGCGACACCGTGCGGGGCCTGCTCGAAAACGGCGCTACCAAGATCGTGCTCAATCTGGGCGGCGTCACCTACATTGACAGTTCCGGCCTTGGCGAGCTCGTCTCGGCCTACACCACGTCCCGCAACCAGGGCTGCGAGATCAAGCTGCTCAACGTCCAGGCCAAGGTACAGGACTTGCTCCAGATCACGAAGCTCCACACCGTCTTCCACTGCCTCACCGACGAAACCGAAGCTGTCACGAGCTTCTAGATCCGAGCCCGCCGGCCGACTGGCTGGGCCAACGGCACAGGTCGGCCCGAACTGCTCGTCAAGCGCAGCTCGCGCCCGCGGCACCTCCGCCGCGGGCTTGCGCCCGCGCCTAGCCCACTAGCACGTAGAAGGTGACCGAGAACTCGGTGTTGTTGAGCTTTCCCTGCACGTTGGGCAGGTAGTTGCCGAACGGTTTTCCCGTGACGTGGTTGCGCACGTCGAAGCGTATCCCGTATTGGAAAAAATTCAGCTTGACGCCGCCGCCGTAGTTGTAGCCGAACTTCGTGCTGCCGTAGCCCGAGAACGACGGGATTCCAGGCAGGAAGAAGGACGAGAAGCCGCCGCCGCCTGTCACGAACGGACGGATCGGGAAGCCTGTCGGTGCTGCGTGCAGCAGCCCGTTGTAGTAGAAGTGGTGGGATCTTATCGCCCCGAGATCGCCCATCTCCGACTCCTCGGGGGTCGAGGTCGCGAAGTCCAGGCGCGCGTGCTGATAGGCGTAGGAGGCCTCGTGCCCGAAAAAGCGCCGCATATTGAAGCCCATGCGGCCCCCGACGCGCACTCCGTTGCTGATCGTGTAGCTGGCGCGGCTGCCGGTCGCTGGGTTCTCGGAGACGCTGATGTCGCTCCCGCCGAGCGAGCCGTAGCCGGCCGAGATGCCGAACTCGGCAGACTGTGGGAACGCGGGCAGGGCTAGCGCAACAAGCAGCGCAGCGGAGGTAAGGAGATGTTTCATGGGGCGCTTCCTGGGACTGTGTACATCATAGTCAGACCGCGCTCGGCCTGAGGCGGTTTCTCCGCCAGCCTGCCCGGGGCGTGATGCGCGCTGCTGGGCGACTCAGCCGTTGTCCGGCGAGGCTCAGTGGTACTGCACGAACTCGATGGTGTGCCCGTCGGGATCGCTGCAGAATGCTTGGCTCATGCCGAGCCGCTCGTTGCCGCCCTCGGCGAACTCGATCCCGCATTCGTCCAGGCGGGCCTTGACCACTTTCAGGTCCTCCACCTCCATGGCGAGGTGATCCGAGCGGCTGATGCGGCCGCGTACCTCGCGGCCGGCCCCGGTTTGTTCGATCAGGTGGATTTGGCGATCGCCCACGGCCAGCCAAGCTCCGGGGAAATCGAAGTTCGGCCGTTCGTCTTCAGGCAGCCCTAGCACATCGCAGAAGAAGCGCTTGGACGCGGCTAGGTTGGCCACTGCAAAGGAGACGTGGTGCATGCGCTTGAGCCCGATGTGATCCATAAGAGCCCATTGTAGGCGCAGCATTGCCGCCCGGCCCGCGCGGGGAGTCGCATGCGCTCGGGACGCCAGTTGTGCCCGATTACCGCCAGCGACTAAGGAGAAGAATCACGCGGGAGACAACGTGCGCAGCCCGGCCGCCGATGCTGCTTGAACGAGGCGACTGTCGTATGCGATGAAGACTGGATCGAATTGAACGAGCCGAAGCGCAGACGCAAGTTGCAAGGCGTCCAGGCTTCCCAACTCTGGAGGGTCGAGGGCAGCCGCTCGTTCTACAACGCTTCGATCATGGGTTACGACCTCGAGGTTGCGGATCAGTCGGTGGGCGAAGGCAACCCTGCCCGGATCGTGGCGTCGGATTGCCCTTGGAACTTCCACCGCCGCTAACTCGCTTGCCATCACGTGCGAGTACGTCTCCAAGTCATGCCGTAGGGCTGCGGATTCCGGCTCGTTTACGACAAGCTTCACTAGAGCCGAAGAGTCGCAGAAAGCAACTTTCATGTGCGATCGTCCCTCATCTCCTGAAGGTACTTGGACACTGTTCGCTGCGAATCGACCTCCCCGCCCGGAAGGTCCGTTTCCGACCATGTCCCGGCGGCCGGAATCACTACGCCGTCATCGACCAATCGCTGCCATGCGTCGACTTCCGTGGCGAGGGGCTGTAGCACAGCAACAGGCTTGCCGCGGTCAGTGACGGCGAAGGCTGTGCCCGTCTTCACCTTGGCCAGGTAGACGCTGAGGTTCTGGCGCAGTTCTCGAATGCCAACTCGCTCCATGTAGCACATGGTACTACATTGGCGTGCGGGAACAGGTTCACCGCCCCCGTCACGGAACCGCGCGCGCGACCATTGCACTCCGCTACTCACACCGCAGTCTCGCCCAATCGAAGGGTATGGTTGGTTCCTCACGCCCCGGAATCACGGTAGCTGGGCAAATACGACTGGAGTAAGCGTGGCGAGCCGGGAGCTAGGCTGAGCCAGAAGGAATCACCGAAGGAGTTCTCCGATCTTTTCCCACTTCCGGTCCAGATTCCGGCTGTGCCGCGATGACTTCCTGTCAGGTGCCGTGCCCACGAAGCATAGTTACCGGATGCGCCCACTGATCGTGGACTGCGTCCTGGCGGCGCCTGCGGCACCGGTCGGCCACCGTTCGCCCGGTTTGCTTCCCGCTGCAGCCCTCGCTATCATCAAGGAACGTTCCGACGCCGCTGAGGTTGCGCCGGGGCTGTCGTAGGAGGATCGCATGGGCCCGATTGGCATGGGTGAGGTTATCGTCCTATTCATCCTGGCCTTGCTGATCTTCGGGCCCAAGAAGCTGCCCGAGCTAGGCAAGACCTTCGGCAAGGGCATGGCCGAGTTCAAGCGCGCTTCGAACGAGCTCAAGTCCACCTTCCAGCGCGAGATGGACAATATCGAGCACGAGACGCGCGAGGTCAAGAATCTCTCCAGCGGCGTTAGCCGCGACATCAGCACCAGCTACTACGACGACAACGAAGAAGACTACTACAGCGACTACGATTACGACGGCAGCCAGAGCGGCGCAGCCGCGACCGATTCTTCTTCGAAGAGTACCGATGACGGCGACTCGTCGTCCGCAGCAGCGGCAGCGCCCGAGGAGGAAACGGCCGCCGAGGCGCCTGCCGGCTCCGACAGTGACCCGACCGATGCCGAGGCCTCCGAGGTGCCCGTCACCGGCTTGCCGGAATCCGAAGCGGCCGCCGATTCCAAATCTGCCTGAGCGCTGCTAGCACGGTCTCTCTGAATAGGATTCGAAGCCAAGCAAGGGTCGGATTGCTCCATGGATTCGGAAGATCGCAATAAGCAGGACGCGGGCAGCGAAACGACCGGCTCGGATGGCCAGCAGTCCGAGGCCAGTTCCGGTACGGACGCGCAAGGCTCCGGCCACCCCGATACCGGGGAGTCATCCGAGTCCGGCTCGGACTCATCCTTTTATGACGACCCCTATCACGACGAATCCGACCACCTCTACGACGACCCGCACGCGGACCCACCCGCCGCTGCTGAGGGTGACGAGGAGGGAGACCAGCCGTCGTCGGCCGCCGATTCCGGCACCCCTCCGCCTCCGCCTCCGACCGACGGCGGGGACGATGGGGATGACGATGACGATGACGACGAAGAGGGCATGGCACGCATGTCCTTCTTGGAGCATCTCGAGGAATTGCGCACGCGCATCCTGCGCGCGCTCGGCGGCCTGCTGGTGGTCTATCTCTTCTGCCTGGCCTTCGCCAACGATCTGCTGCGGCTCGCCATCGAGCCGTTCCGCGGCGCGGCGCGCGCCATCGCCGGCCCCGGCGGCGAGATGATCCAGATGATCAACACGCGCCCGCTGGAACAGTTCCAAGTGCAGTACATCAAGGTGCCGCTGCTGGCCGCAGTCTTCCTCGGCGCTCCCTGGCTGACCTACCAAGCTTGGCAGTTCATCGCCCCGGGCCTGTACAGGAAGGAAAAGCGCTGGGCGCTGCCGTTCATCTTTACGACCGCCAGCCTGTTTGTCCTCGGCGGCGTGTTTTGCTACTTCGTGGCGCTGCGAGTGACCCTGCAGTTCCTGCTGACGGTGACGGAGGAGGTCGAGCCGTACATTTCGGTCAGCGACTACCTCAACACGTTCATCATTCTCGAAATCGGCCTGGGGCTGGTGTTCCAGCTGCCCGTCCTGATCTTCTTCTTCACCCTGTTGCGTCTCACCACGCCGCGCTTCCTGCTGCGCAATGTGCGCTACGCCGTGCTGGTGATGTTCATCGTCGCTGCGATCATTACCCCGACCGGCGATCCACTCACCATGACGCTCTTCGCCGGGCCGATGATCTTGCTCTACTTCGTCGGCATCGGAGCGAGCTGGCTGCTGGTGCTGCGGCGCGAGGGCCGTCGGCTGCCGTGGCTGCGCATCGGCCTGTCGGTGCTGGCGTTCTTCGGGCTGATCGCGGCGATCATCGCCTACATGCACTTTGCCCACGGTTACGGGCTGATACCGGACTTCCCGTGGTTCGGGCCGACGGGCCCGCCGGGATAGTGGGGGCCGGCGCGGCTGCTATTGCACCGCAGCCGGTGCCGGACGGCCAGCGTAGCGGGAGCTCACGTAGGAATCGAGAATCTCGATGAACTCGGCTACGATGCGATCGCCCCGCAAGGTGCGGTGCAGGCGCCCGTCCACGTAAACCGGCGCTACCGGCTCTTCGAAGGTGCCGGGCAGCGAGATGCCGATATCGGCGTACTTGGACTCCCCTGGGCCGTTGACGATGCAGCCCATGACGGCCACGCTCATGCTCTCGACGCCCTCATACTCGCCCTTCCACTCCGGCATCTTGGCACCCAGGTAGGCCTGGATCTCCTCGGCCATTTCTTGGAAGAACGTGCTGGTGGTGCGCCCGCATCCCGGGCAGGCGGTGACTTGCGGAGTGAAGTGCCGGATGTCCAGCGCCTGCAGCATCTGCTTGGCGACCTCGACCTCCTCGCAGCGGTCGCCGCCCGGACGGGGCGTCAGCGACACCCGGATGGTGTCTCCGATCCCCTCCTGCAGCAGCACCGCCATGCCGGCAGTGGACGCCACCACGCCCTTGTTGCCCATTCCGGCCTCGGTCAGGCCGAGGTGCAGAGGGTAGTCGCAGCGCAGCGCCAAGGCGCGGTATACCGCGATCAGATCCTGCACGTCGGAGACCTTTGCGCTCAGGATGATGCGGTCGTGCCCGAGTCCGTAGCCCTCGGCCGCTTCGGCGGACCGCAGCGCGCTCAGCACGATCGTTTCGTACATCACCTCGGCTGCGCTCAGGGGTTTCGCCCGCTTGGCGTTCGCGTCCATCTGGCTGGTCAGCAGCTGCTGGTCCAGCGAGCCCCAGTTCACGCCGATCCGCACGGGCTTGCCGTGCTCGATCGCGGCCTCGATCATCGTGCGGAAGTTATCGTCGTGCCGCTTGCCGATGTTCACGTTGCCCGGGTTGATGCGGTACTTCGCCAGCGCCTTGGCGCAGTCGGGATACTGCTTGAGCAGGAGGTGCCCGTTGTAGTGGAAATCCCCGACGATCGGCACGTCGCAGCCGAAATCGCGCAAGGTCTGCACGATGCCCGGCACGGCCTGGGCGGCCTTGTCGTGGTTCACCGTCACGCGCACCAGCTCCGATCCGGACTGGGCGAGGGCGAGGACTTGGTTGACCGTCGCTGCGCTGTCGGCAGTGTCGGTGTTGGTCATCGACTGCACCACGACCGGATGGTCGGCGCCGATCAAGACACCGCTCACATCGCAGGCAGTCGTTCGCCGTCGGGAGCTTGACATCGGGCCGCGGGCGCGCCGCTTGCCCTTGAGTCTAGCAAGTCGCTAGCGCACCAGCGCCAGCGTCAGGAACGGCAGGTAGGTGATCAGCAACACCCCGCCGAACAGGATCAGCAGGAACGGCAGCACGGATCGGTAGACCTTCGTCAGCGGTATGCCGAAACGGTACGAGGCGAGAAATAGGTTCATCCCCACCGGGGGTGTCAGGTATCCGAGCTCGAGATTGGCAAGGAAGATGATCCCCAGATGCACCGGATCGACCCCGTAGGCCGCCGCCATCGGCGCGATCAGAGGCACGACCACCAAGATCGCCGAGAAGATGTCCATCATGCAGCCCACGATGAGCAGGAGGATGTTCAGCGCGAGCAGGAAGACCAGCTTCGATTCGATGTGTGACTGGACCCACTCGAGTGCTAGGTCGGGCACTTGCGCGTCGATCAGGTAGTTCGTAAAGCCCAGAGCGACGCCTAGGATGAGCAGCACGCCGCCGACCAGCGTGCAGCATTCCACCGCCAGCTTCGGCACCCCTGTCCGCAGCGAGAGGTCGCGATAGACGAAGCATTCGACCACGAAGGCGTACAGCACCGTCACCGCCGCGGCCTCGACCAGTGTCGCGATGCCGCTGAAGATACCGCCGATCACGACCAGCGGAAGCAGCAGCTCCCACTTGGCCTCGCGCATCGCCGCGCGCGCCTGGGCCGGCTCGAACTTGCGCTGCCCGCGCTCTGCGATGCGCCCGTGGCGCACGCCCCACGCGGCGACCAGCCCGACGAGCAGGCAGCCCGGAATCAGCCCGCCGAGGAATAGCTCGTTGAGCGGCGTCCTAGAGTAGACGCCGTAGAGGATGACCGCCAGGCTGGGCGGGAAGAGCAGCCCGATGGATCCCGAGGCGGTCATCAGGCCCAGCGAGAACTCCCGCGAATAGCGCGACTTGACCAGCACCGGGAGGATCAATCCGCCCAGCGAGAGGATCGTTACGCCGGAGGCGCCCGTAAACGACGTGAAGAAGGCGAACGCCACTGTAGTGGTGACCGCCAAGCCGCCGGGCAGCCATCCGAGCCAGGTCGAGAATACGCGCACCAAGCGTTGGCTGGCGCCGCCCTCCGCCAAGATGTAGCCGCCCAAAGTGAAGAGTGGGATCGCCGGCAGCAGGGGCTGCCCGGAGAGTTGGTAAGCGGCCAGCGGCACTGCCGTCACCGGCGTGTACTCGTACCAGAAAAGCAGCGCTGCGAGGCCGCCGATCACCGCGAAGATCGGCATGCCCAGCACGGCGCTCCCCAGTAGAGCCAAGGCTCCGTACTGCAGCAGAGGCAGTTCGCCGAGGGATTCCCACGACGCGAGTGCGACCGGCACGATCACGCCAGCCAGGCAGATCGCCCTGCCGGCCAGGGACGGCGAACTGTTCCAAGCCATGCGCAGTCCGAGGACCGCGAATCCCGGCGCCATGGCCCACACGAAGAGCCACACCGGAAGGCCGAACGCCACGATGTCGCCCGCCTCGCGTTCGACCGCGGCGAACGTCCACGAACCGTAGGCCAGACAGGTGCACACGGACACGCCGACCATTGCCGACACGATCTGGGCCGGCTGCTTGAGGCGCTCCGGCAGAAAGGTCGCGGTCGAAAGAGCGAGCAGCTTGCGGTCACGTGCCGCGATCGCCCCGCCGACGACCGCGATGAGAAGCGTCAGATGCTGGACCAGGGGAATGGACCCGGGGATCAGGTTCCCGACTCCCGCCAGGCGCCCAGCGCCCTCCGCCAAGGGCAGCAGCGCCGTAAGCCCTAGCAGGGCGCCTGCGAGCGCATTCTCGGCGCGGTGCCATGGGCGCACCGCGGTGTCACTGTTTTCGCTCGGCGTGGCGACGACTTCTCCCATGGACTCTTGGAACCGCCGATGGCCCGGCGCGCGAGCCGCAGAACCGAATCAACTCAGTGTATAGCGCCGCGCCGGGACGGGATGGCTGGCGCCGCAAGGGCTGCGCTCTCAGAATTGGTCCCGCACCCATTGGGATGTCTGCCGGTTCGCATCCGCGATCAGCGCCACCTGGGCCTCGTCAGGTCTCTCGAACTCGTCCAGCAATCCGCGGCGACGGGCCTTGTTGCGCTGGTAGGCGCCGCATAGATGAAAGCCGATGCAACCTGGATTCCGGCGCAGTTCTGCCAGCACGTCGGCATACCACCGGCCGTTGTTGGGCACAAATGCCGTTTCAGCCGCTGGCCGCTCGACGCCGGCGGCATCAGCCAGCAACACCGGCTTGCCGGTTTTCGAGTGCCAATGCGACAGGTGCTGTCCAGGGCTCCGAAAGTCTTGGAACGAGAGCACGTCCACGTACTCAAGCGCGGCTTCGACGACTTCCATGGCGAGCGGGGCGTTGGCTTCGTAACGGTCCCCGAGGATCAAGTGGTGCGGGTCGTGGCGACGGATCGCATCGTGCGTCGTGCGGTAATAGCTCAGCGCCAGTTCCGAGAGTTGCTTGCGCCCGGCCGGGCTGTCCAACAGCTCGGGTTCGAAGATCGGGCCCCGCCAGGCGTTATCGGGCCGCTCGTGCGTCCAGGTGGGGCAGTCGCTGTAGAAGTAGCCGATCAAGTTGCGGTCTTCGCTCAGCTCCGCGCAATGCGAGCGTGCCACGTATTCCGCCCACTCCTCCCATTCGCTGCTGCGGAAGTCGAAGTGGCGGGTGTGCTGCTCCCACTGGTGGGATTCCATGAATGGCAGCAAGTGACAGAACGGCATGCCCAGGGCGCGGTACTCGTCGTTTGTAAACGGGCGTGAGTGTCGCCACTTGCGCACGGTCACCTCTTGCACCCAGCCGACGGTATTGAAGCCCCAGCGCTTGAGGTTGGGGGTGACTGATTCCTGGATCCACCGGACGGTGCTGCCGCCGTACTTCTCCCGCCAGATGTGGATATTTTCCGGATAGCGCAGGCTGGCAGGATCGACGTGATTCAGGCCCAGCGAGAAGAACGGCCTCCCCTCCGGGGTCACCAGCCACCAGCGCTCGTTGCGTCGGTCGAGAGTGAAGAATCCTGCCGGGCTCGCCTGCGTGGTGCGGCTCGCCGCAGAGGAAGCGGCTACTGCGCTCAGCCCTAGGACTGAGGACAACACCTGCCTTCGCGTCACTGACATCGGGCTGCGGCGCCTCCCGTGTTACGCGATGATACCCTTTCTCCGCTAGGCCCCGCCCGTCCCGGGACGCTCAGGCGCTTGTCGGCGCACGCGGCCGCCCGAGTGCTTGGCTTTGAATAAGGTTATGACCTCGATGCACGAGCCCGACTGGGCCGCCCTGCGCGAATTGTTCCCGGTGCTGAACTCGTGGGCGCACCTCAACACAGCCGCATTCGGACCGATCCCCTCGACCGGCGTCCAGGCAATCAGCGACCACTTCCGCGCCCGTGACGAGTCAGCCGCGCTCGATTTCCCGACGTGGTTCGACCGCCTCGACCGGATTCGAGGCAAGATTGCTCGCCTGATCGGAGCCGGGGCGGACGACATCGCGTTCTGTCCAAGTGCCGGAGCCGGCTTGGCGTGGTTCCTGCACGGAATCGAATGGCGCGCCGGTGACGAGGTCATTAGCTTCCAGCACGAGTTCCCGAACAACCTGTACGCTCCCAGCCTGCTGGACAGCAAGGGCGTGCGCTTTCGGGCGCTGCCCACGCCTGCCGGTGCCTTGGATGCGGATCGGGTTCTCGACGCCATCAGCCCGCGCGCGCGGCTGGTACTCCTCAGCTCGGTGAACTACTCGAATGGGCTGCGAGCACCTTTGGCTGCACTGGCTCCCGAGCTCCGCCGCAGGGGTGTCTTGCTGTGTGTCGACGCGACGCAATCCGTTGGAGCCTTGAGCTTGGACCTTAGCTCGATGCCCGTTGATTTCCTCGTCGTGCACGGGTACAAGTGGCTGATGGCTCCGGCAGGAGCGGGCTTCGCCTATGTGCCCGCCGCGACGCGGGATTGGCTCGCGCCGAGCATAGTTAGCTGGCGCAGCCACCGGGATTGGCGGGACTTCGAAAGCCTGCACCACGGACGACCTGTCTTGCCCCAAGAGGCGTCGATGTACGAGGGGGGAGTCCAAGCCTTCGCGCCGCTTTTCGCCCTCGAGGCCAGCTTGGATCTGATCCTAGATTGCGGCCAGGAGTCCATTGAACGGCGCGTCTTGGGTCTGGCCCAGCAATGCCGGGACGTCCTGGCCGCGCACGGAGGGGTCTTGAGTTCCTGTGCCGACGGGAACGGCGGGTCGCAGATCGTGACGGCCGCGTTCCGCCAGCGCGACAGCGCGGCCCTGCGGCAACGCCTGGAAGACGCGAGAGTCGTGGTCTCGGTCCGCCAGGGCAATCTGCGCGTCTCGCCCCATTTCTTCAACAATGCTGGGGACTTGGACAGGCTGTCTGGCGCACTCGCGGGTTGAGCGGTACTGCTCAATCCGCCACCGACAGGTCGCTCGGCCGGTTAACGTTTGCGAACAACCGTACGTCATCGACGGGCAATTTCGCCCAGCTCACGCACTCCAGGGCGTCGGTAAGCCTCCGCGTGCCGCGGAGCAGCGCGTGCTCCAGAGCCGCTAGCCCGGACTTGGCATAGGCTGCGAACAGCGGCTGCAGCCGCCCGTCCGGGGTCTGAGGAACGATCGCATCCACGCTGGCCGCGCCCGCCGCGCCCAGCAGCTGTTCGACGAGGCCCGCGCTGACGAACGGCATGTCGCAAGCGGCCACAATGCACCACTGTTGCGGACTGTGATGCAGGGCCGCTACGATGCCCGCCAATGGCCCGGCTCGCTTGATTCGATCCGCGATCACGGGCATTCCCAGCACAGCGTAAAGGTCCGGGTCGCCGACCAGCGTGACCGCCGTCACGCGGCCGGCGAGAGCCTCGGCGACGCGCAATGCCATCGCGCGGCCGTTCAGCAAGTGCAGCGCCTTGGGAGAGCCGAAGCGGGAGCTCTGGCCGCCTACCAGAACATAACCCGAGGCCTCGATCACCTGCCGCTCTGATCCCGCTGGCGCCACCCGGGTTGAATCATAGCGGACCGCCCCTGCCGCCGTGCCGGGGATCGCGCGAAAGGGGTTGCAATCCCTTTGGCGAATTGAGAGACTTATGCGCGAATAGGAGGTATCGCACATGTTGCAACGCTACTACCGTTCCAATTTGCCGCTTCATCTGGGATTGGCACTGGCCTTGGTCGGCTTGCTGGGGCTGTCCTGCTCGGGCGAACCTGCGGGTCCGCGCCAAGGTTCACCAGAGTGGCTCGTGCAAGCCGCCATGGACAATCTCGCCATAGGCGATTACCCGAAGACCGTGGAGCAGCTCAGCGAGGCAGCCGGGACGCCGGGCGAAGCCGGCACCAAGGCCACGCTGTGGCTGGCAGCGCTGCGGGCAGGCTTGGCTTACGGCTACGACGAGCTGTCGGACGCCTTCGCCGCCGGCATGGAAGCGAATGACGCCGTGATCGAGGACTTCCAGCCGTTGGTCAGCGAATATCGTCGGCGCACCAAGGTGCATGCGATCGACTTCGCGGAAGACGTTGGCGACCTTGACAATCTGATTGGCGAGCAACAGACGGTCATGTTCGACTTCCCGCTGCCGGAGGGCAATGCGTCGGTCTCGCCGATGGTGGCGAGTGTCGAGGGTGGCAACAAGGTCGACGCCCGCCGAGGCGCGATGGAGAGCCAGACCTTGACGCGCGGGATCTTCCTGGCAGTCGCGGGCCTGACGGGCAAGGACGTGGCCGATCTCGGCCCGGGGGCCTCCGGCGGGATCGAGGCCGGCGCCGACCGGGTTCGCTTCGGCATCGCCAGAACCCTGCTGGACATCGCGATCATGTTTGACCGCGAGAACATCAACGAGCCCAAAGTGCGCACGTTCGTGGTCGACTTGGCCGACAAGTGGGCCGAGCCCCACCGTGAGAGCGAGGAGCTTGCCGAGCTGATGGAAGATTTCGAGTTCGACCTCGAGAACGAGCGCCGGGACATGTCCGGCAAGCGCAAGATCAAGAAGACGGACTAGTCCGGTCCGGGCCAGACTCGACTCGCGCGGCCGCATTGGACGGCGGTCGCGCCACAGTTGCTATGTCAGCAGGTGGCATGGCGAGCGCCCGGCGCAGTTTGCCAGAATAGTGCTGTTTTGCGCGAACTGACTAGAAACGCACTGTTGCGCTGGGCCGTGCTGGGCCTGTGCACCGTCGGGGCAGCCTTGGCGAGCGGTCCCAACGTGGTCATAATCCTTGCGGACGACCTCGGCTTCGGGGATGTGGCCTATCTCAATCCGCAGTCGCGGATCCCCACGCCCAACCTGGATAGCCTGGCTGGCCAGGGCATGGCATTCGTCGATGCCCACACGCCGTCCGGCGTCTGCACGCCGACTCGCTACGGCTTGGTCACAGGTCGGTACGCGTGGCGGACGCGGCTGAAGCGGGGCGTATTGAACGGCTACGGCGAGCCCTTGCTGGCGCCGGACCGGGAGACGATCGGCACATTCCTCCAAGCGAGGGGCTATCGCACCGCTGTCGTCGGCAAGTGGCATTTGGGCTTGGGGTTTGCCAAGGATGCTGCCGGTGAGTTCGACTTCGACGGGCCGATCGACGATGGCCCGCACACGCACGGCTTCGATGACTCGTTCATCATTCCCGCCTCGCTCGACTTCCCGCCGTATGTCTACATTCGCGACGGCAAGATCACGGGTCTGCCCTTGGGCAACCAGCCCGGCCTGAAGTTCCCGCGCTTCATGCGCGCGGGCGAGCTGGCCAAGGACCTGGACCCGGTCGGCGTGCTGGATCGGCTGGTGAAGGAGTCGGCAGACTTCATCCGGCGCCAGGTCGGTCAAGAGCGCAAGTTTCTGCTGTACGTGCCGCTGACGGCGCCCCACAAGCCCGTCTGGCCGGGCAAGCGGTTCGTCGGCAAGACCGATCTCGGCCCGTACGGAGACTTCATCGTGCACGTCGATGCTGCGCTCGGCGGCATCGTCAAGGCGATTGACGACGCCGGAATCGGCGACGAGACGCTCGTGATCTTCACGTCCGACAACGGCTCGTTCATGTACCGCTTGGATGGCATCTCGGAAGAGGACCACACCGATGACGAGACCATCCAGGCCTTCCGGTCGCTCAACCACACGTCCAACTACGTCTTTCGCGGCACCAAGGCGGATATTTGGGAAGCCGGCCACCGTGTGCCCTTTTTCGTGCGCTGGCCTGGCACAGTCGATCCGGGCTCGATCCAAGCTCGCACCGTATGTGTCACGGACGTCTTCGCGACCGTGGCTGAAATCGTTGGCGCGGAATTGCCCGAAGATGTCGCAGAAGACAGCTTCAGCCTGCTGCCGCTGTTGCAAGGCAAGGAATGGGCCGAGCCCCGAGCGCCCGTGATCCACCACTCCGGCGGCGGCATGTTCGCGATCCGCGACGGCCGCTGGAAGCTGGTGGCCGGGAACGGGTCGGGGGGCAGGGAAAAGCCGGCGGGCAAGCCGTTCGAGCGTCCCTACCAGCTGTTCGACCTCGAGATCGATCCCTCGGAGAAGCGCAACGTCTTCGACGAGCACCCGATCGTAGCGACGCGCCTGGAACAGGCGCTGGAGAGGATCCGGGCTCGCGGGCGCAGCCGCTAGCTGGCGATCTGGATTCGCGGATCGCGGCAATCAGTCGAGGATCTTGCCCGGGTTCAGTATCCCGTCCGGGTCTAGCGCGGTCTTGATGGCCCGCATCACATCGACTCCCGCCCCGTGCTGCGCCTTCAGCGCGCGCTGCTTGCCGATTCCGACGCCGTGTTCACCCGTGCAGGTGCCGCCCACTGCCAGCGCCCGTTCGGTCATGCGGTCGTTCACGCGGCTGGCGCGCTCGAACTCCTCCTTGTCGCTGGGATCGATCAAGTAGACGGCGTGGAAATTCCCGTCGCCGACGTGTCCCAGCATGGGTGCGACCAGTCCCGCTTGCTCGATGTCCTCGCTCGCCGCTGCGATGCACTCGGCCAGTTTGGAGAGCGGGACGCAAACGTCGCTGACCCATCCGTACGATCCGGGACGGAGGGCCTTGATGGCGTAGTAAGCGTGGTGGCGGGCGTTCCAGAGCTTGTCCCGCTTCTCCCGTTCCAGGGTCCATTGGAAGTCGCCGCCCCCGTTGTCGGCGGCGATCTCGCCCGCCCGCTCGGCCTGCTCGGCGACGCTGGCCGCGGTGCCGTGGAACTCGAAGAACATCGTGGGGGTCGGCGCGTAGTGCAGGTTCGCGTAGTCGTTCACCGCCCGCATCGAGGCGACGTCCAACAGCTCGCAGCGGGCGACAGGCAGTCCGGACTGGAGGATCTCGATGACCGAGTTTGCACACTGCTCGATGGTCTCGAAGCTGCATACGGCCGCTGACACGCATTCGGGGAGCGGGTGCAGCCTCAGTTGCACCTCGGTGATGATGCCAAGGGTGCCCTCCGAGCCGAGCAGGAGCTTGGTCAGGTCGTAGCCCGCGGACGACTTGCGGGCGCGCCCCCCGGTCCGCAGCACGCGCCCATCGGCAAGCACGCAGGTCAGGCCGAGGATGTTCTCGCGGATGGTGCCGTATCTGACGGTGGTCGTGCCGGACGCGCCGGTGGCAGCCATGCCGCCCACCGAGGCGTCGGCCCCCGGGTCGATGGGCAGCCACAAGCCGTGCTTCTCCAGCCGGTCGTTGAGAGCAAGCCTCCGGATGCCGGCCTGAACGCGGCAGTCGAGGTCGTCCTCCTGCAAGTCGAGAATGGTATCCATGCGCGAAAGGTCCAGCGAGATTCCCCCGCTGATCGCTTGCACATGGCCCTCCACTGCCGTGCCAGCACAGAATGGGATGATTGGCAATTTGTGCTCGGCGCAGATCGTGACGATCGAGGAGACCTCTTCGTTGGACTCCGGAAAGGCCACCGCATCCGGTGCTGCCGGCGGATGGAACGACTCGTCGTGGGAGTGGCTCTCGATGTCGTATGAAGAGGTCGAGCACCGGGAGCCGAGCAGCGCCGCGATTCTTTCGTGCGCCTCGCCTTGTCGATTGCTGTCTGCTGGCACGCTCGCTCTATCGTAGCTGTGTCACCACGCGGCAAGCTTTGGAGGACCACGGGGTGCTGCGCTCGGCTGGTCCGCACGCCGGATTCGAGAATCCGTGCCTCAGGCGTGCCTGAACGTCTGCGCTTCGGTTGCGCATCTCGACATCAGAAGAATCTTCCGAGGAGCGGCACGATCCTTGCGACAGACCCGGCAAGATCGTGCTCGCTCGCAGTGGGAAACGACGCGCGGGCTCGTACTGGCGCCCGTGTCGCCGCTCCGCGATCGCTCGACGTGGGACTGACCTAGAGAGTCACGCCCCGCAGGCTAGCTGAATCGATAGACGACGATATTGTGCGCCGGCAGCCGATGCCGCGACTCGACGTCGCAGCCGTTGCGCTCGACGTGACCGGAGAGTTCCCGAAGCGTCATGAGTTCGCGGTAGCCGAGGTTCAACTCCTCGGAGAAGGCGCGATAGAAAAGACGGGCCGCCAGCCGGTCTCTCGGACACGAGGAAATCTGCAACCCTTGCGGCCCCAGAAAGCTGCGGAACAGCGAGATCAGCGATTGCTTGCCGGGGTCGTCGTAGTGCTCGATCAGGCCCCAGTCAATGCCGACATCGAAGGATCCTGGCGCTTCCATCCGGAAGAAATCCTCTCGGGCGTACTCCATCCGCGCCGGGTCGCGAATGACGTCAATCCATTGCCGCTTGCTTCCTCGAGGGGCTCGTACCTGGGCTCGCTGGGGTGCCTGGGCGAAGCGCTGGTATGCCACGGGATCGCTGTCGATGAGCAATACCCTGCCGCTATTGCCGTACAACGCCTGCAGCAGCGCCGCTTCCCAGCCAGCCTCGGCTCCGAAATGGACGATACTCGGATTCGCCGGCAATCTCAGGCGGGAGAATACGCGAAGCTTGCCCTCCAAGTCCAGGATCGCGTCGCGCCGCTGTTGCAGGAAGGCAAGGTACAGCCGCATCAGGCGCCACCCAAGCGAACAGTCGGCATGCGTGTTGACCTCCCGCCAGTCCGTGCCAAGCAGCCGCTCGAAATTGGCATTGAAGCGAGACCAGTTCACCTCGCCGGTTGACTCGGCATCGGGCACGCTTGCCGGGTCGAACTGACGCGACAGGGGGCCGGTGCGGCGCATAGCGGTACAGTAGCACCGAGGCCTTCCCTGCATGCGCTCCGAGGAAATCGACATCGGAGCTGTGCGGGCAGTCAGCTGGGACGTCGACGGCACTCTCTACTCGACCAGCCGCCTAACGACTCGATTCTTGCTGGCAGTCCTGTCGGCTTCGCTGGGCGGGAATGCGAATGCCGCGTGGAGAGCGGCGGCGGCGATGGGCAGGTTTCGGAAGCGCATGGAACAGGCCCGCGCCGGCGGCGGGCGCCTCGAGACCGACGACGCCAGTATCGAGGAGCGAGTGGCCCTCGAGCGGGCTTGGCTGTCGCCTGAAATCGCGGCGCTGGGAGCCCGCCCGGGGGTCTCATCAGCCCTGCGCGCTCTCAGGGCGCGATTCGAATCGCAAGTCGTTCTGTCGGATTTCGAGCCCACGCACAAGCTCGCCAGCCTCGGTCTTCTGGACTGCTTCGACGCGATCTACTCCGGCGAGCGACTCGGCTATCTCAAGCCGAGCCCCGAGCCGTTCAGGCGCATTCTTCGCGATCTCGACCTGCAGCCCGAGAGCCTATTGCATATCGGAGACCGTCCGGAAACCGACGGTGCCGGAGCGGAAGCGGCTGGGTGCAGGGTCCTCGTGCTGGGACACGACTTCCATTCCTTCGCAGGACTGGAGTCCATGCTCGCTTCGAGAGAGGTCCGAGCAAGACGGTGAGCATGCTCTCGCCCGCCGCGCGATTTGCCGTCTAGGCGCCCCGCGGAGCGCTCGGCTGACGGTTCGACGCAGAGCGGTCTCCCTCGGAGGACTCCCACAATCGGGGGTAGAGCGGCAAGAACTTGAACTGGGAATCCAGTCCGAACCCGCTTCCTCGGGGCAGGCGCTCCCGGAGCCCGTGCAACCCGACCCTCTCGAGCCGCACCGCCCCTAGCAGCCCGTGGTAAAAGTCGACTGAAACTCCAACAAATCTCGATCAGGCTTCGATAAAATCGTAGTCATGGCGATGGGTACCCGCAAGCCCGGACAGATCCCGATGTTCCTCGCACCGGACCAACTGCCCCAAGCC
>JAJDZN010000177.1 GCA_022824585.1 Bryobacterales bacterium | reverse complement strand
TTCCTCCTTCAGATTGCCTTCAGTTGCTCAAGCAGGCCACCTCTCGTCTTCCATCGCGGTTCATCTCCGGCATCATCAGGGCTGGTGGATTTCATCGCCTCTTCCTTCGCTCTTAGATCGACTTCGGCGTAGATGTTGGTGGTTTCGAGCGACACGTGACCGAGCCAGGCTCGAATGGTATTGAGATCGACGCCGGAGCGAAGCAAGTGG
This sequence comes from Bryobacterales bacterium, assembly GCA_022824585.1. Lineage (GTDB taxonomy): Bacteria > Acidobacteriota > Terriglobia > Bryobacterales > UBA6623 > VXMF01. The sequence continues at coordinate 4,231 of JAJDZN010000177.1, read as the reverse complement.
CAAGCACAGCTGTGCCGCAGTACATGCGGCGTGATCTTTTGCCCCTCGAGTGCTGGCACACGGGCTGCGGCGCGCTCCACCAGCTCGATGAGGCCATGCCGGGTATAGGGCTTGCGATGTCGGCTCCAAAAGACGCTCCGGCAGCCGGGCGGACGGTCCCCGGAGAGAGCGGCGAGCGCCTTCGCGGTTCTCGTCCAGATCGGCGTGATGCGAATCTTCCCTCCCTTGCCGTGGATCGTTGCCCGTGCGCTTTCGCCCGTGCGTTCCGGCAGATGCAGATCCTCTACCTGCAAGTCCGCCGCCTCGGTGGCTCTCGCTCCCGAGTTGTAGAGGAACAGCAAGAGCGCATGCTCCACCCGCCCGGTTACGGATCGCCGGTCCGGCCCCGCGATCATGGCTTCCATATCTTCCGTCGACAGCCAGGCGATCCGGGGTCGCACCGTTTTCTTGAGTGAAATGGCGCGGATGCTGCCGGCCCATTCGACCAGTGCGGCGTCGCGCACGGAGACGTAGCGGGCGAAGGACCGGATGGCCGCAAGGCGCTGGTTCCGGGTCTGCACGGAGCAGCCCCGCTCGCGTTCCAAATGGCCGAGAAAGGCTGTCACGCGGTCGGCGGACAAATCTTCGACCTTGAGGCGTTCCACGGGCTTGCCGCAGCGGCTGGCCACAAAGGGCAACAGCAGCGTCAGGCAGTCGCGATAACTCTTCAGCGTATTGACGGCGAGATTGCGCTCGGTCGGAAGATACTCGATGAGGAAACGTTTGATCCACGAGCCGAGCACAGAGCTGCGTTCAGGCATGGTTTGGACCCCCTTTCGCTGGCTGCCCGGCATCCGGGCTGCGGTGGCGCTCGCTGTAGCGCTCGAACCGGCGGCTGGCTTCGTCAAGCAATTCCGGGGTCATCGAGATATAGACCTGCGTCGCCGCCACGCTGGCGTGGCCGAGATAGGTCGAAAGCGCCGGCAGGAGCGTTTGCACGTCGGCTCCCTCGCGATGCCACAAGGTCAGGCGGTGGGTCGCGAAGGAATGGCGAAGCGAATGCAGGCAAGGCGCCCGGCAGCCTGGTTTGCTGTTGCTGATCCCGGCTGCCCGAAGCGTCGCCTGAAAGGCGTGACGGACGATGGCCTTCTTCAGCGGCGACCCGTCACGGCAGGCGAGGAAGGCGGATGCCGTGCCCTCGCGGAAGGGGCGCCGTGCCCGGGCGGCGGCGTACCGGCGAAGCACGCCGGCAAGGTCAGCGCCGACCGGCACGAGCCGGCTTTTGTAGAACTTCGAATCGTTCACCGCAAGCACCGCGGAGTCCAGGTCCACGTCCGCCACGGTCAGTCGTCGCGCTTCCCCGGAGCGCAGCCCGGCGCCGTAGAGTAGCAGCAAGAAGGTCCGGAAGGTCCCGGCATCGAGCTTGGGGCAACGCCTGCGCCCGCCGCCTGCCGCCTTGAACAGACACCGCAATTCCTCGCGGGTGAAGATGAAGGACGGCGCTACATCCGGTGGCCGCGGTTCCGCCTCGCGCGGCGGCATGGGAATGCGGCTCACATGGTTCCGGGTTAGTGCGAAGCTGTAGAACCCGGCCAGCGTTCCATACTTTACGGCGCGGGTTCTCGTGAGCGTCCCCGTGCCGGCAAGGAAGCGGCGGACTTCATGCTCACCCACCGTGTCACAGCCCCGGTCCTCTCCGATCTGACGGCAAAACGTGTCGAGGGCCTGCGCGCTGGAGCGGAACTTCGCGCCGTGCTGGCGCTGCCACGCAACGTAGCGGTCGACGGATTCACGCAGCGTCATCGAGCAGCTCCTTCAGGCCGATGTCGGCGACCAGGCGCAGCGAGGCGAGATCGACGGTGGCGTAGGCGGCTGTCGCCCTCGGGCTGGCATGGCCGAGAAAATCGCCCACGGTCTTCAGTCCGCAACCCTCGTCGACCAGCCGCTGGGCTGCCGCATGCCGCAGTGCATGGGCCCCCAGGCGCTTGCCGGTAATGCCAAGGCGGTTCGCGCGGCTGCGGACGATCATCCCGATCGCACCGCTCTGCAGTGGTCTGAACGGGGCCTGCAGCGTCAGGAACAAAGCCCGCTCCCGTCCCGCATCCGGGCGCACCTTGAGCAGATAGTCCGTCAACGCGTTGCCGATGGAAGGGGTCAGCGGGAAGGTGTCGGTGCGGCCGGTCTTGGGACGGAACACGCGCAGCAAGTCCCGCTCCCAGTCGATGTCCTCGACGCGCAGGGCGCCAACCTCGCCAGCCCGGAGCCCGCAGGTGGCCAGGATCATCAGCACCGCACGGTCGCGACAGTCTGCCGGAGTCGAACCTTCGGTCGTGGCGAGCAGCTGCTCGACTTCGTCCCGATCGAACCCCTTGGGAACCGGTCGGTCGGGATAGGCCAGTGGCGGCATGATGCACTCGGCGATGCCCGGCCGGCACCACTGCCGCGTTGCGGCGAAACGGAAGAAGCTCCGCAGACACCCGGCTGCGGTGCGCGCGGAGTTGCGGCGCAGGCCTCCGGCGGCAATCCGCTCGGCAAGGTATGCGTCGACATCACCGATCGTGATGTCGGCAAGCATCAGATTGCGGGGCGCTGCCCAAGCAAAGAGACGGTCGCTCTGGTAACAGCAGTTGCTGACGGTCGCTTCAGACAGGCCCCGATCGTCTCGCATCCAGGCCGCGAAAGCCTCCACCTGTCGGACGTGCGGATGAGCGTCGGGAACCGGTTCATCCAGCCAGCCCAGGAAACGCAGCCAGCGAAAGCCATGGCGTCGAAGATCCGCCGCGGAAACCTCGGGAACGTGCCGGCACCACTCCTGAACAGCCTTCTCGACAGTCGCTAAACGGATTGGAATGTCCGCATCAGGCAGGTTCAGCAACTCCATGAGAACAAGCTGGGTGCGCGCGACGCGGCGTGCGATATCGCCGACCGCACCGGAGGCAACCACGGAGCGCAAATAGCGCTCCCGATCCTCCAACAGGGGCGCAAGTTGATATTTCGCGATCGTTGCAGGGTCCTTGTATAGACGTTCGAACATGTGTCATCTCCAGAAGGCATGGAGATGACACCATGTCAGGCAGTCCCAACCGAGAATATTATGTCATGTAATTTCGGAAAAGGAGTCTAGTTGACGGCAGTCTCCGCATGCTGCCCAACATAACAACGTGCCCTACATAAGGCATGTTATGTCGGGCCGTACATAAAAATCCCAGCACGAGCCGGTCGTTATGCCGACGTGGATGGTAGATGCCGTCGGCGTCGCCGATCAGGGTGTCGGTCAGGCCACACAGGTCCAGCAAACGGTACCAATCAGCGTTATTGCGGGCCAGGCGCGAGACTTCCAAGCCCAGCACGATGCCGGCCTGGCCCAGCGCGACCTCGGCTGTGAGTCGCGCGAAGCCGGTCCGCTCCGCGCTCGAGGCACCGGATCGGCCCAGGTCCTCGTCGATGATCTCCACTTGGTCCGGGGACCAGCCCAGCGAGCGGGCCCGGTCAGCCAGCGCGTACTGGCGTCGCGTCGATTCGCGGTTGCGCTGGACCTGCGTCTGGGTGGACTGCCGCACGTAGATGAAGGCTCGTTTGCTTAACTGCGCGGGATCGATCCTGGCCTCACTCATGCTCGTGCCCTCCCGCGCTTGTGCTGGCGAGGCCTTCGATCAGCCGCGCCAGAACCGCCCGCACGGCGATCCGCGTGGTTTCGTCGAGCGTGTCCCAGTCCGGAACGGGCGGCCTCGGCGGCTGGCAGCAAGCTAGCCCGAGCTGCTGCGGGATTGACGGAATCTTGGGCATCGTGTTGCTCCTCGGCGGCAGGGGGCCGCTGGAGAAGAGCGTCGACGATAGTCCGCAGGCGCAGCAAGCCGGCTAGCGAGGCAAGACCGGAATGGGATGGCACGGGCGAATCCGCCCTGCCAACGTCGGTCCATTCCAGCGGCACGAATCGCCTGCTCCCGTCAGGTGTCTGGAGCAGCAATTCGAGCTTGCCTTGCCGACAGGCGCTGCTGACGATCGGGAGCGGAATTCCTTCGAGCGGATGCTCACGGGTAATCGTGGCCACCTCGGGAAGATCCTCGAGGCGGGTAGTGTGGCGTGTCTTCCGTCGGCATGCGCCTGAAAAGGTCCGGAATGCGCTGGAACGTCGACGGTGCCAACGCCATCCTCGGCCTACGCTGCTGCACCCAATCGAATCGCTACGAGGACTTTTGGGCCCATCGATCAGCCGCAACCTGAGCAGATCTCAAATTTCCGACGTACACCC
>JAJDZN010000080.1 GCA_022824585.1 Bryobacterales bacterium | reverse complement strand
AGCTCGAACACGCGCTCGTGTAACGGCTCCAGCTCGCTCAGCGTGGGCACCGCATAGCCGGGCACCTGTGCGTATTTCAACTCCACCGCGCTGAGCGTGCCCAGCCCCGCCAACAGGTCTGCCAGGCTCTGCACCGGCAGGCTCCCATCGGCCGTCCGGCGCGTGCGATCCTTGCGCTTGGCAGCCTCGCTGCGCTGCACTGGCCCGACCGGCCCGCCCGCATGCTGCGGCGCGCCTTCCTCGCTGAACAACAGCGGCGCCAGCTGGCGCCGCAGGTGCCATTCCAAGTAGTACGCCAGCATGCACAGCAGCAGGTGCGCCCGCACCCGCGTCTCCTTCCAGTGGAAGATCGGGCGCACCCGCAGCCCGCTTGTCTTGAGCGAGCGGAAGGCCCGCTCCACCCGCGCCAGGCTCTTGTAGGCGCGCACCACCCCGGCATCGTCCAGATCCTGCTCCGCCAGGCTGGTGCGCACCACGTAGAAGCCGTCCAGGCGCGCCTCGGCCGCGATCGACTCCTCGTCGCGCGTCGAGCTGAAGGCCTCCGTGTGCTCGTCGAAGCACCACTGCAAGTGCTTGCCCATCTTGCGCCTGCGCAGCGTGCCCAAGCGCCGGTTGAACTCGTCGCGGTCGATCTTGCCGGCCGCGTAGGCGCTCGCCATCACGGCCAGGTCGGCCTCGGTGCTGGCCAGCAAGTCGGCGCGCTTGCGGCGCCGCTCGGCGGCCACCAGCGGGTTGTAGCACACCAGCAGGCGCTCGTCGGGGAAATCCGGCGCGGTGATGCTGGCCAAGCCGTGCGTGTCAAACAGCGAGGGCTGGAAGTGCCCCGCGGCAGCCAGCTTGCGAATGCTGTCGTGGCGCAGGGCCGTGATCCAGTCCAGCTTGGCCGGCTGCAGCTCGCCCGCGATGCGCGTCTGCGCCAGCATGCCGCGGTCGCCGACCAAGGCCAGCCGTTGCAAGCCGAAGCGTTGCCGCAACTTGTTGACCTGGCTGCTGAGCGTGCTGGGGTCGGCGGTGTTGCCGGCAAAGGCCTCGACCGCGACCGGGCAGCCGTCCGGATTGCACAGCAAGCCGTAGGTGATCTGGGGGCGGTCGGAGCGATGGTCGCGCGAGTAGCCGCGCTTGGCCAGCGGGCAGCAGGAGCCTTCGACGTAGCTGGAGGAGAGGTCGTACAGGGCCAGGCCGCCTTGCCGCAGGTGGCGCTTGGCGAGCTTGCGCTCGATGGCGGGCTGGCGCTTGAGCAGCCAGTCCATGGCCTCGTAGAGTTCGTCGACGGGTGCGTTTTGGAGGTCGAGCAGGTGGGCCAGGGTGGTTTGGCCGGCGGGGCCGAGTTCGCGTTCCAGGCGCAGCTTGGCGCCGGGCTTGAGCAGGCGGGCGAGGATCAGGGCGAGGGCCAGCGAGCGCTGGCGGCAGGGTTGGTGGAAGAGCAGGCGGTCGAGGCGCAGGCTGCGGGCGAGGCCGAGCAGGGCGGAGACGGCGCCGTGCTGGCGAGCGCGCCCGGCCTGGACGGGGGAGTGGGGGCTGCCGAGGGGGAGTTTGTGGTCGAGGGCGGCCTTGAGCAGGTCGATGAGGGGCTGGGGGAGAGCGGAGAGATTGGCGAGGGTGCGTTTGTGGACCTTGCCGTTGCGCCAGAAGGATTCGCGCAAGAGGTGGCAGGGGGACTTGCGGGCGAAGGAGGATGTGATGTGCATTGTATGACTAGGAACCAGCGGGTTCTAACCTGCAACAATCATAGCAAATAAATGGATCAATGACAACTGTTGCAAGTCATATTGTATGACTAGGAAAAACAGTTTTTGAGGGGCCATTCTGGGCGCATTGGGAGGGATAGCCAATAGTGCTCGGAGGCTAAGCTATTGAATGCGAAGAGGTTAGGTGCCGGGCCTCAGGCACGCAAAGGCCCATAGCACAAAAAGTGGTCGGGGTAAGTTGGGCCTAGTAAGCCTGCTTTTCCTGCGCGGCGACGGCTACGATCTCCGGCACCGGCACCCCAGCGGCGATCATCACTTCCCGGATCGCCCCCTCGGCCACAGGATGGGGGCGGATCGTGCGCTTGCCTTGGTAGCCGGCTGCCAGCGCCAGCGGAGTGGAGCCGAACGCGTTGTCGCGATTCCAAACACTGATGTCCGCGCCCCTCGCCGCTAGCAACTTGATGGGCGCGCTCCTGTCCCTGTACGCGGCGTGGTGGATTGCCGTCTCGCCGCTCTTGCTAACCGCGTCGATATCGATTCCCAGTGCGAGCAGCATGTCGATCCCTTCGACAACTTCTGCCTCGCTGCCCGTGCGCGCGCCCAGCAGCATCAGAGCGTTGTTGCCGTTCCGGTCCGTGAGCAGCGGATCCGCGCCCAATTCGACGAGAGTCCGCATGAATTCAAGGTCGGTCGTGTGGGCAGCGGCCAAGAACGCGGTCGGCCCGTACACCTGGGTCCCCAAGTTCAGCAGTCCTGGGCCGGTCAGGCTCGCGTTCAGGTCCGCGCCATGGGCGGCCAGCTTGCGGACCAAGTCAAGACTCGTCATCCCGCCGGTGGGCCGTGGAGGCGGGTTCGCATCGCCCAGAGCCACCCGGCGAGCGTTGGTGACCGCGTGCAGCGGGGTATAGCCGACCCGATCGGCCGCGTTGGGATCGGCACCGGCCTCCAAGAGGTAGTTCGCCAGTCCGAAGTGGCCGTTCTCTATCGCCACGTGGAGAGCGGTCGCGTGCGGGCGGAGCCTGGCGATATAGCCGCGGTGACTCCACTCTTTGCTCGGCTCGATCCGCTGCCTCACATCGGCACCGGCGTCGACAAGCGTCCTGACGACATCCAGATGCCCCGCCCTGACCGCAAACAGGAGCGGAGTGAAACCAGATTCCAACTTTCGCCGAAAGTCGGCGCCGAACTCGATCAGCTCTGCCACGACCTCGGCGTGGCCCTCCGAAGCCGCCCAGACCAGAGCGGTCTGCTCGGATTTCAGCTTGAAGTCGAATATGGTGGGATCTTCCATCCGCCGCAAGAACGCGTTCGCCCCCACGCCTTCCTGGCGCCCCATCCCCAGCACAGTCGCGTGGGGATCGGCACCGCGAACCAAGAGCGCCTTCACCGGTGCCAATCTGCCGGTCCTCGATGCGGTCATCAACGCGGTCTCGCCACCCGGCAGCGTCGTGTTAGGATCCGCTCCCGCATCGAGCAGCAGCTCGACCACGGGACCGCTGCCGTTGATGCAGGCGATGGTGAGCGGCGTCACGCCGTAGCGGTTCGTGACGCTTGCATCAGCGCCAGCTTCCAGCAGCAGGTCGGCGATCCCCGGGTCATCATGGCGGGCAGCCCAGTGCAGGGCCGTCATTCCATCCACCTGGGCCGCGTTGACGTCGGCGGAAGCCTCGAGCAGTGCGTGCAACGCCTGGCGGTCCAACGCCTGAACGGCATCAGCCACCGGAGCCTCCTCCCCTGCCAGCGCGCCGGCCGCGGCCAAGCAGGCCGCCATCCAGACTCCGACGCTGCGCCGCAACATGGCTCGTCCTCGTCCGGCGCGGCTAGATCGACAGCAGCTCGTCAACCTTGCCCTTGCTGTCGGCAAATGAGTCCATGCGGACACCCGCCTTCTCCAGCAGAGTCAGGTGCAGGTTGGCCAACGGCGTCTGCTGCGCGTAGCGGACGTGACGGCCTCCCTTCATCGTGCCCGCTCCACCGCCGGCGACCAATATCGGCAGATTGATGTGATCGTGCTTGTTGGGATCGCCCATGCCGCTGCCGTACATGTACATGGAATGGTCGAGCAGCGTGCCATCGCCGTCGGGCGTGGACTTCAGCCTGTCGACCAGGTACGCGAACAGCGACACGTGGTACTCGTTGATCTTGGCCATCTTGGCGACCATCTCCGGGTTGTTGCCGTGGTGGGTCAGCGGGTGGTGCGGCTCGGACACTCCGATCTCGTGGTAGCTCCGCGTGCTCCCCTCGCGCGCCAGTTGGAACGTGATCACCCTAGTGATGTCGGCCTGCAGCGCCAGCACCTGGAGATCGAACATCAGCCGGGCGTGGTCGGCATAGGCAGCCGGGACTCCGAGCGGACGCTCCATGTCCGGGCGAGGGCCGTCGGCCACGCCCGCTTCGGCGATCTGGATGCGGCGCTCGACTTCCCTCACGCTGTCCAGGTACTGCTCCACCTTGGCCCGGTCACCCGCGCCCAGCTCGCCTTGCAAGCGCGAGATGTCGCTCTTCACGCGGTCCAGCAAGCTGGCCTTCTTCTTCAACGTCTTGGCGCGCTGTTCCGGGCTGCCCTCGCCGAACAGACGTCCGAAGACGTTGCGAGGCCGCGCCTCGTAAGGCAGCGGGGTGGTCGGCGAAGACCACGAGAGGCTGTTCTGGTAGACACAGGCGAATCCGTCGTCGCACTGGCCCACGATCTCGAGCAGGTCCATGCCCAGCTCAAGCGACGGGAGCTGCGTGTCCTGGCCGATCTGCTTGGCGGCGATCTGATCGACCGTAGTGCCGAGGTAGTAGTCGCTGCTCTCGGTCAGCTTCGCCTTGGCGCAGCTCAGGTAGGCGGAATTGGAGGTGGCGTGGGTGCCGGGATAGGCGTTCTTCAACGCCATGTTGGTCAGGGCCGTGAGATGGTCCTTGTGCGGCTCCAAGGGCCGCAGGATCGGCGACAGCTGCTCGAGCGTGTCTTCGCCGGGAGGGGTCCAGCGGTTGGTGTCCGACCCCATCGGAATGAACACGTAGCCGAGCCGGCGCACAGGCCGGGCGGGCGTCGCCTTGGCGGCCGTGAGCGCTGGCACCATGGCGTCCAGCAGGGGCAGTGCCACGGCAGCACCGATGCCCCGCAGCAGCGTGCGGCGCGGCAGCGCCTTCTTGGTGACGATCATCTCGACCTCCTCATCTGAAACGGCTCGCTGCGAACGACGCCAAGCACGACCGACGAGAACCGGAACCCGTCCGCCCGCGAGTTGCGCACGATCTTGCGGACCGCCGGCGCGTCGTTGTGCTCGACCACTCTACCTAGAGAATACGTCAGCAGCTTCGCGCCTAGGGCTCCCACGAACGACTCTGGGCGGTCCAAGAGAGCTTTTTCTAGTCCCGAAACGCCTTCAAAGCTCGCTCCGCCGGGGAAACTGCCCGTCGCATCGATCGCCCGGCCGCCCTCGGAATCACGCCACCGGCCGACCGCGTCGTAGTTCTCCAGCGCGAATCCCACCGGGTCCATCAGGCTGTGGCAACTGGCGCAAGCCGGGTTGGCGCGGTGCTCCAGCAGGCGCTCCCGGACCGAGAGACTGCCGCTGATGGTCTTGTCCTCGAGAGCCGGCACGTCCGCCGGCGGGGGCGGGGGCGGCGCGCCCAACAGGTTCTCCAGCACCCAGTGCCCTCGGATCACCGGCGACGTGCGGGTGTTGTACGAAGTCACGGCAAGAATGCTGCCGTGCCGGAGCAGGCCCCCGCGCCGGCTGCCTTCGTCCAGCTCGACTCGCCGGAACCAAGATCCGTAGACGTGTGGAATCCCGTAGTGCTTGGCCAGACGCTCGTTGACAAACGTGTATTCGGCCGAGAGCAGGTCCAGCACGCTGCGATCCTCCCTGATCACGCTATCCAAGAACAGCTCGGTCTCGCGGCGCATTGCTTGGCGCAGGTTGTCGTCAAAGTTCGGGAATAGGCGCATGTCGGGCGTCACCGACTCGAGATTCCGCAGGTGCAGCCACTGTGCGGCGAAGTTCGTCAGCAGCGCCTGCGAGCGCCGGTCCGCCAGCATGCGGCGGACCTGCCGCTCCAACCCCTCCGGCTGCGTCAAGTCCCCGCGCAGCGCCGCGGACAGGAGCTCCTCGTCAGGGATGCTGCTCCACAGGAAGAACGACAGCCGCGAGGCCAGCTCGGCCGGGCTGATCCGATACGGCGTGCCCGCGGGCAAGCCCGGGGGATCGCGCTCGATGCGAAAAAGGAATTCCGGGCTCACCAGGATTGCGGCCAGCGCCATCTCGATTCCAGCCTCGAACCCATCGGCCGCGCGCCCGCGCCGGTAGAACTCCATCGGGCTGTCGAAGTCCGGCTCCGAGAGTTTCCGCCGGAAGGCCTGGCGCATCAGGCTGGCGACGATGCGCCTGGCACAGCTTTCGTCCTCCCCGTCGCCGTCGGGGCGGCATAGGAAGATCCGGTCTCGGCTGGGCGTGTGGCCGGGACCTCGCGGGTTGTACGGCCCGGCGATGGAGACTTCGTAGACAGCGGGTTGGACCCTGGGGTGGCGATAGACGTTGTAGTGCGCCCGGTACGGCTCGCGGTCCGTCTCGAGCACGCTCCAAGGCCGCTGGAGGAACGTGACCCCAATCTCGTGCGGGCCGGCCTGCACCGGAATGCGCGCCTCCAGATGAGTGTCAACGGCCACATGGTTGCCGACGTGGCGCGGGGGCACGACCTCGAACGACTTGACGCGCCTCTGGTCCAGCAGCAGTTCGACTTGGTGGGGCTGGCGCAGGCCCTCCACCTGCTCGTCGCGGTCGCGGGCCAGCCGGATGACGATCTCGTACTCGGCATCGAGGGGGAAGTAGTGGCGGAAGAGCGTGCCCCCGCGGGTGCCGAGCGGCAGCCCGTCGACGTGCCATTCCTGCGTGACGTCGGGCTTGATGTTGACGCGTTCGACCTCGAGGGCAGGAACAGGGCGGCCCACTGCGAGGCGGGAGATCTTGTCCGCGACCTGCACGTAGCTCTCCAGCAGCGCGGGCGAGAGGTCTCCCACCGTGATGTTGTCGAAGCCGGAACTGGACTCGTCTCGCGGCAGCAGCGAGGACAAGTCCAACTCAATGCCGAACAGGTCGCGGATCGCGTTCTGGTACTCGGTGCGCGTCAGCCGGCGGAAGGTATCAGTGCGGCCGGGATCGGGCCGGATGGCGGCGGCTTCATCGAGCGCCGCCGCCAACGAGCGCACCACCTCGTCGTAGGTCGACTCGTCCGGCCGCGCGGCGCCCAGGGGCGGCATTTGGCGGCTGCGAAGCTTGCCTACGACCCGTTCCCAAAGCGCCGCATTGTCCGAAACTGGCCGGGCGGCGGCCGCATCGAGCGCAAGACCGGCGGTGGCCACCTCTTCGTTGTGGCAGGCCGTGCAGTACCGCTCTACGAGCTGCCGGTGCGGAGCGGCCGTCTGGGCGTGGAGCGCAAAGGCGACCCCGCACGCGGCCAGCAGATGCGCCAGCCAACTACCGCGAAGCAAGGATCGAGCGAAGGGTTCCGTGGGCCGCCCTCGACTAGTCGAGGCTATCAGAGCCGGTCTGGGCACGCAACCTGACGCTGCACGCCGGGTCGAACCGTCCACCCTCGGTCGCTCGCAGAACCGTGTCCGAAGGTCTTCCCCGCGCGGCTCGTCTTAACCAACCCTTGGATGCCACAGACTCCAATGTGCGAAGAGTTCGCGTTCACAGTTCCCGACACATCGAGCAGCTCGCGGACAGCCCGGCGCTGACTACACCAACGGAAAGAAGACCGCCCCTAGCCAGGAAGCCAGCAAGCCCGCACCGCCTAGCGCGAACAGCGAGACCGTCTTGGTCTTGAGGGCCTCGACCTCGGTGAGGCCAGTCATCGTCTTGAACACCCAGAAACCCGAATCGTTCATCCATCCGCCCACGATCGACCCGGAGCCGATGGCGGTCAGGATGTAGACCGCATGATGCCCGGGCGGGCTGGCCAGGATCAAGGGCGCCAAGATCTCCGAGGTCGTGATCATCGCGGTCGTGGCGGATCCTTGCGCGATGCGGAAGAGCATCGCGACCCCGAATCCGAGCAGCATCAGGGAGAGCCCCGCCTGCTGGGCGTACTCGCCGAGCACCGTGCCCACCTCGGCCTTGACCAGCATCCTGCCGAACGCACCGCCGCCGGCGGTGATGAGGATGATCAGGCCAGCGCTCTTGATGGCCTCTTCCGTGGGCTTGGCCAGTTCGCGCAAGCCCAGGCCCTTGTGCGAGGCCAGCACGCTGAGCGCGGTGGCGGCGGCCAGGATCAGGGCTAGGTTGGGATTGCCCAGAAAGGCCGTGACGTCACTGAGGGCGCTGCCGGGGAAGAACGTGTTGGTCACCGTGTTGGCGGTGATCAGGACCACCGGCAGAGCGATCGGCAACAGGGATACCCCAAAGCCGGGAAGCTCGCTCTCGGGCCGGTGGGCGACCTCTTCAAGCTCCTCGAGAGAGAGGCCGGGAGCCTCGCGGATCGGGATATTGAGCTTGCGGTCGATCCACCACGCATAGGCCCAGCACGCCAGCGCCGATGGCACCGCCACCATCAGGCCGACAACGATGACCAAGCCCAGGTCGATATCGAGCGTCTCCGCCATCGCCAGCGGCCCGGGCGTGGGCGGCACGAAAATGTGCGTCGTCACGCCGCCCGCCCCGATCGCCAGCGTGTACAGCAGGTAGTTGCGGCCCTTGACGCGCATGCTCATCGAGCGGGCCAGCGGCACGAGCAGGTAGAACACCGTGTCGTGGAACACCGGAATGGACAGGATGTAGCCGCTGATCACCATCGAGAACGAGGAGTATTTCTCGCCCAGCCAGGCCACGAAGCGCCGCGTGATCTTCTCGGCAGCGCCGCTCTCCATCAAGCACTGCCCGATCACGGCGGCCATGGCGATCGCCACTCCGATCCTGCCGACCAATCCGCCGAAGGCTTCGGTGACGGCCCCCATGATGTCTTCGACGGCTACGTGCGGCGAAAGCAGGCCGATCAGGACTGCGGAGAGGATGAGGGCAGCGAAAGCGTTGACCTTCCAGCGGATGATCAGCAGGAAGACCGACGCCATCGCGATCAGCAGGATCAAAATCGGGTGCATGAGTTCCGAACAGAATACTACGGTTGCTATCCTGAGCACACTATGCCAACACCGGCGCTGAAGATCGACGTAGCCGGGCCATTGGCGACGCTGACGCTGGCCAACCCCGAGCGGCGCAACTCGCTGTCGCTCGAAGTCATGGCGGCGCTCACGGCGGCGATCCGCGAAATCGGCGCGAACGAAGCCGTCCGGGCTGTCATCCTGCAGGCCGAGGGACCGGTCTTCTCCGCCGGGCACGACCTGCGCGAGATGACCGGAGGCGACCTCAAGCACTACCGGCACGTATTCGACTGCTGCACCGAGATGATGAGCGCCCTGCAGGCGATCCCGCAGCCGGTGATTGCCCAGATCGACGGCATCGCGACGGCGGCCGGCTGCCAGCTGGTGGCCACCTGCGACCTAGCCGTGGCTTCCGAGGTGTCGCGCTTTGCGACACCCGGAGTCAAGATCGGCCTGTTCTGCAGCACCCCGATGGTCGCGCTCACGCGCAGCATCGGCAGGAAGCGGGCCCTCGAGATGCTGCTCACGGGGAAAATGATCGACGCAGAGCAGGCGGCAGAGTGGGGCTTGGTCAACCATGTCGTGCCCCGCCAGCGACTGGCCGAGGAAACGCGAAGGCTGGCCATGGAGATTGCAGCGGCAAGTTCGCTGACCGTCGGACTGGGCAAGCAGGCGTTCTACTCCCAGATCGACCTTGACCAGCCCAAGGCCTACGACTATGCCAAGGAAGTGATGAGCATGAACGCCCTGGCCGCGGATGCCCAAGAGGGCATGTGCGCCTTCCTGGAGAAACGCCAGCCGGTCTGGGCCGGCAAATAGGCGCCGGATCTCCCAGCCGAGGGGCACGCCCGCCCCTGCCCCGCCGCGGGAGAGGCGGGCCGCAAGAATGCGGCCTAGCCCACCCAGAGATCCATCAGCGGCTTGCCCTTGACCAGGTCGCGCGGCTGATCCAAGTGGTTGTGGATCTCTTGGTTCGGGTCAATGCCGAGCGCGTAGTAGATGGTCGCCAGCAGGTCGTTCGGATGCACGGGCTTTTCCTTCGGGGAAGAGGCCGTCCCGTCGGACTCGCCGTAGAGCCGGCCGCCCGGGATGCCCGCGCCCGCCACCATGGCGGTGTAGCAGTACGGCCAGTGGTCCCGGCCGTCGGGGGAGTTCGTGTTGCCTGAGGTCGAGACCCCGAGCCGCGGAGAGCGGCCGAATTCACCGACCGCGACGACCAGCGTCTCGTCCAGCAACCCCTTCTCGTCCATGTCGGTCAGCAATGCCGACAACGAGCGGTCCAGTTTCGGGCAGTGGAGGTCGCGCAGCGGTCCGAAGTTGGCGGCATGGGTGTCCCACGCCGTCGTCTCAGGATCTCCGTTGGCCACCGACGGCCAGTTCAACTGCACCATGCGGGTGCCCGCCTCCACCAGCCGACGCGCCATCAAGGCGCCCTGGCCAAAGGTGAAGCGCCCGTACCTGTCGCGCATGTCGTCGGATTCCATGGACAGGTCGAACGCGTTCCGCGCCTTGCCCGACAGCACTAGGTCGAATGCGTTCTGGTAGTACTTGTCCAGCGCATAGCTGCTGACCGCCTTGTCCAGCGCCGGCATGGAGCCGTTGATGCCCCGCAGCAGCTCGAAGCGACCCTTCAGACGCTCGGCCGGAACTTCCTTGCGCAGTTCCAGATCCGCAAGTTGGATCGGCTCGTTGGGATCTTGGTAGAGCCGGTACGGGTCGTATGCCTTGCCGATGAACCCGGCAGCGCCGCCCTTGCCAATCACGCTGGACTCCTGCAGCGGGCGCGGCAATTCCACGAACGGCAGCACGGGATCCGTGGGCGGGCGGAACTTTGTGATCCACGAGCCGGCGGTCGGGTAGTCGTTGGGCGATGGCGGCTCGAGCTGGCCGGAAGGGGAGACCTCGGTCGGCTCGTAGCCGGTCAGCATCTGGTAGATCGCGGCCGTGTGATTGAACAGCCCCGCCGGGGTGTAGCTCATCGAGCGGATCAGCGTGCACTTGTCCACCGTCTCAGCCAGCATCGGCATCGTCTCGCTGAGGTGGATGCCGGGGACCTTGGTCTTGATCTGCTTGAATTCCCCGCGCACGTTGGAGGGAGCATCGGGCTTGGGATCCCAGATATCGATGTGTGACGGGCCGCCCTGCAGGAACAGCACGATGACGGACTTGGCCGAGCCGTACCCGGTCGAGCCGTCGTAGCGCCCCGTGCCGGTCGAAGCCCGGGCCTTGTCCTGCAGCCGCAGCACATCTTGCAGCGTCAGGCCGAACAGGCCCAGCGAGCCGACTTTCATCAGGTCCCTGCGGGTAGAACCATCGCAGAATCGGGCAAGGTGGCGATTCGGAATTGTCAGCATGGCTCAACCATAGCAGGGAATCGACGGCTATAGGGCCCTCTCGAGCCAGAATCCCTCAGGATCGAGCCGCCCGCGATCGTCCGGGGGGCGACCGAGGGTCTGCTGCCAGACCCATCCCCTGAGTTGAACTCCTCGGGCGAGGCCAGGAGTCCCGAAATGAGGGTCCCAGCGACGCTGTTTGAAGAGGGACTCTCACGAGGCGGCAAGGTGCCGGGCCCGGGCGTCTCGCTAAGCTCCTCGTCCAAGCAACTCGGCTGCCCGCGCGATTTGCTTCAGCATGTTGCCAAAGATCAGCCCATGGACGGGGTAGAGGGCATACCAATACAGATGTCCGAGCCAGCCCGAGGGATCGAACTCGGCCGTCTGCCGCAGCGTGCAACGCGACCCGTTCGGTTCGACCTCGAATTCGAGCCAGGCCCTTCCCGGGAGAACCATCTCGGCGCGGAGCCGGAGCCGTCGGCCGGGTTCCAGCAATTCCACGCGCCAGAAATCGACCGCATCGCCCGGGCGGAGTCGTTTGGGATCACGCCTGCCCCGGCGCAGCCCAACCCCTCCTGCCAGTAAGTCCAGAAAGCCGCGAACGCGCCACAGCCAGTCGCCGTAATACCAGCCGGTCTCTCCCCCGATCGCCTCCACCAGCGGGAATACCTGATCGGCAGGAAGGGCTACAGGCACGGTTCGCGAGTCGACGACCCGCTGTCCAAAGCGCACCCCTCCCCACCGGGCGTCTCCACGCAAGGCCGGATAGGCGTCCGACCAACGTGTCTGCGCTACCTCTTGATCCTCGTTCTTCAGCGCCCGCTCCAGCGCGGTCGCAGCGCTCATCGGACGGACCTCAAACTCTCGAAGAGCCCGATCGTCCCGCACTACCGTTTCGTTGCGGACCCCCTCGATCAAGCTCCGCCCCACCCGGGCGTAGACGGGGGTCACTAGCCCCAGCCACAGGCTGGAAAGCCGGGGAGTCAAGAGCGGAACTGGCAGGATGATCCGACGGATGCCGCGAATCCTCGCGTACTCGCGAAGCAGGCCTAGGTAGGAAACGCGGTCAGCCCCGCCGATCTCGACAACCTCGCTCTGAGAAATGTCCTTGTCGAGGCCCGCCACCAAGTACGAGATGACATCCTCGACAGCGATCGGCTGGGCGAGAGTTCGCGTCCAACGCGGCGTCACCATCACGGGGAGGCGCTCGACCAATGTGCGCACGATTTCGAAGGAAACGCTCGCCGAGCCCAGAATGATCGAGGCCCGGAACTCCAAGGTCGGCACTCCCGATGCACGGAGGACTCGCCCGACCTGCTGACGGCTCTCCAAGTGAGGAGAAAGGTCCTTCCCGAACCCCAGTCCACCGAGATAGATGATTCGGCCGACGCCTTGTTCCGTGGCGACACGCCCGAATGTACGGGCTGCATCGAGGTCGAGATCACTGAATCGAGCCCCGGACCCCATCGAATGAACCAAGTAGTAGGCAACCTGCGCTCCCGCTAGCGCGGGTCGCAGCGATTCGGCGTCGAGCACGTCGCCGCGCAAGGCGACGGTCGTGGCCGCGAGACGCGATAGCAAGTATTCCGGATGGCGGCTCAGGCAACGGATCCGGTATCCGGCTTGCTCGAGCTTTGCCAGCAGGCGGCCTCCGATGTAGCCGGAAGCACCGGTAATCAGCACGACCGGCCGATCACCGCCGTCTCTGGCATCCTTGGTCATGGTCGGGATCGAAGGCAGTCAAGCGGGTGATCGTGCGCTGCTCTTTCCGTTTCAGTCCAGGGCGTGAACACTGGGCAGATGGCGGAAGGAACCGCTATGGTCCATGCCGTACCCGACGACGAATTTGTTCGGGACCTCGAATCCCACGTAGTCCGCTCGCACATCGACCTGGCGCCTCGACGGCTTGTCCAGCAAGGTGGCTATCCGCAAAGTAGCCGGGCGTTGCGAGCCGAGCTCGTCCAGCAGCGCCCTCGCGGTATGCCCCGTGTCGAGGATGTCGTCGACCACTAACACGTGCGCATCGGCAAGATCGACCTTTTCATCGCGTCGCACTAGGACCCGGCCGGACGAAACGGTGCCATCGCCGTAGCTTGACGCTTGTATGAAAAAGATCTCGACGTCCAGGCTGATATGGCGCACGAGATCGGCCGCGAACACGATCGCGCCGGCTAGCACGACTCCGACCTTGATGCGCTGGCCCTGGTGGTCTCGGGAAATCTCGTCGGCGAGCGACTTTACCCGGGCCGCGATCTCGCTCTTCGAGATCAGCACCGGACCGGGGTCCGAAGGCCAAGCCGGGGCCGTCCCCGCCACGGTCAACACGTGCGCCCCTCTCGCAGTCCGACCAGCGCCAGCATCCTGCCGGTGTCGCCGTGCTCGGCGCGGTGGGAAAAATAGCGGCCAGGATCGCAACTGGTGCAGTGCCCTGCCGTCGCGACGCGCTCGACCCCCGACTGCCGCAGCTGCGCCCCCAGGCTCCCCGCCAGATCCACATGCGGCTTCGGGCCGTCGCGGTTGACGAACTCCTCGGAAAACTGGTCCGCGACTTCCTCGCCGACCTCGAAGCAGCAAGCCCCGATGCCCGGACCCATGGCAGCTTCTATATCGCCGGGCTTGCAACTGAACTCAGCCGCCATCGACTCGATCGCGCTCGGCAGCACGCGGGCCGCCGCCCCTCGCCAGCCGGCGTGGACAGCAGCCACTGCTCGGCGGCCGGGATCCACCAGCAGGATGGGAATGCAATCCGCCGTGCGAACGCCAACCAATAGGCGCGGGCGATTCGTGCAAACGGCATCGGCCTCCGGACGAGCGCCGCTCCATGCATGTTCCGCCCGGACGCAGCGGCTGGAGTGAACCTGCTTCAGCATTGCGGTTTCCGCCGGGGCTGCACCGAACCGCTTGCAGACCTCGTCGTCGCTCGGCCAGTCAAGAAAGTCCCCCGTCGAGCGCGTGGAGAATCCGTGGATCAACCAGTCCCAATCCGCCCAGCTGCTCACGCGCAGCACGCCCAGCTCGTCTGGCCTGAGCATACTCGGCTATAACCCCAGCAGCCTTGCGGGATTCGACTTCGACATCTGGTCGACCTCGCCACGGGTGAAGCCGGCTTGCAACAGCTGAGCCAGGAAGACGGCCAATCCATCGGTATGGATCGGGTTCATCGACTGGCCCAGATCGCTCGAGACCACCACGTGCTCGGGCCCGACCGCCCGGATGGCCTCGACGTAGGCGCGCAGTTTTGCCTCGCTGGTGCCCTCCCACGTGGGGTTCGAGCCCAGCGCGTTCCCAACGGGATACTCCAATAGCGCCCCCCAGGCCGCCGCGCGCTTTTGCTGTTCGATCGACATGCCGACCGGCGGCGGCAGCGGATGCGTCACCATGATGCGGCCGATTCCGCGCTCTCGCGCCTCCCGCACAAGCATGAGCGACTCCTCGGGCGAGGAATGGCCGGTCGCCAGCACCAAATCGTGCTCCGCGATCTTGTCAAGCACGGCCAGCACGCTCGGCAACAGGGCCCCGTCGGCCGAGATCGGCACGCGGTTGGGATTGGGCCGCAGAACGCGGTGGTAATGTTCGGAATCGAAGGTGGGCATCCATACCACCTTGCCGTGGCCTCCGGTCGTGCGCACCATGTGGTCCACTGCCACGAGATTGATGCCGGTCGACGCATTGAGGGCGATGCCGCCAAATACGCGAATCCCGGGCACTGCCCGCTCGACCAAGTAGGCCAAGCCCGCCGTGGGCGCATAGTGGTCCTTCAACAGGAGAGCTCGCATGCCCGCGCTGCGGGCTATCCGAGCCACTTCCAGCGCGTCGATCGAACGCGGGCCGCTGTCCGGAGCGCTGTGGACATGCAGGTCTACAACGCCCTCGACCGAGATCGGCGCCACCCCGCCCGTGGTGCCACACCACGGGCACTCCTGCTGAGCCGAGAGCGGACGGGCTACCGGCGCGAGCGCCAACAGGGCCATTCCGAGCCCAAGCAATGCGGGCTTGGTTCGCGCGAGACGCTTGGATAGCCGGCTGGGCGTTGGGCGGCGGTTGGTCACGGCGGCACTTCCTAGCGGGGTCCGGCTTGAACTATGAGAATGCCACAGTTCGCCTGGGGCGCTGCTGTCCGAGAGACGGTTCGCCGAGAATCCGGTCACGGGCATAGCAGCCGGGCACGAGGCGCAGGCGAGACGCTGCCGCGAAGCGGCGCATCACACGTCCGGGCTCTTGCCCGGCTAGCCGGGACGGGGACCACAAGCCTTCGAGAATCAGCCCTGGCGACTTCCGCTAGACTGATCGGTATTCGGTGCCAGAGGCGGTCGAGATGAAGCTCCAAGGACAGGTTGCCATCGTCACGGGTGGCGCGACGGGAATGGGTCGCGGGATTAGCGCGCTGCTCGCGGCGGAAGGCGCCAAGGTGCTGGTCAACTACCGGGCCTCGGCCGAGGCCGCCAGGGAGGTGGTCGCGGAGATCGAGCATGGCGGCGGCGAGGCAGTCGCCCACGCGGCCAACGTCCAGAATGAGGACGAAGTGCGGGGGATGGTGGACGCTGTCGAGTCCCGCTGGGGCCGGCTGGACATCTTGGTGAACAACGCGGGCTGGAGCAAGGTCACGCCGCACTGGAGACTCGACGACCTCACCGACGAGATCTGGGATCGCACGCTCAACACGAACCTGCGAGGGGCGTTCTACTGCAGCCGCGCCGCTGTAGCGCTGATGCGCAAGAACGGGGGCGGCTCCATCGTCAACAACGCGTCGGCCTCGGCCTACAGCGCAGCCGGCAGTTCCATCGTCTACTCGGCTTCGAAGGCGGCGATGGTCAACATGACCCGGTCGTTGGCACGGGCATTGGCCCCGGACATCCGCGTGAACGCAATTGCTCCGGGCTTGGTCCATACCCGGTTCGCAGGCTGGCCGGACGAAGCGTTCGAGCAGGGACGGCAGCACTCTCCGCTCGGGCGGATCGCGTCTGTCGAAGAGGTGGCCTCGACGGTGCTGTTCTTGGCCGCCGATGCCACGGCGATCACCGCCGAGACGATCCTGATCGACTGTGGCTCGACCACTCTCGCCACTGCGCGGCCCCGCGGGCGGGCCAAGGCTCAGTCTTAGCCGTTCCCCGAGGACTGGGCCGGAGGGAGACCGAGCAAGTGCGCGACCAGTGGGCCAGTGGCATCAGGTGGGCGACCATCTCCTGCTGCCTTCTAGCGTTGGGCCTGCTTGTGGCTGCCCTGCCCGTCGGCGACCTGATGAGTGCCCTCCAAGTGCGCGTAGAGGGCTTGGGCATCTGGGCTCCCGTCGCGTACGCGGCGATGTATGGCCTGGCGGCCACACTCTTCGTACCCGGCTCCGCACTCTCCTTGGCGGCAGGCGTGTTGTTCGGCCTGTGGATCGGAACTGCGGTGGTCTGGATGGGAGCCAACATCGCCATCGTGCTCTCGTTCCTGATCGCCCGCTATGCTGCGCGCGGCAAGGTCGAGGCGCTTGCGAGCACCCGGCCCCGCTTCGCGGCCGTGGATCGCGCGATCGGCCAGCAGGGCTGGAAGATCGTCGCGCTGATGCGCCTGTCGCCGGTGTTTCCCTTCGGCCTGCAGAACTATCTCTTCGGCGTGACCGCCATCCGTTTCCTGCCATGTTTCCTAGCTAGCGCAGCCTTCATCCTGCCGGGCACGTTTATGTACGTCTATCTCGGCTTTGCCGGGGGCGAAGCCGCGTCCGCGGTCGGCGGCGGCCACGGGGTTGACACTCTGCGCCTGGGACTGCAACTCGTGGGCTTGCTCGCCACTGTGGCCGTCACTGTCGGCGTCGCGCGGCTCGCGGCCAAGGCGGTGGCCAGCCACGCCCCCGACGAGGCGGCCTCGCCTAGCTTGACAGTGAGCGAACCGGCCCAGCCGCGATCCCATGGCAAGGCCTTGCTTGCGCTTGCGATCTCGCTGGCCTGCTTGGCCGCGGCGGCGATCGCCTACACCGGCCGGGAGTCGCTCCGCTCGTTGTTCTTCCCGCCAGAAGTGGTGCTGGCCGAGCGATTCGCAACAGATCCCGGCAGGGCGGACTTCGATCACGGCGAGTTCGACGAACTGTTGCGGAGACATGTCGATGCCGACGGCCTGGTCGACTATGCCGCGCTTGCAGCGGACCCGGCACCGCTGGAAACCTATGTCGCGCGGCTGAAGACCGCCCCGTTCAGCGAACTGGGCCGCGACGCGAAGCTGGCCCTCCTGATCAACGCCTACAACGCCTTCACGCTGCAGCTGATCGTCGATCACTACCCGCTGGCTTCCATTCACGACATTCCGACCGCGGAGCGCTGGGACGACCGCAGGTGGGAAGTCGCGGGCGGTCGTTACAGCCTGGACGAGATCGAGAATGAGCTGATCCGGCCGAATTTCCGCGAGGATCGCGTCCACTTCGCCCTCGTTTGCGCTGCCATGGGGTGCCCGGTGTTGCGGCCCGAGGCCTATTCGGGCCAGCGGATCGAGGAACAGCTCGAGCGCCAGACCCGATCCGTGCACGAAGATCCGCGCTGGTTTCGTTTCGACGAAGCGGAGGGGCTGGTCTGGCTGACCCAGGTATACAGCTGGTACGCCTCGGACTTCGAGCAGTTGCATGGCTCGGTGCTGGCGGCCGCAGCGCGCTACTCTGCCGCTCTCCGGAACGCACTAGACGAGGGACGTCCCGTACGAATCCGCTGGCTGCCTTATGACTGGGCCCTGAACGAATCTCGCACCCCAGCAGCCGACGGCACCGGCTAGGCGCCACTGCGCGACTTGTGATTCGAGCCCCGGCCCGGTCCTTGGTCCTTTTCCCCCAACAATGCCCTCCCGCAGGCCCGGAATCCGGCATGCCTGAAGCGAGGAGATTCACGCCGGAGCCGAGTCGCCGGGCGTGCTAGGCTGTGAACTCGCAATGGGGACCGGAAGGGTTCGAATCGGCCTGTTCTTCGCAGCTGCCCTGGCTTGGGTTGCGGGCACGGCCCGATTGCCCAGCCAGAGCCCGGAACTTCGCTGGTACAAGGGCAACCTGCACTCCCACACCATCAACAGCGATGGGGACAGCTCCCCAGATGCTGTCGCCCGTTGGTATAAGGAGAAAAGCTATCACTTCCTCGCCCTGACAGACCACAATTACTTCACTGATCCGCAGGGTCTGGAAGCCTTCTTGGGGGCCAAGGATCGCTTCCTGCTGATCACGGGCGAGGAGGTGACCTCCCATTTCGGCAAGGCTCCGGTCCACGTCAACGCGTTCCGTCTCCAACAAACGATCGAGCCATTCTTCGGCGAAGACATCCCGTCAACTCTGCAAGGAAATGTCGATTCGATCCGAGGCTCGGGAGCGATCCCCTCGCTGAACCATCCCCAGTATGGATGGGCCATCGACGCTGCCACTCTCGGGGGGGTTCGGGGCTTGGGGTTGTTCGAGGTCTACAACGCCCATCCCGACACGAACAACGAGTGGGGCCTGGAAGAGATGTGGGACAGTGCACTGTCGGCCGACAGGGAGATCTTCGGGATCGCCGTCGACGATGCCCACGAGTTCAAGCGATTCGGGCCCGGACGGTCGAACCCGGGTGGCGGCTGGGTCGAGGTGCTTGCGCCGGAACTCTCGGAGGAAGCGATCCTAGAGGCCGTCGGCAGGGGCGACTTCTATGCATCCACCGGGGTGAAGCTTGAGCAGTTGCGACGCAATCGAGGGCAGCTGCAGATCAAGGTCGCACAGAACAGCGATCGCCAGTACCGCACCGTATTCGTCGGCAAGGGAGGGCGCATCCTAGCCAGAGAGACCGGCCTGGAAGCAACTTACCGGCTCCGGCCCGGAGATGGCTATGTGCGGGCCACGATCATCGATTCGAACGGGGGCAAGGCCTGGGTCCAGCCGGTCTTCCCAGCCAAGGGCTCATAGCGCCGCGACTATCGCCCAACAGGCCCTGCGGCCTCACAACCTCGCGCCATGAGTGCCAGGCAGGTCGCTCGGCCCATCCCGGAACGTTCGTGACGCGCAGGCCGCGCGGGTTCGCCGGCTTGGATCGGGAAGTCTTGGGCCGGCCCGGGCTGCCGTGTCGATTAGGGCCTTGCCATCCCGCTAGCCAACTAGGTCGAATGCCTTCTTCATCGCGGCCACAGTGGCCTGGCAAGCACTGTTGTCGTCCATGTCGTCGAGCCGCTGGTTGAAGGGCTCCGCCCGGATCGGACCGTCATAGCCGATCTGCAGCAGTGCATCGAGAAACGCTTTCGCGTCGATCATTCCGGTCGTTGCGGGGAGCTCGCGCTGATTGTCGTACTGGTCATCGCGCTCGATACCGGCGGGAGCGTCGTTAAGATCGGCGGAAACGACCTGGCTGTTGGTCAGCTTTGTGATGTCCTTCGCAGTCTCTCGAGCCGTCCACCAGTGCCAGCTGTCGATCACAACTCCGATGTTGGGCCTCCCCACCTCACCGATCAGCTGGAGGCACTCGGCGATCGAGTGAACAAACGCATGCCTGCTCCTCGTCCAGAGCCGCTTCGTGCCCAAATACTCCAGCCCCAGACGAAGGCCATGGTCCTCCAGCACGGCGCCGACTTCCAAGAGACGTTTCGTGTGGAGCTTAAAGTTGTCCAGATAGTTCAGCTCCTCGCTGTACGAGGAAACGGCGGTTGCCACGCGGGTCACGCCCGCCCCTCGCAGGGCTCTCGCCACGGCGGGAAGCTCTTCCAGGCCACTCTGGAAGACCGCATCGTCAGCGCGCAGGCTGACAGGGAGCCTCCCCGCAGCCCATTGGAGGCCAGCCGCCTTCAAGGCATCGACGTAGCGGCCGCTGCCTTCATTCAGCAGCTGCGTTCCGAAAGGCTGCACGGACTCGAATCCATGTTTGGACGCGAGTTCGATCGAACGTCCCTGATCAGCTTCGATGCCAATACTGCCCGGGATGAAAGCGATCGTGAATTTCCGGCCGGCTGCCCGGCAGCCCGGGACCGTAGCGGCGGCGGCCATCGCGAGACCGGTCCGAATGAATTGGCGCCTGAGCGGATTCATTTCGCCGCCAATGTACCAGATCGAACCCGGGGGCGGGGTGAAGTCAGGGAATCACGTCACAGATGGGCCGCGCCCCCCGACTCCGCCGCGGAAACCGGCGAGCGCTACGAACTCTTTCGATGGACTCGAATCGCGATTTCCGCAAGAGGGCTGCGGGGCGGTTGCCGGCTGCTGTTCCGTGATCGAGGGGCGAAGCGGGCCGACTTCAGTTATTGCAGGGGCAGGATGCGCGTCTGTCTTTCTTCGAGGTCGTATACCCAGCCCTCAAGCCTCAGGTCGCCGGTCGCCACACGAGCCGCGACCCAGGGATGTGTCTTCAGATTCGTGATCTGCTGACGGACGTTTTGCTCAACAAGTCGCAGCCAGCGGGTGTCGGGGTCGAGATTCGGGTGTAGGCGCTCCACCGCCAATCTCGCCGGTTCGACGAACTTGAGGAAGTTCCGTACGTTCGGAACGGCATCGAGGCCGTCTGGCTCCAAGGCGCCTTTCATCGCGCCGCAAAACGTATGGCCGCAGACGACGATGGTCGGCACCTCTAGCACGGCCACAGCGTATTCGACGGTGGCGCTCACCCCTTCCGGGCGGGTGTCGAAGGGAGGCACGATGTTGCCCGCGTTTCGAATCACGAAGAGCTCGCCAACGCCGGTCCACGTGATCGCTGACGGAATCAGGCGCGAGTCCGAGCAGGTGATAAACAGGCGACCCGGCGCCTGCCCCTGGGCCATCGCTTCCAACGCCGGGGACCGGGACGAGCCGTCGCCAATCCGCTGGGCGGCGGCACGCGCACGAATCACGTTGCTGTCAGGGGCTTGGGCGAGAGCCGAACCAATGTTGAGGCCGACGAGCAGCGCGAGCGCGAGCGCTTTACTGCTCGGGAAGAATGTTCGGCGGGAGCCGCTGCTGTGCATGATTCATTCACCTCGGGATAGACGCGGCAAGTGGCCACACAACTCCGGGACGACGCCGAGATCTCTCTTCGCCGGAGATTCCAGCCGACACGTGCGTTTGGCGCTCGCGGTCTATAATCCCGATTGTAAACCGTGCCCGCCCTCACCGAATCGTTTGCACCGGCCCGCCCCCTCGACGAGCACAACCAGCGTCTAATCAGCAACGTACACCCGCAAGACTGGCAGAATCCCAAACCGGCAGGCCGCTATCACATGGTTGTGATCGGAGCCGGCACTGCCGGCCTGGTGACTGCCATCGGCGCGGCCGGGCTGGGTGCCAACGTGGCTCTCGTCGAGCGAGGCCTGATGGGGGGAGACTGCCTGAATTCAGGCTGCGTGCCGTCGAAGGCCCTGATCCGCGCCGCCCGCGCCGTCGCCAGCGTGCGCGACGCCGCAGAATTCGGCGTCGCGGCTCAGGGGCCCGTCGTCGACTTCGGGAAGGTGATGGAACGCATGCGACGCCTGCGAGCGGGCATCAGCGTGCATGACTCGGCGAAACGGTTCAGCGAGCAAGGGATTGACATCTACCTCGGCCAGGCCGAGTTCACCGGCGCGCGCACCGCGCGGGTGGCCGGCACTGAACTGGAATTCGCGAAGGCCTGCGTCGCCACGGGAACGCGAGCCTCGATGCCCCCGATCCCGGGCCTAAAGGAAGCCGATCCCCTGACCAACGAGACCGTCTTCACATTGACGGAGCTGCCGGATCGGCTGGCGGTAATCGGATCGGGCCCGATCGGCGTCGAGCTGGCGCAGAGTTTCGCTCGCTTCGGGTCGGACGTAACCCTGATCGAAGTCGAACGGGGAATCCTGCCGAGGGAGGATCGCGACGCCGCCGAGATCGTCGCCGCATCCATGCAACGGGATGGCGTGAAGATGCTTCTCGGAACAAGCGTGAAGGCCGTGCGACAGGACGGCGCCGAGAGTGTGCTCGAAGTTGCCTCAGGCAGCGGCGATGGCGCGGTCCGCGCCGACAGAATCTTGGTTGCGGCCGGCCGCTCGCCAAACATCGAGGGCCTCGGGCTCGACGCGGCCGGCATCGAATCTGACTCTCGAGAGGGCGTTCTGGTAGACGACAAGCTGCGCACCTCCAACCGCCACGTGTATGCGGCCGGAGACATCTGCTCGCGCTACAAGTTCACCCACATGGCCGACGCCATGGCCCGCATCGTGATCGGCAATGCGCTCTTCTTCGGGCGCAAGCGTGCTAGCGGGCTGCATGTGCCGTGGTGCACGTATTCGGATCCCGAACTGGCTCATGCGGGCCTTAGCGAGCAAGCAGCGGCCGAACGGGGCATCGCTATCGACACCTACAGAACGGAGCTCTCAAGCGTCGACCGGGCCGTGCTGGACTCGCAGACCGAGGGGTTTGTCAAACTGCGTTGCAATCGCGGCACAGACAAGCTGGTCGGCGCGACCATCGTTGCCGCCCACGCCGGCGAACTGATCTCAGAGGTCACCACAGCCATGACGGCCGGCTTGGGCCTGCGTTCCATCGCCGCCACCATCCACCCCTACCCAACGCAGGCGGAGGCCATCCGCAAGGCAGCGGATGCCTACCAGAGAACGCGTCTCACTCCCGGCGTGCGGCGCCTGCTGCGCGCGATGCTTCGCTTGCAGGCGTGAGGCCGTGCCGCACGCTCCGACTGCGATGCCGGAAAGCACTCGGCCCCGCCCGATCTCGGTCATCGTCCCCGCCCTGAACGAAGCGGCGCAGATCGGTTCGACGCTTCGGCACCTAGAAGGCGCGGGCGCCGCCGAGGTCATCGTCGTCGACGGCGGCAGCAGTGACGAAACGGTGCAGATCGCCGAGTCACTTGGAGCGCGTGTGCTGAGGCGCCCGGCCAATCGGGGAATGCAGCAAAATCTTGGAGCGGAGAGTGCCACTGGCGAGATTCTGTTGTTCCTGCACGCGGACACGAGACCGCCGGATGGCTTCGCCAGCCAAGTCCGAGCCATCCTGGACGAGCCGGGCACGATCGCGGGGGCGTTCCGGTTCGGGCTTGATGCATCCGGCTTCGGAATCAGCATGCTGGAACGCATGGTCGCCATCCGCTGCAAGCTCTTTGCCTTTCCTTACGGCGATCAAGCCTTGTTCATGTCGCGCGAAGCCTTCGAACAGGCGGGGCGCTTCGCTGACCTGCCCGTGATGGAGGATTTCGATCTGGTGCTTCGGCTCAAGCGGCTCGGCAGGATCCGGTTCGCCGGGAGTGCGGCTGTGACATCGGCCCGGCGCTGGCGCGAGCATGGTGTGTGGCGCGTAACTTGGAAGCACCAGCTATGCATCCTCGGCTATTACCTGGGGATTCCCCCCGCACGGCTCGCACGCCTGCGCAATTTCGAACGCTAGGCCAACTGCCGCGCTCGGCCGATCACATCGGTTCGAACCCAACCAGCGCACCTCGTACGAGCCCTCCTGTGGGCGTGTGCGAGCAGAACCGGATTTCCAGCGATCGGCCGCGGAATCTACGTCAGGAGCCAGGCGGTTTGCTAGCATGGCTAGCCTACAGAGGTAATCATGCTCACTAAAAGCCTAGGCTCAACTCGTCGTCGATATAGCGGAGCTATAGGGAAATTCCTCGCGGTAGCCGGCCTCCTGCTCTTGGCCGTCTCACAGGTCTCGGCGCAGGGCGTTTGTGTGCCGCCAGCCGGCTACGAAGGGAACCCGCTCTCAAGACCGCGCATTACGGCCGCCGAAGTGGCGGCGAACCGCACCCCCGACAACCTGAGGGAATTTGCGGTGGCAGCGCGGGACTATTCGGTGAGCATCACCACTTGGGTGGAATTGGCCTACGCCTCATGTTTGATGCGGCAGGAGGGAGGGGACTGGCGCTCGGGGCAGATCTATCCCGTCAGCCTTTCCTTCGACCCCACGGTCTTTGTGAATCCCGAGGCTCCGGCCAACATGCGCGTGATCTTTCACTCGGCCCAGATGGCGCTGGGGGGCAGGCTGCTCAAGGAATCCACGGCCAAAGAAATTCTTGCCGTGGCTGCGAGCGACCAAGCCAGCGGCGGCCCCCTTGCGGATGTTGCCTGCCTCGCTCTGAACTGCCCCAAGCCGCTCGGCGGTCACGCCATCATGTACGGGCCGTACGTCATGCTCCTCGGCGCCAGGATCCAGGACGATCACTTGGGCCCGGAAATCCTTGACGTGGGCCATGTCCCGGAGGTGAGTGCCAGCGATGTCGTAGACCGCGCGACCCTAGAGTCCTTCGTGAACGGAGCCATCGATCACGTCAACGGGCTCTTCGAGGCTCACGGAGTTGACGGTGCGTCCGTCCTGAGGGGGGTCTTCCGCAATGAGAGCGGGCCTTGGCGGGCAGGCGAGGTTTACATCTTCGTCTTCGATCGCGCGGGCTACACTCTGTTTCACGGCGCCTTTCCCGATAAGTACGAGCTGGTTCCTACGGGCGCCGCCCGGGATGCTGTCACGGGAGAGCTGATTCTCCCGCAGCTCGTGGCCGCAGCGAGCCAGAGCGATCAGGGCGGATTCGTGCAGTATCACTTCGACAATCCCGACGACGCCAGCGACAGCGTCGAGATACCCAAGCTGACATTTGCCCGCGAGGTCACGTTCACATACGATCACCCGCTCGTTGGAGAGACTAGCAACAGCTACATCTTCGCTTCAGGCCTGTATCTGGACCAGGAATCCGAGGACGGCCCCGCGATGACCAGCGGCTGCTCCGACCGCAACATCGCCGCCAGCGCGGTGCGCACGCAGAGCGACGTCCGGGCGTTCGTGACTTGCGCCGCCGAGTACCTCGCCGAGCACGGAACGGCCGAGGCCCGCCGCGCCTTCAACGAGGACGAGCGCTGGAAGCACGGCCCCACCTACGTGTTCGTCGACGGCATCGCCGAGTCCGGCACCGATGCCAAGACCTTCGTCTACCCGCCCGACCCCTCCCGCGAGGGCGGGGTCTGGGGCGAGGCGATCGACGACTTCGGCAACGACCTCTTCTACGAGGCCTACCGCATGACGCAGGTGGTCGATGCCGGCTGGCTCTACTACTCGTTCCCCAATCCGGCGACCGGCAGGCGGTCGCCCAAGGCCTCCTACGTCATCGAGACCGACTGGGACGGTGAGCCGGCCGTGATCGGGGCCGGCATCTACTCGCGCGACTGGCCCGGCACCTGCTACCCGGACGAGGTCAGCGCGGCGGCCCTGGGCGCCGCTCCCAGCCCCGAGAGGCTGCGCGAGTTCGTGCGCTGCGCGGCGCTGGCGGTCGAAGCCGACGGCTACTTCGCCAAGCGGG
>JAJDZN010000123.1 GCA_022824585.1 Bryobacterales bacterium | reverse complement strand
GAGCAACAAGGTGCGCCACCGTCCCGGCTACTATGCCGACTAGGCCGCAAGCTGGCGTGGCGAGGGCGTGGCTGGAAACGTTGCGCTTCTTGTGGCGTGCCAGTCGAGGCCACCGGTTGCGGCCGTGGCGCAGCCCTTACCTGCGCTGGCGCATAGAGACCTACTCCGGGATTGACGCCGATGCGGTCGATGCAAAGGCCTTCCGGCAGTTTGTCTGGCGCGAGCGCAGCAGCCTCCGGCGTTACCTGCGCTGGGTCGGCGAGATGCGGTCGGGATGGGGCAGCGCTACGCCTCGCCGACCGCCTGCAGGGCGGTAACGGCGGCCACGTAGTAGATGTCGTCCACCGAGCACCCCCGCGAGAGGTCGTTCGCTGGCTTGTTCAGGCCCTGCAGAAAGGGTCCCAGCGACTGTGCGCCGCCCAGGCGCTCGGCCAGCTTGTAGCCGATGTTGGCGGCATTGAGATCGGGGAAGACCAGCACGTTGGCGCGACCGGCCACCGGAGATCCGGGGGCCTTGGAAGCGCCGACGGTTTCCAGCAGGGCGGCGTCGGCCTGAAGCTCGCCGTCGATCTTGAGGTCCGGACGGCGCTCGCGGACGATCCTCAGGGCCTCGATGACTTGGTCGGCCATGGGGTGCTTGGCGCTGCCCTTGGTCGAGAAGGAAAGCAGCGCGACATATGGCTCGGCGGCGAGCAGGTTGCGACTGTTCAAGGCCGTGGCGATGGCGATGTCGGCGAGCTGGCTTGCAGTCGGGGCGGGTACCACCGCCGGGTCGGCGAACACCATCACGCCGTTGGAGCCAAATTGCTTGTCCGGATGCAGCTGCACCATGAAGCTGGACACCAGCTTGTATTCCGGTCGGACGCCGATGCATTCGATGAGGGCCCGCACCGTCTGCCCGGTGGTGTTCTTGGCTCCGCCGACCAGGCCGTCGGCGTCGCCGTTCTCGAGCGCCAGCGCCGCGTAGTACAGGGAGGTCGTCGCGATCTGCTGTGCCTCGGCCTCGGTCAGCCCTCGGTGGCGCCGGCGCTCGTAGTAGATTTGCGCGTAGCGCTCGCTGTGCCCGGAAGTCTCGGGATGGGAGCAGGTCACGCCGGGCGCGCACTCGGTGTTGGTGCTGACCAAGACCGGCCGCACGACCTTGTCGCGGGCCAGGCGGGCGCAGGCCTCGCGCACGCGAGGGTCGTCGCCCTCGGGAAAGACGATGCGGCACTGCTTGGCCCGCGCGCGGTCGACCAGGCTTGCCAGATAGGCGCCCATCTCTCTGATCGTACCGACTCGCGGCGCCCGCTTGCCTCGGGACCCTAGAAGACCTCGGTGGCCTCGGGGTTGAGGAAGGCCATCGAGCGCCGGTGGAAGGCGATGTTTGCCAGGTGCGGCCCGCAGACAGCGCTGTGGCCGACCTCGACGGGCGCGTTGGGCTGCTCCCTGCTCTTGACGCACTCGAGGAAGTTCCGCACGTGCGGGATCGTCGGCAGGCGGTCTTCGTGGGCCTTGATCGGCTCGGGGTTGCGCCTCCACGGCGCTCCGTAGAGCTTGTAGCCGCCGCCGTTCAAGACCAACGTGCCCTTGTCCCCCAGCAGCTCGATGGTCCAGCCATTCTGGTAGTCGTTGTTGTAGTTCAGGTTCCAGCTCGCCAGAAAGCTGCCGTAGTCGAACGACGCCGAGAAGCAGTCGGGCGTCTCCGACCCCGCCATGCCGATGACCGTGCCGTGGCAGACAGCGGAGCGGGGCGCTCCCACCCCGGAGAACCACTGGATCACGTCCATCAGGTGCGTGCCTTGATCGGTCATGTTGCCGCCCGAGAAGGACCAGAAGTAGCGCCACTTGCGGAACATCATCGGCTCGAGGGACTTGGCGGCGCCGCCCAGGAAGCTCGCCGTGTCCAGCTCGCCCTCCAAGCCGGAGTTGTCGAGTGGCTGCGAGATCGCCCAGTTCCATTCCGCCCGCGCCATGGTGATGGTGCCGATCGCGCCTTCGGCAACCTCTTTCTGCATCTCCACGATCCAAGGCGTGCTGCGCCGCTGCATGCCGATCTGGACGATGCGGTCTGTTGCGCGCACTCCGCGGATTGCCCGCACGCCTTCCGAGATCGAATGCGACATCGGTTTCTCGCAGTAGACGTCCTTGCCGGCCGAGACGGCGTCGAGCATCATCGGCACGTGCCAGTGATCGGGTGTCGCGATCAGGACGGCGTCGATGTCGCTGCGCTCCAAGATCTGCCTATAGTCGCCGTATCCCTGCGCGCCCTCGTCGGCTGCCTCGATGCCCTTGGCCAGGTTGGGTTGGTAGACATCGCAGACGGCAGGTGCTGGCGAGCCGAGCTCGCGAAACGCAGCCAGCACGCGGCGTCCGCGGCCACCCGCGCCGATCAGCGCGACCGAGACGCGTTCGTTGGCGCCTTTCGCGGCCGAGGGCAGCAGCATCGGGGCTGCCGATGCGATGAGGAACGCTCGTCTGTCAGGCATAGCCGCCCCAGTATACGGAAACTATCGATCCGTAGCTGGCCGCGGCTCTCGGTGTGCGTCGGTCTTGTCCGCGCAGCGGTGGCACGAGGCTTGGAAGCCGCCCTTCCAGAGCATGACCGCGAGCAGCGTGGCCCCGGCCAACAACAATAAGCCGAATAGCATCTGAGCAGGTCCGCTGCCTAGCGGGCGAGGAATGGCGGGTTGAGGCGAGAGAACTCGTAGTCGAGGGGATCGTTACCCGCAGCCTCGAGCTGCTGCGCGCACTCTTGCACCGAATCCCCGATCGCAGCGATGCGCTGCAGCGCCAAGTTGCTCGGTGTGTAGATTTGCAGCGCCACGACCTTGCCCACCACCGCCTCGCGCGTTGCAAGGTCAATCCGGTCGACAGGTTGGCCGATCAATTCCTGGAAGTCCCGTACGGCAGCCATCTCTGATCATTATTCCAAGCCGCGCCGCCGAAGGGCAACGGGCGGCCCACAGGCGCACTCCGAATCCGTTTCGAACTCCCGCGACCGACGGTTTCTCGGGGTCGTCCAGAGTCGGCATAATGGACTCCAATGCACGCCCTGCGGAATCTCGGATGGCCGGCCTACCTGCTGTGCCTAGCCGCCGGCAGCCTCTACATGGCTGACAGCTCGTGGACGAGCGTCACTCAGTACCGCAGCGACTATGCGTTCGAAAGGGACTTCGAAGCTGGACCTGCGATTGCCAGCGATGTCGTCATGGTCGTGCTTGATGGCTTGCGCACCGACGCGGTTGCGGGCCTGCCCGCCTTCGGGCGGCTGGCACAAGCGGGCGCCTCGGGCTCCATGCGCGTGACCGTGCCATCCTTGTCGAACCCTGCGCGCGCCGCTTTCGTAACCGGCGCTTGGCCGGAGGTCAGCGGCGTGACGAACAATTCGACGTTCGAGGCGGTGCCGGTACAGTCGCTGTTCGGGCTCGCCTCTCAGAGAGGCCTGCGATCGTCAGTATTCGGGTCGAGATTCTGGCCCCGCGCCTTCGGCGAGTCCGTGGAGCGTGCCAGTCCCGCCGCACGATACTCCTCGTATGCCGTCGCGGAGTTGGTGCGCTGGCAGTCGCAGTACTGCGACGAGGCCTTGAAGTATCTGGCGGACTCGGATGCAGCGATCCGCGTCGTCGACTTGCAGGCTGGCGACGAGGCCGGACATACCCACGGCGGAGCCTCTGACGCCTATCGCGAGGTAATTGCCTCGGTGGACGGCTGCTTGGGCCGGATCGCGGATCAGGTCGGCCCGCACGTGACCTTGGTGGGCCTCTCCGACCACGGACACATCCACCGCCGCGGTCGCGGCGGGCACGGCGGCTTGGAACCTGAGGTGCTGTACGCGCCGTTTGCCTTTGCCGGGCCGGGAGTGCGGCATGCAAGTCAGATTGAGGCGGAGATCGTCGACATTGCACCGACGATCAGCACCTTGCTGGGACTGCCGCTTCCAGCGAATAGCCAGGGGAAGGTGTTATGGGAAGCGCTGGACGTGCCGGCCGAGCACGAAGCAGATCTGAAGCAGCTTGAACAAGAGCAGCGAACGGCCTTGCAGGCGCACATGCCGGATCGCGCGGAGTCCCTGAGGGCGCAGCGGTCGGAACGTCTGCCCGCGGCGATCTTGGTTGGTTGTTGCCTGGTGGCGGGACTCTTCGGCTCTGTCTATGGACAGCGCCGGCACGCAAGGGCTCTATTTGTCTCCACCGCCTGCTTTGTTCTTGCGTACTTCGCGCTGTTCTATGCCTTCGGCGTTGGGTATTCGATCAGCTCGATCGTGCGCCAGGAGTATCTGTACGCTTTCTTGGCCAAGGATGCGGGGGCAGCGGCAGCGGCCTTCGGGATCGCGGCTGTGGTTCTGTTCCGGCTTGTCGGACGCCGCACCGAGACGGCGATCCGGCTGGCGACGCTGATCGGTTCGCTGGCAGCTATGTTGGTGGCGTGGACGCACTTCGAGCACGGTCTGAGGATGGAGCGCTGGATGGTAGCGCTCGGGCCAGTGTTCCAGGCGTACTTGCACATGGTCGCGATCGTTGGCATCGTCCTCGGAATCCTTCTCGTTGCCGCCCTCAACCGCTTGATTCCCAGTAGCCGAGAGTCAGCCCAGTGAATGAGCCGTTTCCAAGCAGCCGCCCGCGGGTGTATTCCGTCACGGCGCTGACCGAAGCCGTCAAGAGCCTGCTGGCCGGCAATTTCCCGGACGTGAGGGTCCAAGGCGAAGTGTCCAACGCTCTGAACGCTCGCAGCGGCCACTGGTATTTCACTCTCAAGGATGAGAGGGCCGAGATCTCCTGCGTCTGCTTTCGCCAGGACGCCGCTTACCTGAGGGCCAAGCCGAAGGACG
>JAJDZN010000270.1 GCA_022824585.1 Bryobacterales bacterium | reverse complement strand
CCCAACCAGTCCGCGATCGAACATCCAGTGGGCGGTTCCGGAAAGTGCGATGCCGTTGCTGACAATGTCCGGCCCGTCGTGCCCGACCGGTCTGATGTGGGCGGCCTCGACTTCGGCGCGGCCACCGCCGTTGATCAACTGGAGTCCAGTGATCGCACAACGCCTGTCATATGCACGGAGTACGGTCTTCCGGAAGTTTCGATCCCGTATGACGCGGCTTGTGAGTTGATTCACCCGATCTCGTGCATGCAGGTGCTGGATTGGCTGCCGGGCCTCGGGGAAACCGTACGCCGGCTGGCCGGGGTCGATACGAGGTGGGACGTCCTCGTCGCGTCCGAGGCCCCGTTCAACGATCCGGGCAAAGTCAGTCGGAGACAACGGACGGACCGCAGCCTGGGCGCGGCCTGATATCCTGCCTTGGTCATTGAGAAGCCCCTGTTCGAGAATCTCGCCATGCTCCCGGAAAGGGACCGGGTCCCCGAAGTCGAGATATGTGCCCGGTTCGATCAAGGCCAGAAACATGTCCTGACGGTTGGGGTCTTCGATGATCTCCTGAACCTTGGCAACGGCAAAGTAGCCCTTGGTGTTTCTGACCTTGGATGGTTCAAGATAGCCGACCCAATCCCCTTCACACTGCCGGGCGCGCGAAAGGTATTGCCTTGGAAACTGATACTGCCGTGACGGAACGTCGTTGTAGATCGAATCTGTCCGGTGGATGAAAACGCCGAACGCCATGACGGAAGGCATGGATGTGTTTCGACGACTTGCCAAGGGCCTATTTTCAAGAATGCCGTTCCCTAGGATTGGTCATGGCTGTGGTGCAAAGGCCAATTTTGGATTGTAACGCATTGACATAAAAAAGTTTTGCCAATAAAAGCTTGAAAACAAGACTGGATTGGCAAAAATGAGTAATATCATACAGTTAGATGGAGACAGCATTCGCGATGCCGTGGATGCTCGGGATCGCTACGAGCTTCTGCGTCGAGCCCAGGCGGAGGCGAAGCACAGCTATGGCGGTTCGATGAAGTTCGAGCAACGTGGAGATGCCGAATACCTCATCCGCCGACCATACTCCAGTTCCACAAGAAAATCCTTCGGTCGCCGCAGCCCCGAGACCGAAGCCAAGCTGGAAGCATTTCTGGCAGGGAAATCTAGGGTCGAGGAGCAGATCAAGAGCTTGCGGGGACAATTGGAAGACCGCTCCGTGGTACTTCGTGCCAGGGGACTGGGTCGCGTTCCACAACTCACCGCTCGTGTCATTCGAAAGCTGGATGATCTCGGATGGCTTGGCACATCCTTGATCGTGCTCGGAACCAATGCCCTTTTTGCCTATGAGGCCAAGGCGGCGGTGCGCATAGAGTCCGGGCCATTGGCGACGGGGGATGTTGATGTACTCCTCGATGCTCGCCGACGTCTCGTCATGTCGGGAGGTGCGACGGAGCGGCGCCTTGTCGGCGCACTTCAATCCGTGGATCGCTCGTTTCAAAGGTCCAGCGGCCGGACTTGCACAGTTGCCAACAAGGATGGGTACGTCGTGGACCTGGTCAAGTCCCAAGACCACGGGCGGATCATGCGAGAGGGGCAGGCCCGGCTTTCGGACGACCCGGATGATCTTGTTGGCACGACAACGGATAGCAGCCGCTGGCTGTTGAATGCTCCCAAGTTCGAGGCCGTGGCCTTCGATGAACGAGGTTTGCCCCTCCGCATCGTGACCCTAGATCCGAGGGTCTTTGCGCTCCAGAAGCAGTGGATAGTCGAGAACGATCCGACCCGTGATCCGGCAAAGCGGGCACGCGATGAGCAACAGGCGAAATTGGTCGCAAGGATCGTGACCCGACACCTCGGATTGAAGTTCGAAGATTCCGTTCTGAGTGGCCTGCCCGGAGCATTTCGCGATTTGGCTGCAAAGCTAACGGGCAGCGGCAGCGAAACCCCGGCCGAGTGGTGACCTCAGGCAGGCCACTCTTGTCACGGGCTGTTCAGGCGAGATTGCAGTTGTGATCTGGGCTGATCGCCTGCCTTTCCCCGCAACGGAATGCCGTAGTGCAATGTTGTGCACACCCAAGCACGATCCGTAACCTGACAAACGAACGCGGCTTCTTGCAACAGGCAGGCATCGTACACTGAAGAGGAAGAAGAGATCCCCAGTAGTTCCCGCTAGAAATTCTTTTCGTTCATTATCAGCCTGTTGCGCTGGCGCAACGGATTTTCGTTCGTAGACTTTTTGCGCCAGATCGGCCATTTTGCTGCGAAACAGGCAAAAGCCGAGCAGCAACATGTCCAGGAACTCCTTCCGCAAGCATCTGTCGATGCCCGGGATGCTCAATGAGATGCGCGCATGCTTCGACCGCATCCCCGACCCGATCAAGGCACGCGACTTCAGCCTGCCCGACTGCCTGATGTCCGGGCTCGCGGTGTTCTCGCTCAAGATGCTGTCTCTGCTGCAGTTCGACACGCAGGTGCGCGGCGGCGAGGACCCGGTTCAGGCGCGGAACCTCCGCACGCTCTTCGGCGTGGGGAAGCCGCCCTCGGACACCTGGATGCGCGAGCGGCTCGACGAGGTCGATCCCCGCAGTCTCCGCCGCTGCTTCACGAGCCTCCATGCCGCCCTGCAGCGCGGGAAGGTCCTCGAAGGCTGGACGGTCCTCGGCGGGCATCTCCTGATCTCGGTGGACGGGACCGGCCACCATTCCTCTCACAAGGTCAGGTGCCGGCGCTGCTGCATGAAGAACCACCGCGACGGTACGAAGACCTACTACCACCAGGCCCTGGGTGCGGCGATCGTCCACCCGGACATGAAGGAGGTGTTCCCGCTGGCGCCGGTGCCGATCCGGAACGCGGACGGAACGACGAAGAACGACTGCGAGCGGAACGCGGCGAAGCGGCTCCTCGACGACCTCCGCCGGGAGCACCCGCACATGAAGGCGGTCATCGTCGAGGACGGGCTGGCGTCCAACGGCCCGCACATCAACCTCCTTGAAGAGAAGGACTTCCGCTTCATCCTCGGCGCGAAGCCGGGCGACCACGACCTGCTGTTCAACTGGTTCGAGGCCAGCGAGACGAAGGAGACATGGGAGAGACGCGACAGGAAGACCGGCACGGTGCACCGCTTCGAGTGGGACAACGGGCTGCCGCTCAACGACGCGAACTTCGACCTGAAGGTCAACATGCTGAAATGCGAGGAGACCGACACGAAGGGAAAGACGCAAAGGTTCTCGTGGGTCACCGACCTCCCGCTGGACCGGGAGACGGTGATGCCCGTCATGCGAGCCGCCCGCCGCAGATGGGCCATCGAGAACGAGACGTTCCAAACACTGAAGGCGCGGGACGCATACAGGTTCGAGCACAACTTCGGGCATGGGGAAAACCACCTTGCGGACGTCTTCGCGACGCTCGCCATGCTCGCCTTCCTGATCGACCAGGTGCAGCAGCATTGCTGCCAGCTGTTCCGGAAGGCGCGCGAACACCAGAAGCGCATCCTCTACCTCTGGAACAGGATGCGCAGCCTGTTCCAGACGTTCAGCATCCCGGACTGGCGGACCTTCTATCTCGCCATGTCGGGGGACATGAAGAAGCCCGAACTCGCTGACATGCTCCCCGACGGACCGTAGCCGCCGACCCGCTCCGGCCACGCTCGACCGACCCCGATCCCGCCCTTCGCCGAATGTTCAGAACCCGGGCAGATGTCACCCGGCCATCAGTCGTGCGCGCCGGAAACGGCCCTGCCACGCCGTCCGCTTGAAACGACCGTTGCGAGGCCGACGATCAGGCTACCGGGAATTGCTGAGAGATCCCGTGGGCCCATTGACAATCGGAATGTGAATCGAGCGAAGCGCCGCCTTTTCTGTACCAATTTCCGCCGGAACGGCGGTGCTGGCAAACGAGCAGGTTTCAGACGAATGCAGACAGGCGGGCGCTGACCGACTCCATTTGGGTGAGTGCCGGGCACATGCTGCCTTGCTAGGCGGCCGATCTCGGCACCACCGCGGCGGACAACCGATGGTACTCTGGCGGACCCGGACGGGATCGCCCAGGCGCGACATGCCGGAGCGTTTCGGCAACTGGAACAGCGCTTTCAATCGCGTCCGTCTCAGGGCGGTTTTGAATGTGTCTTCAACGTCTTGTTGGACGGGCCAAACCTCAAGTGCTTATGCGTTGACGGCACGGTTGTCGTGGCATGCCGAAAGGCTGCGGTCGCAAGGAGGGGGATCCTCAGCCAAGGGATTGTCCGTTCCCGGGGAGGGCTGAACAGGACACTTCCAATTTCCATGGACGCAGTATTTTCTGCAATCCTCAATTCCTGCACACCCGAGGGTCTGACCAAACTGGTGATGGGCCACGCCGCCGTGGAGTTGGATCAATTCCTTGTGCTCTGCTCGAAGAACCAAATGGCAATCCCAGAGCCCATTATGACAGCAGTGCCGGCAAGACCCAAAAGGTTGGGAATCTCGGAATAAGCCAGATAGGCAAAGCCACTCGCGGCGACAATTTGCACATAGGCGAAAGGCGTGACCCGGGCGGCTTCGACCAATGTAAAGGCGCGTGTCACACACAAATGTGCCAGGGCGTAGAGAACGCCCGATCCCGCTATGATGCTCAGTTCAAATTGCGTCGGTCTGTCCCAAAAGAACGGCACTATCGCCGACGTGGCCAAGAGGCCTGTTACCAACATATAGACAAGCATTGAGTTGGCGTCGAACGAGCCCCGCAAGGTGCGCGTCAGGATCTGGTATAGTGCTAGGATCAAGGCTGCCAAAAGCGCGAGCAAAGCGTATGCGGAGGCGCTGGAACCAGGTTGCGCCACGAGCAGCACGCCGCCAAACCCCATGAGGACTGCACACCATCGGACCCTACCGACGCGTTCGCCAAGGAGCGGAAGCGACAGCGCCGTGGCGACGAGCGGGGTTGTGAACATCAGGGCCGTCACGTCGGCGACCGTCATATGCGCCAGGGCCAGGATCCCGGCCGCACTCGACATTACCGGCATTAACCCGCGCAGGGCTAGTATCGTCGGCTGCGTGACGCGCCGCAGGCAGGTCCATGTCCAGGCGGGGCGTACGGCAAGCAGTAAGGCCACGACTACGGCATACCTCATCCAAAGAATGAAAGGAACCGGCACGGTATCCACCACCATTTTGGTCAATCCATCCATGACGCCGAAGGAAACCGCCCCCGCCAGCATGAACGCGATCGCTGCAGCCGGGTTCCCATCTTGGCCGATCACCGGTCTCACCATATCTGTTGCCACGCGAGTATCGACGGTGATGGGGTCGCGCTGGGAATTGCGCCCCGGAAAGGGCGATTTTGGGGAGGCAACAGGCTGTATCTGTCCGATCCAAGTGGCAATGTGGACCAATGATTTTTTTCCGGTGCAATGCGGTCAATCGACGCATTGGGCAGTCTCGTCATCAATCTGTTTTGCCGGTAGCGTCGCTGGGCGTGGCTTAGGATGAAACGGGGTAACTGAGTGAAACGCGAGCAGGGTGCAAAGGACAAAACCGTGATCGCGACGGTTTCAGTCTCGCAGGGCAGACGCCTGCTGACGGTCGTTCCGGGGGGCATCGCAGGCGCGATGCTCGTCTGGTACAAGCCGAACGCATTTTCCTCATGTCCTCCGGCCAATGTTCTGATCATCGGAATGGATGAGCTGATCCTGATTGGCGCCCTCTGGATCTCAGGCAACTCCACCCGCCGGGTCGAGTTGATGGAATCTGATTTGCGTGACAGCAGCAGCAATCTAAATTCCAAGTTGGCGCCAATCAAGCAGTTCGGTCACCGAACGATCTCGTACAGGGCCGCCCAAGATTTCGTCTTAGAATTGGACGTGAAGACGCCCGCGTATGGGCATCCGAGGTTGTGGTGGTGCCTTGGTTCCCGGGTCAGCGTCGGCGGGTTAAGCTGCGCGGATGAAGCGAAATAGCTGCGCGACAAGGTCCACCTCC
This sequence comes from Bryobacterales bacterium, assembly GCA_022824585.1. Taxonomy (GTDB): domain Bacteria; phylum Acidobacteriota; class Terriglobia; order Bryobacterales; family UBA6623; genus VXMF01. Next base: position 18,700 of record JAJDZN010000270.1, on the reverse strand, counting down.
TCATCGCAAAGCGAATTCCGCGCTGACGCATCCGCAGGGCGGCAGGAGCTCAGCGGCGCCCATCGTCGCCGAAATCATAGGTCCAGGAAACGGGACCGCGCTCGACCGTCATCCGAGCGCGCAGCGCATTGGTTGCGGCCGCGTCGTAACTGACTCCATCTGCGCTCAGCACGACGCCATAGTCCGCGCGTGCTGCTGCCACCGACACCTTGCGGTCCAGCACGTCGTCCACGACCAGCTCGGGGTCGCGCTCCAGCGGGTCGCCATAACCACCGCCACCGCCAGTTTCCCGAACGAACACATCCCCGGTTTGCAGCTCGATAACCTCCTTCGAATGCAAATGCTCAATCGTGCCATCCACGCGCTCGATATAGGAGCGCCAACGGGCGCCAGGTTTGCCGCCAAAGATGCCCCAGGAACTGGACAGCGACCTGTCATGGCGATGGCAACTGCGCACCGGACCACTCAGGATCTCGAACGAGCGACGGATGCCGAGCCCGCCGCGAAATTTGCCTGGCCCGCCTGAATCCATGCGCAATTCGTGGTCGCGGACCCGAATCGGATAGCGGGATTCCCAAGCCTCTGTGGGCGTCGTCCGAACGTTGGTGAAACCATGCTCCATGTGGTCCAACCCATCGCAATCCGCGCGTGCACCGACACCGCCGGTCGTCAGGTCGGTTGACCCATAGATGTCACCATTGTCGTCCTGGCCGCTGAACGACGTCACCATGTTGCCGCTGGACGGGCAGGCGACGGCTTCGCTTGGGCTGACAGCTTGTATAAGCGCACCCTGCACCACGTCGTAGGCCCGCTGTGCGATCTGGCCGCGCAGCGCGAGAGGTGCGGGGCGGAGCGGGTTGAAGAGGCTGCCCTCTGGGGCCCTGACGGATATCGGCTTTACGGCGCCTTCGTTGAGCGGCAGATTCGGATCGGTCATCCCCTTGATCGTGGTATGCGCGCCGGACTCGGCACCCGCCAGATTGACATTGACCGGAGCCTTCTGCTGTGGCGCGGTGCCGGCAAAATCGACAATGATGTCGTTACCTTTGACTTCGACTCGGCATTTGACAGGCAGGCGCGGCAGATCGCGAGACTTGTTGTCAACCCAATCCTCGAACTCATAGACGCCGTCCTTCAACTTGGACAATTCGGCACGCATCCGTGCTTCGGCTTGGTCGAAGAGAATGTCGACCGAGGTTTCAACAGTATTAAAGCCCATGTTTTGGGCCATTTCCTGGAAACCCCTGACACCCACCAGACAGGCAGCAAGCTGCGCCTCGAGATCGCCGAGCACAGTGTTGGGAATTCGAACATTGTAACGCACGAAGTCGAAGCTCGTCTTGACGGGTTTGCCTTCCTTCGTCCACGGAACTGGCGGTATGATCAGGCCTTCCTGATAAAGCTCGGTCGTGTTTGCCGACATCGAGCCGGGTTCCTGCCCGCCCACATCTTCGTGATGCGACAGCGCCCCTGCGAAGGCGATCGGCAGCTCCTTTCCTTCCACGAATATCGGTGCGGCCATTAGGATGTCGGGCAAGTGACCGCCGCCATGATAGGGATCATTCAGAATGAATGTGTCGCCCGGCTTCATGTCCTCCATCGGGAACTCCTGGGTGATGATCCCAATTCCCGGTCTCATCGTCGTCAGATGGATCGGGCAGGCGCGCGCCTGGGTGATCGTCTCGCCGTTTGGCTTGAAAATGCCGCAGGAACAGTCCTCGCCTTCTTTCACGATCACGGCCACCGCCGACCGCAGCAGGGTGTACTGCATCGCGTTGGCGATGGATTCCAAACGGTTGCGGACAACTTCTATGGTGATCGGGTCGACATTACGCTTGAGCATGGATTTGCCTTTCGACCTCAGCAGCGAATGATCATGTTGCCGACCGCGTCGATCGTCGCTTCCTGGCCTTTGCTGATCACGACGGTTGTGTCCGACTGATCGAATAGCGCCGGACCTTGGACCTTGCATCCCACCGGGAGTTCCATCCGTCGGTATCTGGGCGTGTCGACAGCGCCCAATTCCGGAAACGTGGCCTTGCAGATGCCGGTCGGTTTGACCTCGACCGATCCGTCGGGCAGTGCGCCCGCCACGGCTTCGGTGGGGAGCGTTCCGGCTGGCTGATAGCTGACCAGGCGCAGGTTCACCAGTTCTACGGTTCGATCCGGGTTGAAATGACCAAACACTTCATTGTGGACCTGATTGAAGGTTTCGACGGCGTCTGCGCGTCCTTGCTCGTCGAAGACAGACCCCAGCGGAACTTCCAGCTCGTAACCTTGACCCTCGTACCGCATCTCGGCAGTGCGGCGGTGAAGGACCTTTTCGCCTTTTAGGCCCTCGCGGGCGAGTGTCTCGTTACCCCGGGATTCGAGCTTGCGAAACTCCCTCTCGACAAAGGCACAGTCCGCCTTTGCGGTATCGCGGATGAAGAATGTGCGCACGCTATCGGTTTCAAAATCGGCCACCAGCATGCCAAAGGCCGAAAGCGTCCCGGGCGAACGCGGAACAAGAACCTCCTTGATTCCGATCTCCTGTGCAACCGCTGGAGCGAAGACCCCGCCGCCGCCGCCGAAGGACACCATCGTCAATTCGCGTGGGTCGATGCCGCGCTTGATCGTGACAAGCTTGATTGCCTCGGCCATCTGGCTGACCGGAATGCGGTAAACCCCTGCAGCTGCCTCGACCGCGCTCATGCCTAGCTTTTCGCCTAGCTCTGTCAGCGCTTTCTCGGCTAGGTCAGGGCGCAAGTCGAAGACCCCGTCGGCGAAATATTCCGGGTTCAGGTAGCCAAGTACAATAATCGCGTCCGACAAAGTCGGTTTGTCGCCGCCGCGGTCGTAGCATGCGGGTCCGGGGTGCGAGCCCGCGCTTTTGGGTCCTACATGCAGACCGCCGCCTTCGTCGATCCAGGCGATCGAGCCGCCGCCAGAACCAATCGTGGCCATGTCTACCATTGGCACCCGCAAGGGGTACGTCCCGATGCGGCCTTCGCGGGTGATCTGCGCCTTGCCGTCGCGAATGAGGCAGACGTCGGTCGAGGTCCCGCCGACATCAAATCCGACAAGATCGCCGCGTCCTGACATCTCGCCCACATAGCGCGTGGCGATTACTCCCGCTGCGGGACCTGAGAGGAACATCGACACCGGCTTTGCTACAGTCATTTCGGCCGAGGCGATGCCGCCGCCGGATTGCATCAGGTGCAGCCTTGCACCATCCCCCTCGTACGCTAGCCCGCCTTCGAGTTGTTTCACGTAGTGTTCGACCTTTGGGCGCACATAGGCGTCGAACGCCGTGGCGCAGACCCTCTCATATTCGCGAAAGGTCGGATTGACGCGCGAAGACAGCGACACCATGAGTTCGGGGAATGCTTCGGCCAGAATCTGGTCTACGCGCTCTTCGTGCTGGTTGTTGATGTAAGCATTCAGGAAACACACCGCCAATGCCTCGATCTGGAACATGTCGATAAGGCGCCGGACTTCCTCGACCACCTGGACCTCGTCCAGCGGCGTGATGACATTGCCCCTTCCGTCAATCCGCTCACGGATGCCGATCCGGTAGCGGCCGCGTGCCAAAAAACCTGGGGTCTCGGGCCCTGCATGCATGTCGTAGAGATTGCTGCGTTTCATCCGGCCCATCTCCAGCGCATCCCGGTGCCCTTCGGTAGTCAGCAGTCCCAGACGGGCCCCCTTACGTTCCAACAAGGCATTGGTGGCGATGGTTGTGCCGTGGACGTGAACGATTTCGACATCGTCGCGCAGCGGGTCGACGCCGGTCTTTTCCAGCATCATCTTCACTCCGCCGACCACGCCCTCAACGATGTCCGGGGACGATGGTGCCTTAGCGTAGTACATCTTGCCGTTAATGAATCCGGCGATGTCGGTGAACGTTCCGCCGATATCGATGCCAATTCGATGCATGTGACCCCCGTGCAAAATCGGTCGTCGCATCAGGGCGGCAAAACCGCCAAACCCCGAAGGACGCTTCGCTGTTCGTTGCATTCGATTCTTGCCGAGCACGTCCGGGAGGTCGAATATCGAATAAAGGCCAGTCTACAAGTTGAACTAATACAGTGCGTCAGGACATCAAATTTTTATCCAAAATTTGAACTTGCCGCAATCGGGTGCCGATGATGCGCTGCAGGAAGCGGCCCGGCAGCAGCATCGCAAACAACGGGGCATATGCGGTCACTTCGCCCAGAATGGCAAAATCAGTCTTTGACGAGACTTGTGCGGTCGTGGTCGGCCCTAGGGTGAATGCGAGCCTCCTCGTGTTCAAGAATGCCGTCACAGGTGGCCTTGAGATCCTCAAGGAACAACTGCGCAATCGCGCTTAGCGGTTGACCCTTTAGGTATATCGCTTCGGCGCTTGTAACGATCTGTGGACGGAATGCACGAAAAGCCAATTCCGGATATCGGTGTGCTGTCAGAAGCAAATAGGATTCGACCAGTGCGACCCCCTGATTGAGCGCTACCAGATCTCGCGACGTATAGTGGTATCGAACCTCCACTGCGAGTTCGAGATCGATGTTGGACTGCTTGAATGCGTTCCGGATGACGGCACCGACCGGATCGGCGGGGCTGGCAGAGATGAACGGCTGGTCCCAAAGGTCCGTTGGCTCAATCACGTCCTTTTTCGCCAAGGGATGATCCTTAGGCAGAACGCAAACCATGCTGACGTCACCCAAATTTATCCGATGAAACAAAGGGTGTTCATTCGGCGAAAAGTGAATGCCCAAATCGGCCTTGCCGGTTTCTATAGAGTTGAAGACATAGTCTAGAGATCCAATTTCGAGGCTGACCTTTACGTCGGGCCGCGCCTCCCGGAATCGCGCGATCGCCAATGGCAGCACGGCGTTTCCCAAGGCGGGCGTGCAGACCACTCTCAGTTCGCCGATCAAATTGCCCTTGATCTGCTCAACGACGAATTTCGTCGAATCGAACGCCTCGAAAACCCGCTGTGCCTTCTCGTAGAGGAGTTTCGCCTCTTGCGTCGGCACGAGGCGGCCACGGTGCCTGTGGAAGAGTTGGAACTTCAATTGATCTTCCATGTGGAGGATCATCTGGCTGACGGCCGGTTGTGACACGTTCAGCAAGTTCGCCGCACCTACCGTGGTTCCGGTAGTCATAACTGCACCAAAGATCTCTAACTGTCGGAGGTTCACGGTCCGGCACCTCAGATCTTCGCTTCACTGCCAGAATTCGGCGCAAAAAATCGTCCCATGAATTGAACTCTTCCTTTCCTTCAGAATTCGATCGCAACCGCCCTTGAGCCCAATCTACGAGCTATGGCCATGAAAAGAAACAATGAAAGTGGCAAGTATAAGTTAAAATGAGAGGCCAGAGGCGCTTTTTTATAAGCCCTTCCCGAACCGCAACCTTATGCTGTGACCATGCGGTTGCTTGCGTTCGCGCGCTTCGGAATGCGGTGAGGGTCTGCAGCCACCAGTGGCTCTCCCTCGAATGGGAAGCACAAATCCCTAGGATCGCACACCTTTAATCTGCGGTCCCGCAACAGGAGGAAGATCATGAAATTCAAGGCTCTTGAGCTTACCAGAAGGTCGACGCTTGGGGCAGTCGCCGGCGCTGCGATTGCCGTGTTTGGCGTGACCGCGCCGGCAAATGCCGCCGATTTCAATCTACGCATGCAGGCCAACACGGGGCCGGGGCTGACGCCCTATATCGCTCTCGAGGAATTCGTCGAAAACGTCAGGGCCATGACGGGCGGCCGCGTCGAGATCCAACTTTTTCCGGTTAGCGCACTGTTCCCGCCGTCCGAAGGCTTGGAAGCTGTCTCAACCGGAATCGTTGAAATGGGCCTGACCACCGGCGGCTACTTCGCCGGCAAAATGGGGCCACTGGCGACCATGGAGTCCGGCCTTCCAGGCGCCGAGGCGAGCGCATGGGAGCGCAACGCGTTCTTCTATGAAAAGGGCTTCATCGACATCGTACGCGAAGCCTATGCCGAGCAAGGTGTACACTACGTGGCACCGAACCTCGGTTCGCCGTGGGAACTGGTGTCCAAGGTACCGCTGAACTCCGAAGCCGACTTTGCGGGCAAGAAGATCCGCGGTTTCGGCATTGAGGCCGAGTGGTTCCAGGCGCTGGGCGCCGAGGCCGTGAATATCGGCGGTGCCGAGATTTACACCGCACTGGCAACCGGCGTTGTTGACGCCGTGCGTTGGGGCGACGAATCGCAGAACCTGGCTCAGGGCCTGCACGAGGTCGGCAAATACTACATCAAGCCGGCGCCGATGCCTGCTCCGAACAACCACATACTGATCAATCAGGCCACTTGGGATTCGATGCCCTCAGACATACAGGCGATCATCGAAGGCGCTGCGCGCCTTGCGTCGATGAAGTACCTGACCCTGACAGCTCTGTCGCGCGGCCCGGCTCGGGCGGAACTCGAGGCAGCGGGGATGGAATTCACTACGATCCCGGCTGACGAATGGGCCTCCATGCAACAAAAGGTTCGTGCCATTTGGGCCAAGTACGGCGAGCATGACGAGCGCACCGCGCGTGCGGTTGCTCTTCTCCAGGAGTTCTTGACCGAACTGGGGCGTTGAACGTTCTGAATTGCCGGCGGTCGGGAGGACCGGCCGCCGACTCACGCACATACCGGGTACTTGCTTAACTCGCCCGGAGACTTGCATTTCCCGGCACTCGCGCGAAGAATTCCAACGAGAAACGGAATTGAAGGGCCGAGGGGACTCCACTTTCGGATTCGCCCCACCCGGACCGGATACCGAGGGAGCCGTAGGAATGCAGATACTCCTGAAGATCTCATCTGTAATTGACTGGATCAATTCGCGGGTCGGAATTGTCGTCGCATATCTCGTCTATCTGATCATGGGCATCATTGCCTACGAAGTGGTCATGCGCACTGCTTTCAATCACCCCACGACATGGGTGCACGATGTCAGTGGTTGGACGCAGGTTTTCTACATCTTCCTTGGAGGCGCATGGGCGCTTCAGAGAGGTTACTTTGTTCGGGTCGATGTCGCCTATCAGAAATTTCCCGTTCGCGTGCAGGCCGCCATCGATCTCTTTATCGGGTCGGCACTCATGGCGGCCTTTGCTTATGTCATTATCGACAAGGGCTTCGACCTTGGGCTGAGATCCTACGGTATGGGCGAAACGTCGGCGAACGGAACGTGGAAGGGGAGGGTCTGGCCTGCAAAGCTCGTCGTTCCGATTGGCATGATCCTAATCACGCTCGCCTGGGTTTCCCGTGCGATTAGATCCGCAATCCGCCTGATCGATCCGAACGCGATCGACAGCGAGGAAAGCGTGGAGGCCGCAGGCTGATGGGTGCGATCGAATTCTCTCTAATCTTCTTCGGGTGCATGTTCCTCTTTCTGGGGATCGGAATTCCGATCGCCGTGGCTTTGGGTGGTCTGAGCGCGATTCTGGTCTATCTCTTCTGGGGACCAAACGCGCTGAATATGCTGGTCCTGAAGTCCTACGGGATGGCTTCGGCGTTCGAGTTGCTGGCGGTTCCCCTGTTCGTATTCATGGCCAACATGCTGGAACGGTCCAAGATCGCCGACGACCTATACCAGACCATGAGCAAATTTGCCGGCTCACGCCCCGGCGGCCTGGCCGCGGGCACGGTGCTAATCTGCATGATCTTCGCCGCCATGGCCGGCGTTTCTGGCGCGGCCACAGTTTCGATGGGCATTCTAGCGCTTCCCGCCATGTTGTCCCGGGGTTACAACACCAAGCTGGCCCTTGGCTCGATTGCCGCGGGCGGTTCGCTTGGCATTCTCATACCGCCCTCGGTAACGATGATCATCTACGGGGTCATCGCTCAGGTTTCGGTCGGCCGACTCTATGCCGGCGGTGTCGGGCCGGGATTGCTGCTGGTGGTCCTGTTCCTGATCTACATCATTGTCCGCGCACGAATGAACCCGGAAATTGCGCCAGGCTTGCCCAAGGAAGAACTGGTCTCATGGCCGGAAAAGCTCCGCTCACTTACAGGACTGATCTTCCCAATTGGGCTGGTGTTTGCCGTTCTTGGCTCAATCCTGACCGGTGTCGCCAGCGTATCGGAGGCGGCCGCTGTCGGTGCGATCGGATCGATGCTGGCGGCGATATTCAAGCGCGGTCTGAACTTCAGAATGTTCCACGAAGCTGCGGTCAACACGCTGATGGTATCCTCCCTGATTTTCTGGATCGTGATCGGTGCTGCGGCATTTGCCACGCTCTATACCGCCATGGGCGCCGCGAACCTGATCCAGGGAATGGTGCTAGGGCTTGAGGTGAACCGCTACCTGATCTTGGCGGTGATGATGCTGATCCTGCTGATCATGGGGATGGTGATCGAAACGACCGGCATCATCATGATTGCGGTGCCAGTCATGGTGCCAATCGTCACGGCGCTGGGATTCGACCCGATTTGGTTTGGTGTACTCTTCATCATCAACATGGAGATCGGGTTCCTGACACCTCCCTTCGGCTATAATCTGTTCTACCTGAAGGGCGTCGCGCCGAAGAGTGTGAAACTTACCGAGATCTACAGTTCGATCATTCCGTTTGTCCTTCTTATGATCCTCGGTCTGGCGATCTGCATCGTTTTCCCGGGCATTATCACTTGGTTGCCGGACACGATTTTCGGCTAGCGAGGAGGCATCGTCTGACATGCTCATCCGCAAGATAATCTATCAACTTCAACCCGAGTTCGACACTGACAAGGCACACCGGGAGATGCGTGAAGTCCTGAGCCGCGCCTTCAAGGACACCAAGGGTATGCGCACGGTGAGTCCAATCATGCCCAAGGTCGAGGGAAAATACGAGGTGATCACGGTCTACGATGAGGAGGCCAGCGCCCGGGCTGCCAATCCAAAAGTGCAGGAGGAGTGGAACAAGTTCGCTCACATGCTAGCGGAGGTTCCGCAGATTGAACATTACGGCACAACGCTGAAGGAATTTCTGTAACAGCTACCGAACAACTTGGGAATCAAGAGAGAGTTTAGCGCGCGCGGCTAGGCGTCCCGGCGGAGCGCTACCTGAAAAATCAACACACCGCCAATCATCAAAACGGCAGCGAGCAGCAAACCCGGCGGAGCCGCTTCGCTTAGGAAGAAGAAAGCGCCGGTTGTCCCGAACACCCCAATCAGGGGACCGCTGAGGCTGAGAAACACGGGTCCAGAAAGGTATTGGACACCCAGAAACGCCGGATATTGCAGAGCAAACAGGACCGTCACCACGACGAGGATCAGCAGGGCATTGTCCAGCAACAAACCGGACGCATTGCTGTCCAACAGCGCTGCAGCGGGCAGGCAGAGCAGACCGCCGAGAACGAGCATGAGTGCGGATGCCAGCAGCGGACCCATCCCCGCCGGCCAGTATCGTGCCCGATAGATGTTGTTTACGGCCATCAGCACCGGATTGCAGATCGCGAGCAGCACCCAGCCGGCATCGGCGTCAGAAACCGCTCCCGCCTTGGCTCCGGCCAGAACGGCACCGCCGGCGACACCGCAGGCGACGGCCAGGATCTTCATCGGCACCAGCCGGTCCATCCCCAGCACCACGGCAAAGGTATAGGTGAGCAATGTCGGCAGGATAAATGCGAGCGACACGAAAGACGCGCCGACATGGGCGACGCTGACGAAGTTTATCGCGTTATAAGCGACCATCAAGCCGCCGGAAACAGCGCTGTAGATCAAGACATCCTTGCGAAGCATGATTCCAGCCCTTCTGGAGACAAGCGCGAGTCCCGTCAGCATTGCCCCTGACCCAATCATCGCGGCAGCAGTGAACAACAGCATCGGCGTATCGGCACTTCCAGCGATCTTGGTAAGTCCGGTCACTCCGGCAAACATCGCGCTCGCCACAAGCATGAGCGCGATCGAACCAACAGCAGATTTTCGGTCATGCGCCATATCAAGCCAGGTTCTGACCGAGCAATTTCTGTTGCGCTGTTCCGTTGCAGGACTTCAAGGCTGGTAATGTTCGGTTGCTCGCATCGAGTCGCGTCCGGTAAAGGTCGCGTACCAGGCCGCCAATGTATTCCGCCCCGAGCGCCAATCGAGCGTTGCAGAGTAGCGGAAGTCCAGATACCCCAATGCGCAGGCGACAGCGATAGTGCCGATCGTAAGGTCTTGCCAATTTTCACCCGCCTCGGATTCTAGAACGTCCAGAGTCTGCGTCACCTTGTTGATCTGGCCGTCAATGAATTCAGGCCAGTGATATTTTTCGGGGCCAGTCACAGTGTAGAATCGTGCAAGTACGGCAGCATCCATGATCCCGTCGCCAAGAGTCTGCAACCGCAATGCTCTCCACCGCGCCGGGCCGAGGTTGGGGAATAGCCTTCCCCGCCTGCTTTGAGCGTCAAGGTATTCAACGATGACCCGGCTGTCAAAAATGGGTGGCGCATCATCGAGCAGAAGGACAGGAACTTTGTCCAATGGGTTCTGTCGGGTTACCGCCCCGTTGGGTGCAACAGGGGTCAGTCCGAGAAAAGTGACCTTCACGTCAGCCGCCTGACCGGTTTCATGGGCGACTACGCGGCACTTTCGGACGAATGGCGAAGTCGGAGAGCCAAGGAGTTCCATCCATCAAAGTCCTTCCATGTTGCCGCCATCCACGGGAATCGCGGCACCGGTTATGAAGCTTGCCATCGGGCTGGCGAGGAATGCCACGACCTCGCCGATCTCATGCGGCTCGCCGACGCGTTTCATGGCCAACGGCGCACCGATCCGCGCGCGCGCTTCTTCCTGTGAGATCCCGAAGGTCTCGGCATCGCGTACCACGCGACGATCCTGCATGTCGGTGCGGATGGGTCCCGGCATCACAGCGTTACAACGGATATTGTCGCGGCCGTGTTCTACCGCGATCGTCTTCGTAACGCCGATGAGCCCGAGTTTGGTTGTGGTGTAGATGCTCGCGTATTCGTGTGCCTTGAGCGCCCAGATCGATGAGGTGTTGATGATCGATCCGCCGCCGCGGACCTGCATCGACGGGATGACCGCTTTGCAAAAGGCTACAATGCCTGCGATGTGGATCCGGAATTGCAGGTCCCATGCCTCAATTGGGGTTTCTAGAAACGGTCCGAAACCAACAGTCACCCCGGCGTTGTTGAAGAGAATGTCGACGCCGCCATGGGTCTCGTTGGCTTGCGTCACACATGCTGCGATTTCGTCGTCGCGGGTCACATCCACGGCGCAGGCGATGGCATCCGCGCCGCCATTGCGAAGTTCATGCGCGCGTTGTTCCAACTGAGGTGTCTCGCCCGCCGGCACATCCGGCTCCGCAAGGTCCGCCAGAACCACCTTGGCACCGTATCCCGACAGCACTTGGGCGGTCGCAAATCCGATCCCGCGGGCGGCTGCGGCGCCAGTAATGATCGCGACCTTGCCCTCCAGCATCGCTCAGAGCCCGTTCGTCAGGCCGCCATCGACCTTGATGACCGCGCCGGTAATGTAACTTGCCCCCGGACCAGCCAGAAATGCGACGGTCGCCCCCATTTCTTCGCCCTTGCCTAGGCGATTCAAAGACGTCGGCTCGGCCATTCTGGCTCGGACTTCTTCCAGTGAAGCCTGCTGGCGATCCATTTCCATCGCGGCGCGACTGTCATGCATCTCCGTCATATAAGTGCCGGGCAGCATGCAGTTGACGCGGATCTGGTCGGGGCCGAATTCCTGGGCCAGCGACTTCGTCAGTGCGATCATGCCCGCCTTGGCGGCCACGTAGGGCGACGCACCGGGCAGCGGTTTCAGTGCCCACATCGACGAGTTATTGATGATCGATCCGCCGCCGCGTGCCTGCATGATCGGAATAACTGCCTGGCAAAACCACGCCATGGCGCGCACACAGATGTTCCACTGGATCTCCCATGCGTCGTCCTGAACCGCTAGGAAAGGCCCGCCGCCGGTCGGCACGCCGGCATTATTGAACAGGATGTCGACTCCGCCAAATTTCTCCTGCGAGATCTTTACTGCGTTCAGAATGTCTTCCTTCTTGGTGACATCGCAGGGTACGCCGACCGCGTCGACGCCGAGTTCTTTGATCTCGGCGACACGCTCGTCCAAGCGCGACGCCGATCCACCAACCATGTGATGCGAATTGCCGGTCAGGTCCGGACGAGATTCCGTCAATCCGCAGGTCACGATATCAGCGCCGAGCGCAGCCATGGCCAATGCCGATTGATGCCCCATGCCGGAGGGGCGTGTGCCGCCGGTGACGATGGCCACTTTGCCTTCAAGGCTGCGTTCCAGCTGGATCATGTACTATGCTCCTTTTGGTCGATTTTCATTCCGACTCATTGACGATCTGCGATATCTCCGGCGGAATCCCGGCCATCTGGCCCCCGTCGACGGCAATGGTCTGCCCATTGACCCAAGACGCATCGTCGGATGCCAGAAAGTGAATGACCGCCGCCATTTCTTCTGGTTGCGCGATCCGGCCCATAGGCGAGGCTAGAGTGTTGTACTTGTTCAGCCACCCCATCGCCGTCTGTGTCGTCGACGGACTGATGGCGTTGACACGGATGCCTTTCGGGCCCAGCTCCAGCGCACCAGAGCGGGTGATCGAGACCGTAGCCGCCTTCATTGCGGCGTAGGCTCCAGCCCCTGATGCGACCCGGTTGGCCGCGAGCGATGCCGTGTTGATGATTGAAGCGCCTTGCTTCATTCGTTTCGCTGCCTCACGCATACCGTAGACTTGGCTCATCAGATTGATATCGAACTGCTTGCGATAGGTTTCGTCGCTGGCATCCAGTATGGTTTCACCAGTAATCACGATGCCGGCATTGTTGACAGCGATGTCAAGCACGCCGAACTCATCCAACGCCCGATGCATCAGAGCCGCGACCTGAGCCTCGTTGCTGACATCGCAGGCGTGGAATACCGCGCCCACCTCATCGGCCTTCGCATGATGGTCGCCCAGATCGCTCATCACCACATGCGCGCCGGCGGCTCGGAACCGTTGAACCGTCGCGAGGCCGATGCCGCCGGCCCCGCCCGTGACGACCGCAACTTTGCCTTCGAGCGAAAACATCCCCATCCCCTTTTGGACAGCATGATCTGCGCCCGAGTGGACGCATCGACCTCAGGATGAGAAAGTTATGCCTTCGGCGTCAATTCTGCGGTCTAGTCGAATATCGCGCAGATCTATAACTGAGCGTTATTCCGCTCCTGAGCGCTGGCCGTCGACGGCGCCAAAACGCACACGTGACGCGGGCGTATAATGGACACTTATCCAATGCCGTCGATTTCTCATAGTCACATTGATTGACCAATAGAGTGCCGATCAACACACTGTCCGAAACTAGGAATTTGCGATGCGGTCCCCTTGCCGCACAACGCTGCCATTCAGTTTGCCGACAATTCCGAACGGGAGAACCAAGATGAACAGGCCGACGAACTTTCACACCGCTGCTGCTGAGCTCGAATTCGAAGCGCGGGCCTTCATTGATGGAAAGTATGTCGATGCTGCCTCTGGTAAGACCTTTGATTCGATCAATCCCGCCACCGGCAAGGTGATCACGACGCTGGCTGCCTGCGATGGCGAGGACGTAAACAGTGCCGTCAGTGCGGCTCGCCGCGCGTTCGAGGCCGGCACCTGGGCACATATGTCACCGGCAGACCGCAAGAACGTCCTTCTCAAATGGGCCGATATCATGGAGCAGAACGCGGAGGAACTGGCGCTCCTGGAAGTAATTGAATCCGGCAAGACCATCGGCGATGTACGGGCAGAGGACATTCCGGGCACCATCGCCACATTGCGTTGGCATGCCGAAGCCACAGACAAGATCTACGACCAAGTGACGCCGGCGGCGCATGACGTCGTATCCATGTATGTGCGCGAGCCGATCGGAGTGGTTGGCGCCGTGATCCCGTGGAACTTTCCGCTATTCGTCGCGATGTGGAAACTTGGACCGGCCCTGGCAGGGGGCAATTCGATGGTCATGAAACCGGACGAACATACATCTCTTTCGATGATCCGCATTGCAGAGATGGCGGCCGAGGCAGGCGTGCCGGACGGCGTCTTGAATGTCGTTCCGGGATTTGGTCACGAGGCCGGAAAGGCCATCGGACTTCACAACGAAATCGACTGTGTCAGTTTCACCGGTTCCGGCGAAGTTGGGCGCTATTTCCTCGAATACGCCGCGAAATCGAACATGAAGCGGATTGTGCTTGAATGCGGTGGCAAGAGCCCGGCGATCTTCATGAAAGATGCCGAAATTTCCAAGGCGGTGGAGAATATTGCCGTCGGCATACTCTTTTGCCAAGGGGAAAACTGCTCAGCAGGATCGCGTCTGATCGTGCATGAAAGCCGCAAAGACGAGTTGCTCGACGCGCTGAAACCCGAATTCGCCAGCTGGACTGTCGGCGACCCGCTGGACGAAGACACAAAGATCGGCGCGATGATCAGCGAGCGCCACCTGGGCAAGGTGACCGGTCTGATCGACAAGGGCCGGTCAGACGGCGCCAGCGTCATCATGGGTGGCAACCAGATTCACAAAGACAGTGGTGGCTACTACGTCGAGGCGACGATCTTCGATGGCGTGACCAACGACATGACGATCGCCCGCGAAGAAATATTCGGTCCGGTCCTGTCAGTCATCACCTTCAAGGACGAAGAGGAGGCCGTGAAAATCGCCAATGACACCAACTTCGGTCTGGCCGCATCGCTATACACCGAAAATCTCAGCACCGCACATCGCGTTGCAAAGGCGATTCGCGCCGGTACCGTGTCGGTAAACTGCTATTCCGAGGGTGACTTCGGCGTACCATTCGGCGGCTACAAGGAATCCGGATTCGGCGGCAAGGACAACGGTCTGGCCGCACATGACCAGTACACCGAGCAAAAGGCGATTTGGATTCAGCTGTGAGGCAAGACCCAACCGACATCAGGCGTGGCGTGGCCATGGTTCGCGTGATGGCCACGGCCCGGTTCTCTGTTTGACGCAAGCGGAGCCGGCGCGCAGGATTGTGCCGCAAAGCCTCCCGAGCGGCCCACCTGTCTGCTATCCCTGAAGGAAGAAAAAATGATGGTCGCGACAAACCGGAACATTTTCCCGCGGCAGGGCACGGACTGGGAGGAGATTCGGCGAGAACTGCACGATCTCAAGCAGCTCGACGTCGATTGGATGACCCACCCGCTGCCGGGCTATCTCTACTATTTCGGCGAAGAGATCCTGGAAAACCAGCTGGAGGCGCACAACCTCTACTCCCTGGAAAACGGGTTGGGTGCCGGTGTGGCGTTCTTCAGCCTCGAGAAGATGCTGAACGACATTTACGACTGGGTGCGCGATCTCTACCACGGCCCGGACACGATGGGGATGACGTTCACCTCCGGTGGCACCGAGAGCCTGTTCGAGGCGATCCGCACGGCGCGCAATCGTGCACGTGCACGTGGCATGACCGACCGTCTCAACCTCGTTATTCCCTATACAGCGCATCCCGCAATCGACAAGGCCGCGCAGATCATGGAAATCGACATTGTCCGAGTGCCGGTCGGTGCCGAGTGCCGCGCCGATGTGGAGGCCATGGCGGCCGCCATCAACGACCAGACATTCCTTATTCTCGGATCGGCAGTCTGCTATCCCTTTGGCGTCTACGATCCCATCGAGAAGCTCGGGGAACTGGCGCTGGAGCGTGACCTGTGGCTGCATGTCGACGGCTGCTGGGGCGGGTTCATCAACCCGTTTGCAAAACAGCTGGGCTACCCAGTACCGAAATGGGATCTTGAGGTTCCCGGCGTCATGTCGATGTCGACCGACCTGCACAAATTTGCATATTCGACCAAGGGTGCATCGCTGATGTTGCAGTGCCATCAAGAGAACAAGGACAGGTTTGAAACCTTTTCGATAAGCGACTGGCCTTGCGGAACTTATGAGACTCCGGCGTTCCAGGGCTCGTCCGGGGCTGGGTCCATTGCATCTGCCTGGGCGATGATCAAGTTCCTTGGCAACGAGGGCTATCTGAAGACCGCGAAGGCGGCGATGGACGCCACGGTCCAGCTAACGGACGGCGTCAATGCCATCGAAGGTCTGCGAGATGTCCGCGACGGCGCCCCGGTCGAGGGCAACTCGATGGCGGTTATGTCCATCGATCCCGAGGTCGACATCATGGCCGTCGCCGATTTGCTCGATGAAGGCGGTTGGCACTGCAGCCGCATGCGCAAGCCCCTGGCCATCAAGCACTCGGTCACACCTCATCACCTCTCAGGCGTCGAGAAGTTCCTGAAGGACACCGCCACGGCGGTCGAAAGGGTCCGGCGCGAAGGTTTGAAGGGCGAATACGACGAGCGGACGTACTGAAGCGCCAACATAATCCTGAAACAAATCTGACACCCATCTCAGTGCGTTCACGGTTGGCGGTTCCTGCCCCATTGGTTACGCATCTCGTGCAAATTGCTTGCCAATTCGATGCGCAAACATGGTATCCAATCAGATAGAGCCGATCCCTTGCGACTGTCAGATGCTCAAACCTCGAATCTTGCAATCACGGCATTGACGGAGAGTAGTCGAGAACGATCCGACCCGTGATCCGGCCAAGCGAGTACGCGATGGGCAACAGGCGAACTTGGTCGCAAGGATCGTGACCCGACACCTCGGATTGAAGTTCGACGATTCCGTTCTGAGTGGTCTGCCCCGTGCATTTCGCGATCTGGCTGCGAAGCTGACGGACAACGGAAACGATACCCCGGCCGAGTGGTGACCCCAGGCGAGATTTGCAACGGGCTGTTCTGGTGGGCTGGCAGTTGTGACCCGGGCTGATCGCCTGCCTTTCCCCGCTAAGGAAGGCCATCGCACAAAGTTGACTTCATTCATGCACACATCGTAATCTGCCAAGGGGGCGGTGCCTTGGAACCTGCAGGCATCGGCGCACTATGGGAGAGGAAGAAGAGATGCCTAAAGACTCGCACGAAACCAAGGGGCTCTACGCCTTCTTTGCGGATAGCCCACGCGAAGCGCGACGCCAGTTCTTCGATTCTGAGCCGGAAATGAGCCGGCGTGGATTTTTCACTGGCGCCGGTCTGGTAGCCACGGGCGGCCTGCTCGGCATGGCGGTTCCCTTCTACGCCAACATGCCCCTTGGTCTGGTGCCCGCCGCGTTTGCTTCCGAAGACGTGCTGATCGGCAAGGACGGGCTGACGCTGCTGAACGACCGGCCGATCAATGCGGAGACGCCAGCGCATCTGCTCGACGATGCGATCACGCCCACCGCCCGGCACTTCATCCGAAATAACGGATTGCCACCAGAGGATGTCGATGCCGCGGGCTGGTCGCTCACCGTCGATGGGCTGGTGGAGAACACGCTGGAACTGTCCATCGCGGATCTTCGGACGCAGTTCGAGGTTGTGACCATGGCGCTCGCGATCGAATGCGGAGGCAACGGCCGGGCGTTTTTCGACCCGCCGGCGTCGGGCAACCAGTGGACCGTGGGCGCCGTTGGCTGCTCGGAGTGGACCGGCGTGAGGCTCGCTGACGTGCTGAAGAAGGTTGGCGTCAAGCCGGGCGTCGTCTATACGGCGCATTACGGAGCAGACACCCATCTCTCCGGCAAGGAAGGCAAGTTGCCGATCTCGCGTGGCGTGACGATCGCGAAGGCCATGACCGACAACGTGCCCATCGCGTTCGCGATGAACGGCGGAGCGTTGCACAAGCAGAACGGCGCGCCGCTTCGTCTGGTGGTGCCGGGCTGGCCAGGTTCCTGTTCGCAGAAATGGCTGACTCGCATCCAGCTCCGTGACATCGTGCATGACGGGCCGAAAATGACCGGCACCTCCTATCGAGTGCCGCGCTACCCCGTCGCCCCGGGCGACAAGGTGCCAAAGGAGGATTTCGAGATCATCGAGCGCATGCCAGTCAAGGCCCTCGTGACGGCGCCGAAGAGTGACAGCACCGCATCCCGGGAGGTCGAGGTGCGCGGCCATGCTTGGTCGGGCGACCGAACCGTTTCGGCCGTCGATCTTTCCATCGATTTCGGCAAGACCTGGATGGGGGCCGATCTGGACGAGCCAGTCAATTTGGGCGCGTGGCAGAACTGGCGGCGTGTCGTGTCTTTCCCCGAGGTCGGCTACTACGAGGTCTGGGCACGGGCGACCGACAGTGCGGGCGAGATGCAGCCCTTCGCCATCGACTGGAACCCGAAGGGGTATCTCAACAACACAATGCACCGGGTGGCGCTGCGCGTCGCCTGACCGGAGGCCGAGGTGTCCAATCCGATGCACGTTGCGGCGGTGCTGCTGCTCTGCGTCTGCATGGCGGCAGCGTCGGCCGAGGCGGCCGAACTGGAGGCGCGCCTCGCCGGAGCCGATTCCGTCCGCGGCGAGAAGGTCTACCGCAAGTGCGTCGCCTGCCATACGGTCGAGAGGGGAGGGCGAAAGAAGACCGGACCCAATCTCTGGGGCATTGTCGGCGCGCCAGTGGGGGCCAAGGAGGGCTTCCGCTATTCGAAGGCGATGCTGGCGTTCGGCGGCACCTGGACGCCTGAGCGCCTCGATGCCTACCTGACCAAGCCGCGCGGGTTCGTGAAAGGCGGGTCCATGAGCTTCGTCGGGCTGAAGCGCGAGCAGGACCGCGCCGATGTCATTGCCTTCCTGAACGGAATGAGCGACAGCCCGGCCGATTTCGGCGAGGCGCAGGAGGCATCGGCGGGCGTCTTGCCGCCCGAGCCGGAGGATTACGGCGTCATGGTGGCCGCCCCCGGCGCGTCCGAGACCTTCGACGCGTGCACGGCTTGTCATT
>JAJDZN010000043.1 GCA_022824585.1 Bryobacterales bacterium | reverse complement strand
TGTCGGGCAAGAAGTGACCGTCCGAATCGGGGTAGTGAACGCTCTCAGCGACCGCAGGCGGAGTACGCTCGACTGCCGGGACCGCGGCATGCTGCTCGATGGTCTTGCGATCCGCCATGTGCAGCCGGCGGAGGGCGTGCCGGCACGAATCAGCGTAGCAGTGGGCCTCGCTCCGCAGCCTACGCGACGCAGACATGGTCTCCTATTCGGGCCTAACCCGCCGGGCCTGCATCTTGCGGAGCGGGCCGGCGTGGTTCCGCGCCGCCTGCGCTATCGGATACGCCGGGCCAGTTTGCTCCGCCCCTTGTCGTACTTCCTTGTCATCTAGCCATCGCTGCCGATATTGAACGGTCCCAGCGAGTCGGTGCGGCCTGCTACCTCTATGCCCGCAAATGGTAGACACCGCCGGTTGCGGTCCGTTGGAAGCGTGAAACCTCGAAGCCGCTTGCGAAGGCTGCTTGGAAGGATCCGCGCACCCGTGCCTGGATTTCTGCCGCTCGCTCGCGCGGGACGTCCGAGATCCGGGCCGGAATCTCGATGCGCTCGGCGCTCTTGGCTCTGGGGCGCGGGCGGTCTTCGAGGCAGGCGACAGCGCGCGGGCTGCGCAGGTTCCATGCGGCGACTAGGCGGTCGGTGGGCAGCGCGCCGTGCAAATCGCTTGAAGTGATGCCGTAGAAGTCCGGCAAGTAGGCCTGGACGTCGACGCCGAGCTTCTCGATATTGAAGTAGGCGTTGCGCGACTGGAGCGGGTCAAACGTCCATTCGATGAGGTCCAAGCCAGCGGCGAGGGCCTCTTCGCGCTGGCGTAGCTTGATCTGGTATCCAACGCCTTGCCCGTGCAGGCGCGACTCGACCCCCACCATGTGGCTGTGCCAGTAGCGTTGGCCGGCCGGCTTGAACGAGGCGAAGGCCAGCGAGAAACCGATGATCTCGCCGTCGAGGTAGGCCCCCAGGCACGAACCCCCGATGCGGTCGAAAACGCCGAACAACCTAGGCGCGACCAGATCGGCTTCGTCGAATCCCCAGATCTCCGACTGGAGCCGCAACGTCGACTGGAACTCTGCCAGCGTTCGCAGCGGTCGGATCTCGACCGGGCCTAGTCCTGCTTGGCGCGTTGCCATAGCTTTTCCAACTCCGCAGGCGTGCAAGCCGCCATCTCCCGGCCGTCCGCTGCCAGCGCTCGCTCCATCGAGCGAAAACGCTGCCGGAACTTGGAATTGGCGTGCTTCAGCGCCAGTTCTGGATCCACGCCGGAGAAGCGAGCGACGTTGACGGCCATGAAGATCAAGTCGCCGATCTCGTCTTCTACACGTTCTGGATCGCTCGCTTGGAGCGCTTCGCGAACCTCGCGGAATTCTTCGGCGAGCTTTTCGCCCATGTCCTCGAATTGCTGCCAGTCGAAGCCGGCCTTTGCGGCGAGTTTGCCCGCCTGGTGTGCCTCCAGCATGGCTGGCTGGTGCTTGGGGACTTTGTCCAGCAGGCCTTCGCCCTGCGGTGGCGGCTTCTCCTGCCGCTTGATCTGCTCCCAGCGTTGGGTCACGTCGTCGGCCGTCTTCAGCGACTCCGACTCGAACACGTGGGGGTGGCGTCGCACCAGTTTGGAGTTGATGGCCTCCAAGACCGCTTGAATGTCAAACCATCCCTCGCTCCGGGCGATCTCTGCCTGGAAGACGACCTGCAGCTGCAGGTCCCCGAGTTCCTCTGCCAGCCCGTCCCAGTCGCGCCGGTCGATTGCGTCGATCACCTCGTAGGTCTCTTCGATGAGGTAGCGGCGCAGCGATTCCAGCGTTTGCTCGCGATCCCACGGGCAGCCTTCCGGCGATCGCAGACGGCGCATGATCGCCAGCAACTCCCCGAATTGTTCTGTCGCCTGCGACATGTGAGACCTCTCATGGTAAGACGGGGCCTTCGCCAGTACGTCAACCGCAGGTCAGTGCGCACACCGGACGTTTGAAGGCAGAGGGCGGTCGCTGACTCCGACGCGAGGGGTAGCTGAACTCAGTGAGAGAATGGAACAGATGAAACATCGGCCTTGGCAAGAGCTGTTCGAGCGACTGCCGCCGAGAACTCAGGCAGAGGTCAAGAAGAACACCGCCCACGTGCTGGCCGAGCTGGATCGGGCCGGGCAGCGGCACGGTAAGGGTTAACGCGACCACGAGTCGGTCCCTGCAGGTCCGGCGGCGCTGACCGCTGACGGGCTGTAGCCCGTCGCCGCCCGGACTGCCTGCACGACCGCGTCCGAGATCACAGTGGTCATCGCACGGACGGCGGTTTACCTCACGCGGGCAGACCATATTCGTCCGGTCACGCGGGCGGCTTGTCCGACCTTAGTGGGGCCAACGGCCCAAGATCACACTCTTGACCTAACCCTGCCGATGGCGGAAGTCCGGCCACACGACGCGATGGGCACGTTCGAATCGCGTTGGCCCTTCAGTTCCCGTCGGACGAGCAGTAGAGGAGCAAAGCCGGGGCTGTCCAGGGTTCCGGCCTGTGCTAGGGTATCGACCGGAATTCCTATGAGCCATAGCATCCGCGTAGCCTGCACTGCCGTTGTGGTCGCCGCCGTGTTGGCAGCCTGCTCAGGCGAGCAGGCGCCGCCGCCCAAGCCCAACATCCTGTTCATCGCGATCGACGACCTCAACGATTGGGTGGGGCCGCTGGGGGGCCACCCGCAGGTGAAGACGCCCTACATGGACCGGCTGGCCGCGCGCGGCACGACCTTCCTCAACGCCCAGACACAGGCACCGCTGTGCAATCCGTCTCGCACCAGCCTCCTGACCGGCCGGCGGCCCACCAGCACCGGGATTTACGGGCTCGCGCCGTGGTTCCGCGAGGTTGAGTCGCTGCAGGGCATCGAGTCGCTGCCGCAGTACTTCGAGCGCAACGGCTACGCCACCTACGCCACCGGCAAGATCTACCACGGGCGGTTCGGACGGGCCGAAACGGATAGCGAGTTCCAGCACTTGGGGCCGCCTGCCGGAGTGGGGGCCCGCCCCGAGGAAAAGCTGGTGCAGACGCCGCAGGACCACCCCCTGATGGATTGGGGGACTTTCCCGCACGAGGACGAGGACAAGGGCGACTGGCAGGTCGCCAGTTGGGCCGTCGAACAGCTGCAGGGACCGCTGAACGGGCCGCAAGAGCGGCCCTTCTTCTTGGCCACCGGGTTCTTCCTGCCCCACGTGCCCTGCTACGTGACGCAGAAGTGGTACGACATGTACCCGCTCGATTCGGTCGTCCTGCCTGAGATCCGCCGCGACGACCGCGATGACACGCCCCGCTTCAGTTGGTATCTGCACTGGAAGCTGCCCGAGCCGCGGCTGAAGTTTCTCGAGGAGGCCGGCGAGTGGCGCAATCTCGTGGCGTCCTATCTGGCGTCGGTCAGCTTCGTTGACAGCCAGGTCGGGCGCGTGCTGGATGCGCTGGAAGCGAGCGGCCATGCCGACGACACGGTCGTCGTGCTCTGGTCCGACCACGGCTGGCACATCGGCGAGAAGCTGATCACTGGCAAGAACACGCTCTGGGACCGCTCGGCCAGGGTGCCCCTGATCTTCGCGGGCCCGGGCGTCGCCAGCGGCGCTCGCGTGACCAGCCCTGCGGAACTGCTCGACATCTACCCCACCTTGGTCGAGCTTGCGGGCCTGCCCGCCCACCAGGGGCTGGACGGCCACAGCCTGGCGCCGCAGCTGCAGGACGCCTCGGCTCCGCGCGCATGGCCCGCCATCACCACGCACAATCCGGGCAACCACGGTGTCCGCTCCGAGAACTGGCGCTACATCCGCCACGCCGACGGCTCCGAAGAGCTCTACGACATGCGCAATGACCCGCAGGAGTTCGACAACCTCGCCGGGGACAGCCAGTATGCCGAGGTGATGGCCGAGCACCGGCGCTTCCTGCCCGACAGCGAACAGCCGCACGCGCCTGGCAGCCGCGCCCGGGTGCTGATCTACGACGACGGTAACGTGAACTGGGAGGGCGAGGACGTAGCTCCGACCGATCCCATCCCGGAGATTTGATAACAATGTATTGTCTTGCCTGAGACCGTTCTCGGCGTCATTCCCGCCCGCTTCGCGTCGCGCCGCTTAGAAGGCAAGCCCTTGGCTGACTTGGGGGGCAAGCCCCTGGTCCAGCACGTATATGAGCGCTCCGTCGCGTGCCCGGTCTTTGAGCGCGTGGTCGTCGCCACGGACGATGCGCGGATCCACGCCGCGGTGGAACGTTTCGGCGGCGCGGTGACGATGACCTCTCCCGATCACGTCTCCGGAACGGACCGGGTGGCCGAAGTGGCCGCCGCCGAGAGCGCCGCGATCGTCGTCAACATCCAGGGCGACGAGCCGTTTGTCAACGCCCGCGTGCTGGAGCAGGTGGTGCGTCCGCTGCTGGAGCCGACGGCGGCGCCGATGGCGACGCTGTGCAAGCCGATCACGGAGCGAGCCGTGCTGGAAGATCCTAACGTCGTCAAGGTCGTCACCGCCTCGGACGGCACCGCGCTGTATTTCTCGCGCAGTCCGGTCCCCTACCCGGATCGCGGCGTGGGCGCGGCCGCGTGGGAGCACATCGGAATCTACGCCTACCGCAGGGATTTCCTGCTGGCTTTCAGCCGCATGCCGCCGACCCAGCTGGAACTGGCGGAAGGGCTGGAGCAGCTCCGGGCATTGGAGCACGGCCATCGCATTGCGGTCGTCCCAACCGACGACCACGTCGGCGTCAGCGTGGACACGCCGGACGACCTGCGCCGGGCACGGAAGATGCTGGAGCAGATCCCTGCGGCCACTGCCTAGGACGCGCTAGACGGCCGTTGAAGCAGGGGGCGCGGCTTTTCTACAATAGGGACAGGGAAGGCAGTTCCAATTCGTTGGAACGCGCTTTTGTGGAGGGACAACTGGATGTCGGAAGAACAGGCCGGGGGTGCGTCTAGCGCCTCGCTGATTGGCCGCATCAAGGCGAGTATCCAAGCCGAGGGCAAGGACGAAGAGGCCAAGATCCGCTCGCGGCGCAGGCTGATCGGGCTGCTCACGGGCGGCTTCCTGACAACGAACCTGCTGATGTTCCTGCGGTTCTTCTTTCCGCGCACGATCTTCGAGCCGCGGACGCAGTTTCGCATCGGCCTGCCGACCGACTACGGCATTGGCGTCGATACGCGCTTCCAGAAGAGCAAGCGCATTTGGGTCGTGCGCACGACCGACCGGCTGTTCGTGATCTACGCCAGTTGCACGCATCTGGGCTGCACGCCGGATTGGAAGCTCAGCGAGGCGAAGTTCAAGTGCCCTTGCCACGGCAGCGGCTACGACCCGGAGGGCCGCAACTACGAGGGCCCGGCCCCGCGGCCGATGGACCGGGCGTTCGTGTCACTGGACCCGCAGGGGCGCATCGTCGTGGACACGAGCGTGCTCTACCGCGAGGAAAAGGGCCAGCCCACGCAGTTCGACACCGAGGGCAGCTACATCCAGGTGTGATGGCGGCAGGAGACCAAGAGTATGGCTGAGAACAACCCATCCGAAGTCAAGGACAAGCCCGCCGCGCCCGCTGGGGGCAACGGCGACGGCGCCCGCACGCTGCTGGGCGTGACCATCGATCCTGACGAGATCAAGAAGAAGGCCCAGATCGACCTCGACGCGCTCAAGCAGCCGACCAAGACCGAGGTCTACAAGTCGATCTTCCGCGTTAAGCATGACCAGACCGCCCGCAGCCGCACGCTGGGCGTGCTGAGCAACGTGTTCCTGCACTTGCACCCGGCCAAGGTCAACCGCGACGCGGTTCGCTACAACTTCACCTGGGGCATGGGCGGCATCAGCTTCTACCTGTTCTGGGTGCTGACCTGGACCGGCGTGCTGCTGATGTTCTACTACCACCCGACCAAGGTGCAGGCGTTCCGGGACATTCTCTACCTCGAGCACGACGTGCCCTTCGGCAAGCTGCTGCGCAACATGCACCGCTGGGCCGCGCACGCGATGGTGCTAACCGTGCAGCTGCACATGTTCCGGGTATTCCTGACGGGCTCGTACAAGAAGCCGCGCCAGTTCAACTGGTCGGTCGGCGTGATCCTGCTGGTCCTGACGCTGCTGCTCTCGTTCACGGGCTATCTGCTGCCCGACGACCAGCTCGGATTCTGGGCGGTCACCGTGGGCACCAACATGGCCCGGGCGACCCCGATGCTGGGGCACGAGGGCCCCTTCGGGCCGGAGCTTGGCATGACGCCGTTCAACGACGTGCGCTTCGCCCTGCTGGGCGGCTCGATCGTGGATGCCAACGCGCTGCTGCGCGCCTATATCTGGCACTGCATCGCGATCCCGGGCTTTGCGGCGATCTTCATGATCGTGCACTTCTGGCGGGTCCGTAAGGACGGCGGCATTTCCGGGCCGGCCCCGATCATGCTCGAGAAGGAAATCAAGCCCGTCCGCAGGTAGGCGTTAGCGAAGAGAGCAGGAATCAGCACAATGGATTGGCACCAACTCTGGACCATCGTCTCCCTCCCGGACAACATCCCGATCGTGGGGATGCTGTTCATCATCCCGTTCTTCACCTGGTACGCCCTGCGGCAGGCGCGCGCCAACGACCGCCTGGCCGAGCGGCTGGAGAACGACCCGGACCTGGCCAAGACGCACCACCGCAAGGTGCAGCCCTTCCAGAAAGGCTGGGTGCGGGAGGTGGCCGTGTGGCCGTACCTGCTGCGCATGGAGTTCTTGGCGGCGATCATCGTCACCATCATCCTGATGGTGTGGTCGATCACGCTCGACGCGCCGCTGGAGGAGCCGGCCAATCCGTCCCTGACGATGAACCCGTCCAAGGCGCCGTGGTACTTCCTCGGCCTGCAGGAGATGCTGGTCTACTTTGACCCGTGGATCGCCGGCGTCGTGATGCCGACGATGATCATCATCGGCCTGATCGTGATCCCCTACATCGACGAGAACCCGCTGGGCAACGGCTACTACACGTACAAGCAGCGGCGGTTCGCGATCTGGACATTCATATTCGGCTTCATCATCCTGTGGTGCTCGATGATCGTGATCGGCACCCTGATCCGCGGCCCGGGCTGGATGTGGTTCTGGCCGGGCATGACTTGGGACCACAATCGCCTGATCTTCGAGATCAACCGCGACTTGCACGAGATCGTGGGCATCACCTCCCAGCCGTGGATCGGAATCTTCGGCGGCCTGGTGGTGGGCGGCTTCGCGGTGGCGGCGGGCTACGCCTGCCACCGTGTCATCGCGGCGACCGAGTTCAGCCGCAAGATACTGAAGCGCATGTCGCTGCTGCAGTACGCGATCATGCAGGCGCTGCTCATCGTCATGCTGGCGCTGCCGGTCAAGATGGCGGCGCGCTTGCTGTTCCGCATCAAGTACGTGTGGGTCACGCCGTGGTTCAACGTCTAGAGTTGCAGCCGAAACAAGCCACGCAAGGGAAGGCATAGCGAATTTCATGGCAGAAGAAACCCAGGTTCAGCCGGATCCGATAACCAGCAAGTCGTACAGCGTCCACTTACTCGTGTCGATGCTGCTGCTGCTGGCCTCGCTGGTGTGGGCGATCTACGACGAAGTCGAGATCATGCGGCCCTACAAGGAGTACCAAGCCCGTTTCAGCGCCTACTACACGGGCTTCTTGATGGAACTGCAGCCGCAGCAGGCGGCCAAGGAGGATGAGATCCGCCAGTCGCCGGAATACCAAGAGCTGGACGGCGAGCTCAGCACGGCCGAACAGGCGGTTCGCGCGCGCATCGCGGAGATCGACCGCGAGGTCGGCCGGGGAGTGGTGCCGCGCATGACCGCGGCCCGCGGCGCCTTCCAGATCCTGCGCAGCGAGATCGACGCCCAGCGCTACCTGATCGAGGTCTCTCACGACGAAGGCGAGAAGGAGTCCCTCCGGGAGGACATCGAGGAGATCCGCTCCCGCGTGGTCGAAGTCGAGTTGCCGCTCGCCGACGGCTCCGGCGAAACCGAGGAGCTGGAGTGGCAGTACGAGCAGCTCGAGGCGGAATTCCTCGGCATGCAGGAGCGGCGCACGGCGCTGCAGGCCGAGCGCCTGGAGGCGCTCGCCGAGGCGAACCGGCTGCGCGCCGAGCGCGACGCGCTGATGTCCGACCGCCTCGTCGGCTTGGGCGCGACGCAGATCGACGGGCTGATCGCGAACATGCGCAACTTCGACGTGGGCATCAAGCAGATCCACCTGCTGGACATCGACTTGGTGGACCGCTGCGAATCGTGCCACCTCGGCATTCGCGAGCCGGTCGAGATCGGAGCCACGGATCTGATCTACCCCGTGTTCAAGAGCCACCCGCGGCCGGAACTGCTCCAGATCCATGATCCCGAGGCGTTCGGCTGCTCGTCCTGTCACAACGGCAACGGCCGGGCCACGCGTAGCGTGACCAAGGGTCACGGGCGACACAAGTTCTGGCTGTGGCCGATGTACTACCCGGAGAATGTCGAGGCGGGCTGCCAGCAGTGCCACGCCAAGGAGGTCGTCACTCCCGGCGGCGAGACGCTCAACATGGGGCGCGAGCTGTACATGAACAAGGGCTGCTGGGGCTGCCACCGCTTCGAGGGCTACGACGCCGAAGCCGAGGAGCTGACCGCGGTGCGCCAGGAGCTGCGCAATCTGAACGCGACTTACTCGGCCAATGCCAAGGAGATGCGCGTCAACCTCGACCTGGGCGACACGGCCTCGGACGGAGGCGCCGCCCAGCGGTACTACGCCCGGGCCGAGGAACTGCGGCTGACCAACACGCGCGTCGATGCCGAGATCCACAACTTGCAGATGGAAGAGACCAACCTGGCCCAGGAGGTCAAGAAGTTCGGTCCCAGCCTGAAGGAGATCAAGCTCAAGGACGTCAAGGAGTGGATCCCTGCCTGGATCAAGGATCCCCACGAGTTCCGGCCCGGTTCGAAGATGCCGGTGTTCCGGCTGCTGGACGAGGAGGTCCAGCAGATCTCGGCCTATCTGTGGCAGAACGCGCTGGACGGGGAGCTGGCCCGGCACCCGCGCGGGAATGCCGAGCGCGGCCAGGAACTGTTCGAGACCCGGGGCTGCATGGGCTGCCACTCGATCGGAGAGGGCGACAGCCGCATGGGCGGGGACTTTGCGGCCAACCTCAGCCGGGTCGGCGAAAAGATGAACTACGACTACATGGTGCGCTGGATTCACGATCCCTCGGAAGTGACCCCGGATCCCGACGTGCCCGATGCGATGCGGCCGCGCCCGGTGATGCCGAGCCTGCGCCTGACCGATCAGGAGTCGCGGGACATCGCCACCTACCTCAGCGAGCAGCGAACGGACCAGGAGTATCCGCCAGCGCCGTACATGGACGATCCGGACATGGCAGCGGCGGGCCTAGCCGCCATCCGGCACTACGGCTGTGCCGGCTGTCACGAGATCGCGGGCCTCGAGGAGGAGGGCCGGATCGGCACGGACCTCACGCTCGAGGGCAGCAAGCCGCTGGAGCGGCTCGACTTCGCCCTCAAGACGCACGAAGCCGAGCTGGAGGGCTGGTACTCGCACAAGGGCTTCTTCGAGCGCAAGCTCGAGAACCCGGCAGTGTTCGACGCGGGCAAGGAGCGCGAGCACCTCGAGCGCCTGCGGATGCCCAACTTCAAGCTCAGCTCCGAGGAGATCAACGCCCTGACCACGTTCTTGCTGGGCGCGGTCGAGACGACCTTCCCCGAGCAGTACCGCTTCGAGCCGGAAGACGAGCGGGCTGACGTCCAAGAGGGCTGGTGGATCATCACGCGGCACAATTGCACGGGCTGCCACCAGATCCGCCCGGGCAATGTTTCGTCGTTCATGACGATTCCGCGCTACGCCGACGACCCCGACTGGGCCGAGCAGCTGCCGCCGCAGCTGTACACCGAAGGCGCGCGCGTGCAGCCCGACTGGCTGACGGGCTTCCTCGCCAATCCGGCTCTCAGCGAGCGCGACATCAACCGCAACGGCGTGCGCGAGTACCTGCACGCGCGCATGCCGACGTTCTACTTCTCCGATCGCCAGCTGGCGAAGCTCACGAAGTTCTTCATGGCACGCGACTCGCAGCCGGTGCCGCACATGCCCGAAGCGATGGAGCCGCTCACGAACGCGGAGCGGGCGATCGGCCGGCAGCTGTTCACCAGCGATGCCGCGCCGTGCCTGCAGTGCCACATGACCGGCGTCCCGTCGCAGGACGTCGACGCCACGGCACCCAACTTCCTGATCGCGTCCGAGCGTCTGAAGCCGAATTGGACCTACCGCTGGATGCTCGAGCCGGCCGCGATCGCGCCGGGCACGGCGATGCCGTCCGAGCTGTTCGAGCGCGATGGGGACCGCTGGGTGTTCTCGGGCCAGATCCCGGCCCAGGCGCGCAATTACGAGGGCGACCACGCCGATCTGCTGACGCGCTACATGTTCCAAATGGACGGCGCGGAACTGCGTCGCCTGCAAGCCCTACAATGAGAATTCGAACGCTTTTCGGAGGTAAGCAAGCGTGAGCAATCGTAGAGTTCTGGCGGCGGCCTTCGTGTCCGCATTTCTGCTGGCCATGGCCTTTGCCTGTGGCGGAGACGACTACTTCGACGAGTACGACGCGAGGACGAGGGGCCAGTCCGGCGGCCAGTCCGGCGGCGACGCCGCGCCCGTCGGCGAGATGGTGACGGTCGATCCGGCCACGGCCGCGACGGTGACCGGCATGATCACGTTCTCGGGCGATGTGCCGCGCTTTCCCCCGGTCAACATGAGCGCCGAGCCCGACTGCATCCAGTTGCACGGCGGGCGCGTGCCCTCCGACCGCGTGGTTGTCAACGACGGCAAGCTGCAGCACGTCATGGTGTGGGTCTCGAAGGGACTGGAAGGCAAGCGCTTCCCGGTGCGCACCGACATGGTCAACTTGGATCAAGACGGCTGCATTTACAAGCCGCACGTCGTCGCCGTGCAGATGGGCCAGCCGCTGAACATCACCAACTCGGACCCCACGACCCACAACGTGCACCCGCTGCCGCGCGAGAACCGCGAGTGGAACAAGTCGCAGACCTCCGGAGCTCCGGCGATCGACTACGCCTTCCCGCGCGCGGAGATGAAGATCGCGGTGAAGTGCAACATCCATCCTTGGATGCAGGCTTACATCCACGTGATGGAGCACCCGTACTTCGCGGTCAGCGCAGCCGACGGATCGTTCGAGATCGGCAACCTTCCCCCCGGCAGCTACACGCTGCAGGCGGTGCACGAGCAGCTGGGAGAGCAGGAAGTGGAGATCACCGTCGGCCCCAGCGAGAGCACTGAAGTCACCTTCGCCTATACCGGCTGATGTCCGAGCGCCGCCGGCGCGCCTAGGCAATGAACACTAACCTCTCGACCACCGTGCGGACTGCCGGCGACACCGGTGCGTCGGCCGCGCTGGCCGACTACTACGAACTGGTCAAGCCGTCGATCGTCTGGCTCATCCTGATGTCCACGGCGATGGGCTGCTACTTGGCAGCCGACGGCGCCCTGCCGGCAGCGCAGACGCTGCACGCCCTCTTCGCGACGGCGCTGCTGGCCGCCGGGACGGGTGCCTTGAACCAGTGGTGGGAGCGGGACGTGGATGCCCGCATGCGCCGGACGGCGACCCGTCCGCTGCCTGCTGGCCGGGTTCCGTCACGTTCGGCACTGATCTATGCGTCCGGCCTGACCGTCGCGGGCCTGGCCTATCTGTTTGTCGGCGTCAATGCGCTCAGCTTCTGGCTCGGCGTGTGCACGGTAGTGAGCTATAACCTCGTCTATACGCCGCTGAAGACGCGCACGTGGTGGTCGACCACGCTGGGCGCGTTCCCCGGAGCCGTGCCGCCCCTGATGGGCTGGGCCGCCCTGCGCGGCAGCTTGGGTGTCGAGGCCTGGACCCTGTTCGGGATCCTGTTCCTGTGGCAGTTCCCGCACTTCTACGCGATCGCGTGGATGTACCGCGAGGACTACGCTCGGGCCGGGATAAGGATGCTGCCCGTGGTCGAGCCGTCGGGCACATCGACGTACCGCCAGATCATTGTCAGCTCTGCTCTGCTCGTGCCGCTCTCGATGGCCCCGGCGTGGCTGGGCATGGCAGCTTCGTGGTACGTGGTGCCCGCGTTCCTGCTCGGCTGCGCCTACCTCGCAGCGGGCGTTCGGCTGGCCAAGAGCGGCACAGCCGGGGACGCGAGAGACTTGCTGCGGGCGTCGGTACTTTACCTGCCGGTGTTGTACCTGTTTCTGCTGGTCGCCAAGCCCTGACGGGCCGTCCGAGGCTCTGCCTGCGCCGTTAGCTCGGCGCGGCGGCGCGCGTCAGTTGCTCTCGTCGCCGGTGGCGACGTCCTCCATCTTCTCCGCCGGGCGCTCCAGGGCCGCCCTTGCGCCGTCCCGGATCAAGCTGCCTTCCGAAGGCCCTTGGAAGAACATGAAGCCGTCCCGGTCGCGCCAGGCCAACGGCCCGGCCAGGATCTTGCCGGCCTTGAGCGTTTCGACCTTGATCTTCTCGATCAGGGCCATATAGCGCGGATCGTCACGCTCCCAGCCGGTAAAGCTGCCAATGTCGCCGCTGGCGGCGAAGACCACGTCCACGCCGTCGATCGCCGCCACCTTGTCCACAATGTCGACGCCGGCGGGCGATTCGATCATGACGATGACCATGATGTTGTCATTGGCCACAGCCCGGTAGTCGGATCCCCAGAGACGGCCGTACTGGCCGCCGCCCCGGCTGCGCTTGCCCCGCGGCGGGAACTTGGCGTAGGTCACGCCGTCCTCGGCCTCTTGGACGCTGTCCACCATGGGGACGACTATTCCGAGCGCGCCGATGTCGGTGGCCTTCTGGATGTCGCCTTCCGTGGGTGTCGGGACCCGGATGAAGGGGATCGCCGGCGCGTCCTTGCAAGCCCAGATCATCTTCGCGACTTGGTCGTAGTTCAGCGGGCTGTGCTGCATCTCGATCCAGAGGAAGTCGAACCCGGAATTCGCCATGGCGCAGTACACGTTCGGGTCGGAGGTATTGATCGTGCCGCCGACGACCTGCTTGCCCTCCGCGAGCTTCTGCTTGACGGTGTTGAAGATCCGCGTCTCTTCGGCTAGCGCCGGCATGGCACAGGCCAGTGCCAGCGGCACCAAGAGAAGGCGGGACAGATTCTTGCGTTGCACGTGGACTCCCTCGAAATCGCTGCGACTTCCAGTCGCCGAACGGCAACAGTATACATCGTCTGCGGGACAGATGAGCCCGGCAGGGGACATTTGCGCGTACGCAACAGCGCTCGCCTGCTGCCCGAAAAGATGGCTGCGGCTTGGAGCCGACTACGCGCGCGGCCTAGATCGCCACGCGATCGTGTTCTCGGCGTTGTCCTTCTGGCGATGGTCTTGGACGAATTGATCGACGTCAACGAGCTCCGTCGGATACGAGCCGGTGTAGCACGAATAGCAGTACCTGCCGCCGTTGTTGTCTCCGACCGCCTGCTTGAGTCCTCGCAGCGACAGGTAGGCGAGCGAGTCGGCGCCGGTGTGCTGGCGGATCTCTTCAACGGTCATCCGGTTGGCGATCAGCTCGTCCTTGTCGGGCGTGTCCACCCCGTAGTAGCACGACGCAATGGTGGGAGGGCAGGAGATGCGCAAGTGGACCTCTGTGGCGCCTGCGTCGCGCATGATCCCCACGATCTTGCGGCTCGTGGTGCCGCGCACCAGCGAATCGTCCACCAGCACCACGCGCTTGCCGGCGACTAGGTGGTTCACCGGATTGAGCTTGAGCTTGACCCCGAAATTGCGGATCGATTGCTTGGGTTCGATGAATGTTCGGCCCACGTAGTGATTGCGGATGAGTCCGATGCTGAAGGGAATTCCCGACTCCGTCGAGAAGCCGAGCGCCGCCGCGTTGCCCGAATCCGGCACGGGCACGACGCAATCGGCCTCGACCGGGCTCTCGCGCGCGAGGATGCGGCCCAAGGCCTCGCGCGACTTGTGCACCGAGCGCCCGAACACGATCGAGTCCGGACGCGAGAAATAGACGTGCTCGAAGGCGCACTGGGAAGGTTTGAGCGCAGGCGCGAAGCGCTGCCTTGTCACGCCCCTGTCGGTGACGATGACCATCTCGCCCGGCTCCACCTCTCCTTGGTACTTCGCGCCGATGAGATCGAAGGCGCAGGTTTCGGAGGCGAACACGTGGACGTTGCGCCCCTCGTGCTGCATGGTGCCGTAGGCGAGCGGCCGGAACCCGCGCTGGTCGCGGGCGACGATGATCTGGTTGGTGCCCAGCAAGACCAGCGAATAGGCGCCTTCCAGTTCCAGGAGCGACTCGCGCAGCGCCGAGTCCAGCGTCTGTTCGGTGGAACGGGCCATCAGGTGAGGAATGACCTCGGTGTCGCTCGTGGCCTGGAAGATGGATCCGCTCTTCTCGATCGCTCCCCGCAAGGCGTGGCCGTTGGTCAGGTTGCCGTTGTGGGCGACCGCCAATGCGCCCTTGTTGCACTCGACGTAGAACGGCTGAGCATTGCGCGAGCCGATGTCACCCGCGGTCGAGTAGCGCGTGTGGCCGATCGCCATGTGCCCGGTCAGCTGTTGGAGCTCATGCTCGCCGAAGATCTCGCTGACGAGGCCCATGCCCTTCCGCGTATGGATGGTCCGGCCGTCGCTGGAGCAGATTCCCGCGCTCTCTTGACCCCGGTGCTGCAGGGCGTACAGGCCTAGGTACGCCAGGTTGGCGGCCTCGGGATGGCCGAAGATCGCGCAGATGCCGCACTCCTCGCGGAAGCCGTCCCCGGCGTCCACCTCGACGGCCCGGCTCGGGACGGGCGCTGCCTGTTCGCTCATTGAGTCTCCAGGGAGGCTTCAAACGAAGACTCCCAGATTCCGCGCAGGCGCGCCACCGGCGCTTCCACGCTGGTGGCTGCATTCAGGCCGAACGTCAGGGTCGAACCGCCGGTGTGGCCAAGTTCGACCAGCGGGACGTCTAGCGACGCTGCGATCGCGACCACTTCCTCTATGTTCGCACGGGGCAGCGACAGAAGCACGCGGGAAGGGCACTCGTGGAACATTGCGTAGAGCAGGGGGTGGTTGGTGTCGAACTCGACGGTTGCCCCGATCGGTTTCGGGCCGAAGCAGCACTCGGCCAGCGCCACGGCCAGGCCCCCGCTGCCGACGTCGTGCGCCGAGTGGGCGAGGTTCTGGCGGACGATGCTGCGCGTGGCCTCGTGCACGCTCGCCTCATGCTCCAAGTCCAAGGACGGCGGCAGGCCCCATGTTTGGGCCAGCACGGTCTTGGCGTATTGCGACGATCCGAAGCGCCGGGGCAATTCCTCGCCTCGGCAGTCGGGAAGCAACCCGCCGAGCAGGACGATCAGGTCTCCCGCGTGCGTGAAGCAAGACCCGATCGGGGCGGCCATGTGATCCAGTATTCCCACGATGCCCAGCACGGGGGCCGGGTCAATGCCCTCGCCTAGGGTCTCGTTGTACAGGCTGACGTTGCCGCCGGTGATCGGCGTGCCGAAATGGCGGCACGCATCGGCCATGCCTTCGATCGATTCCACGAGCTGGGCCATGATCTCCGGCTTTTCGGGATTGCCGAAGTTGAGGTTGTTGGTCGCGGCGATCGGGGTCGCGCCGACGGTGGCGAGGTTGCGGCAGCATTCGGCGACGATCAATTGCGTGCCGAGGCGCGGGTCGAGCGCGCAGTAGCGTGAATTGCCGTCCAGTGACATGGCAAGGGAGACGTTGGCCTCCTTGATGCGGATCACGGCGGCGTCGGCGCCTGGGCCCGACGTTGTATTCGTCCGGACCTGATGGTCGTACTGCTCCCAGATCCAGCGCTTGGAATTGAGATCGGGCGAAGCCAGCAGGGTTTCGATGCCGGCCAGCAAGCCTGCGGCCGGCGGCTCGTTCAGGACCGGGCCGTCCAGCGGCGCGGTGCGGCGGGGCGCGGTGTGCGGACGGTCGTAGAGCGGTGCGTCGTCGCTGAGAAATCCCGTGTCCAGTTCGGCCACCACGCTTCCGCCGTGCTTGACCCGCAAGAGCCGATCCGCCGTGACCGTTCCGATCTCCACGGCGTCGAGCCCCCATTTTCGGAAAACCTCCAGAACCTCGCCCTCTCGCCCGCGCTCCGCTACCAGCAGCATGCGCTCCTGCGATTCCGAGAGCATGATTTCGTAGGGTGTCATCCCGCTCTCGCGTTGCGGCACGCGGTCGAGTTCGATCTCGATCCCGACCCCGCCGCGTCCGCCCATCTCTGCGGTCGAACAGGTCAGCCCGGCCGCGCCCATGTCCTGGATGCCGAGAATCGCGCCGGTGCGCATGGCCTCGAGGCAGGCCTCGAGCAGGAGTTTCTCCAAGAACGGATCGCCTACCTGGACGTTGGGGCGCTTGGCCTCGGAGTCCTCGTCGAACTCGGCAGAGGCCATCGATGCCCCCTGGATTCCGTCCCTGCCAGTCTTGGCCCCCACGTAGATGACGGGGTTGCCGAGGCCCTTGGCGGACCCGAGGAAGATCGAGTCCTGCCGGAACACGCCGAGGGCGAAGACGTTGACCAACGGATTCGCGCTGAAGCAGGGGTCGAAGGAGCATTCCCCTCCGATCGTGGGCACCCCGATGCAATTGCCGTAGTGGGCGATGCCCTCGACCACCCCGCGGATGATCCGCCGATTGGCCGGGCCGTCCTGCGGGTCGTCGGGAGGGCCGAACCGCAGCGCGTCGAGCACCGCTACCGGGCGGGCGCCCATGGTGAAGATGTCGCGCAAGATACCGCCGACCCCGGTCGCCGCCCCTTGGAAGGGCTCGATATAGCTGGGGTGGTTGTGCGACTCGATCTTGAAGGCGGCCGCCCAGCCGCCGCCGATATCGACGATGCCGGCGTTCTCGCCCGGTCCGACCAAGATCCGTTCGCCTTTGGTGGGAAGTTTCTTCAGGTGCAGCCGCGAGCTCTTGTACGAGCAGTGCTCGCTCCACATGACGCTGAGAATCC
Source organism: Bryobacterales bacterium (assembly GCA_022824585.1). Taxonomy (GTDB): domain Bacteria; phylum Acidobacteriota; class Terriglobia; order Bryobacterales; family UBA6623; genus VXMF01. The sequence continues at coordinate 17,795 of JAJDZN010000043.1, read as the reverse complement.
CGAGTTCAGTCAGTGTCGGAACGCGCCCGATGCGGTCGGTGATCCGTCGGTACTCCCCAGCTGTGAGGCCGTGTTCGGCCGCTGTCCGCTCGTCGACTTCAGCCTGCATGGCGGAGGCCGTTCCCGGCGGCGGAAATCATGGATCGAAAGACGGCGATCCCGTCGGTTGAGCCCACGGCGCTGTCGCAGGCGCGTTCGGGATGCGGCATCATGCCGAGCACGTTGCGTCCCTGGCTCAGCACGCCGGCGATGTTCCGGCTCGATCCGTTGGGATTCTCTCCGGAGTAGCGGAAGGCTACTCGATCTTCCGCTTCGATGCGGTCCAAGGTGGCCTCATCGGCGAAGAAGCAGCCCTCGCCGTGGGCGACCGGGATTCTGAGCGGCCTCTCGGGCTGGCAAGCCGAAGTGAAGGCCGAGTCCAGCGTCCCCGGGACCAGGCTGACAGTCCGGCACACGAAACGCAGGTCTTGATTGCGGATCAGGGCCCCGTCCAGCAGGCCGGCCTCGCACAGGATCTGAAAGCCGTTGCACACCCCGATCACCAGCCCGCCGGAATCTGCAAAGCGCCGCAAGGAGCGGATGACCGGCGAAAACCGGGCGATCGCGCCGCAACGCAGGTAATCGCCGTAGGAGAATCCGCCGGGCACGAAGATCGCATCCGCGTCGCCCAGTTCTTCGGACTCGTGCCAGATTTCGGCGGCTTGCTGGCCGAGGTTGTGCGTAAGCGCGTAGAGCGCGTCGTGATCACAGTTCGAGCCCGGGAAAATGATGACGCCGAACTTCATTGCGGGCGGGAGAGCAACGCCTCGCTTACATAGCTAGTGTAGCAATCGAGAGGGGCGTGTACCGGCCGCAGAACATTTCGCCGCGCTGATCTCCCAGCGGCCATTCTGGGTGCTGCTCAGACGCGCGCTAGGACCCCGGGTCAAGACGGGCGGCCGCACTTCCTGTAGGATGGGGCGCGCAGGCGCGCGCAGCCCGCCGCGCCTACAATCATGCCCATGCTCGCCAACGGCGTCACTGTGCCCCCAGTCCCGGGCTTGTCATTGTCCGGCCCCACCCTGCTCGCATTCTTCAAGACTGACTGTCCGGCGTGCCACTTGGCTCTCCGCTACCTCGACAGCCTCTCCCGCAGCATTGGGTCTGGCGACCGCGTGGTGGCCGTTTCTCAGGACGAGCGCGCGTCGACCGACAAGTTGATGCGCTCTCTGGGAGCGGATCTGTCGCTGCGCTTCGATCACGACCTGGCGGCTAGTGCCGGATTCGGCTTGGAGGCGGTTCCGGCACTGTTCCTGCTGGACCAGTCGGGCCGGGTCCTTGCCAGTTCGCAGGGCTTTGACAAAGCAGACCTGAATCGCTTCGGCGGGGAGCTCGCCAAGCTGCTGGAGGTGCCCGCACCCGAGCTCGCGCGGCCTGGCGACGGCAATCCGGATTTCCAGCCGGGATGCGTTTCACGCCACCTTGAACCAGAGTCGGATGCGGACGCTGCTGAAATTCCCGATCTGTATTCCCGCCGCGCAGGCCGGGCTTCGAGAATCGACCTGCCCACCGACGCCGATGCCGAGGAATGGTGCTACGAGAGCGGCTATGCCGACCCCCTGCCAGTGGTGCCGCCAACGGTGGGGCGAGTTGAACGCATGCTGGCTGCGAGCGGCTTGACCCCGGACGAGGTGGTCGCGCACGTCCCGCCGAACTTCGGCGCGGCCAGCGCGGAGAAGATCGCGGCAAACGCTGTCATGGCGGGCTGCCGGCCCGAGTACATGCGGGTGCTCGTACCTGCTGTCCGCGCTCTGTGCGACGAGCGTCTCGACATCCATGGAGTGCAGGGCACCACTCACTTCGCCGCTCCCCTGGCCATCGTGAACGGTCCGGTCCGCCTAGAGCTGGGATTCGCTTGCGGCAGCAACGTGTTCTCGAACGCGGCGCGCGCCAACTCCACGATTGGTCGGGCATTGCAGCTGATCCTGCGCAACCTAGGGGGCGCGGCACCGGGCCGGATCGACATGTCGACGATGGGGAACCCGGGGCGGTTCAGCTTCGTGATCGGCGAGAACGAGGAGGTGAGCCCGTGGGGCCCGCTGGCCGAAGACTTCGGCATCGAGGCCGGTTGCAATGCGGTCACGTTCTTCTGCGCCGAGCCTCCACGCCCGGTGAGCGAGCACAAGGCGCGCGAGCCCAGCGTGCTGCTGCGCGCCATCTGCCCAGTGCTCGCGAACCTGTGGTCGTATCGCGTCTGCAAGCGGTCCGAGGCGGTCGTAGTGATCGGCCCCGAGCACGCAGCGACCTTGGACCGCGGCGGTTTCACGAAGCGCGATGTGGTGGAGTTTCTGTTCGAGAACACCGGCGTGCCGGTGAGCGAGTACGACGGAGACGGCGGAGAGGGCACGCACGAAGCCGGCTTTTATGACGAATGCGTGATCCGGGGCGTGCGGTGCTACCGGAAGTTCCGGCGGCCCGAGTCGATTCGTGTGATGGTGGCCGGCGGGCCCGCCGGGAAGTTCTCGGCCGTGCTGGGGTCGTGGGCCACCGGACCTCGCGGCAGCCAGATGGTCAGCTACCAGTTCGCTTGAACCAGCCTGGCCAGGCGCAGTTCCTTGGCCGCGGGCTTGGGGGCTGCTACTCTGTTTGAGGCGCTCTGCGCCGGAGGCACAACAGCATGTCGCTCACAGTCGTGAATCCCCTTGACGAACGGCCCTTGCCGGAGGGCTCGGCGCCTCCGAGGCTCGCGTCCGTCGGAGGTGCGCGGATCGCGCTTCTGGACATCAGCAAGGGCGGGGGAGAGGTCTTCCTCGATCACGTCGATGCCTTGCTCAGGGAGCGCTACGGGGTGTCGGAAGTGCTGCGCTTCCGCAAGCCGACGTTCGCGAAGCCAGCCCCCGAGGCGGTGCTTACGGATATTCGCAAGGCGCAGCCGCACGCGGTGATCGAGGCCCTCGCCGATTGAGGGTCTTGCACGACGTGCAGTTTGCACGACTCGGTTCGACTCGAAAACTCCGGTATCCCCACCGTGCCGATAGCCACCGACGTATTCCGGTCGGCGGCGCGGGCCCAAGCCTCGGCCCTAGGTCGGGCGGACTTGGACGCGGTCTACGTGCCGCACCCAATCCAAGACCAGCTGCCCGAGGAGATCGAGGAGCGCGCGACTGCGGTGCTTGACACAGTCGTCGAACGACTGACGGGCGCGACCGAGACAGAATCGCAGGCGGCTTGATCCCCGGTCGGTCTTCGATCAAGCCATGTCCGCACTCCTCGATTCGGAGGATGAGGTCGCCTCTCGGCTGCGCGCCGGCGCGGTCATTCCCGCGCATCCGCTGGCACTGGATTCCCGGCGCCAGCTGGACGAGCGCCGCCAGACGGCCCTGACGCGCTATTACCTAGCAGCCGGGGCGGGAGGAGTGGCGGTCGGCGTCCACACCACCCAGTTTGCGATCCACGAGCCGGAGGTAGGGTTGTATCGGCCGGTGCTCGAGCTCGCCGCTGATGCTACGCGAGACTCCGCTGGGCACAGCAATGGCGGCGTGATCCGCGTTGCCGGAATCCTCGGCCAGACCGAACAGGCGGTCCGCGAAGCGGGCCTTGCTGTCGACCTCGGCTACCACGTTGGCTTGCTTGGCTTCGCGGGTCTTCGCGCAGCCAGCCACGCCGAGCTGCTGTCCCACGCCCGTGCAGTGGCTGACGTGATCCCGATCATGGGCTTCTACCTCCAGCCCGCCGTCGGCGGCATTCCGCTCCCGTACGAGTTCTGGCGCGAAATGTGCGAGATCGAGGGCTTGGTGGCCATCAAGGTGGCCCCGTTCGATCGGTATTGCACGTTGGAGGTGCTGCGCGCGGTTTGCGATTCCGGGCGTGCCGGCGAGATCGCGCTCTACACGGGCAATGACGACAACATCGTCGGCGATCTGCTGACCAGCTATGCGAGCGGAGGCGCGTCCGCCGCGTTCGTGGGCGGTCTGCTCGGCCACTGGGCTGTGTGGACGAAGACGGCCTGTAAGTACTGGCGGCAGTGCCGGGAGTCCCTGACAGCGGACTCTGGGAGCGTCCCTGAAGCGTTGCTGCGCCTCAACGCAGAGGTCACCGACGCGAACTCCGCGCTGTTCGACACGCGCAACCGGTTCTCCGGCTGCATAGCCGGCATACATGAGGTGTTGCGGAGACAGGGCCTGCTGGCCGGAAATTGGTGCCTGAACGAGGCGGAGCGGCTGTCGCCGGGCCAGAGTGCGGAGATTGACCGGGTCTGTGCTGCGTATCCGCATCTCGTCGACGACGACTTCGTGGCCGAACACCTCGACGCTTGGCTCCGGTGAGGTCAGCGCGCTGGGTGAGACCGCAGGCTCGCCGACACGTCCGGGCTGGCCAGTGACTTTGGTATTCTTCGTGAGCCGCCGCGAGGTAGCGATCGCAATCGCGGCTTGTCGGGCGAAGCGACCATGAGCCGAAGTCGTTACCGTCAGCTCTCGTTCTCGATGGCGCTCTTCGCGCTCGCTTGGACGGGCTGCGGCTCGGACGGCACGGATCGCCGCAGCGCCGGGGAGGCGGTCGCAAGCCTCGATCTCTATCCCGGCCTCGAGGCAACGCTGTTCGCTTCCGAGCCGATCCTGTCGAACCCGACCAACATCGATGTCGATCATCGCGGCCGGGTCTGGGCTTGCGATGTCGTCAATTACCGCGAGCACGGCAGGAACGACATGCGCCCCGAGGGGGATCGCATCCTGATCCTTGAAGACACGGATGGCGACGGGGTTGCTGATACATCCAAGGTCTACTACCAAGGCCGGGACGTGGATGCCGCGCTGGGAATCGCCGTGCTCGGCAATCAGGTGATCGTGACTGCCGCTCCCAACGTGGTGGTCTTCACCGATGAGGATGGCGACGACGTTCCCGACAAGAAGGAGTACCTCTTCACCAACTCCGGCGCTCCCCAGAACGACCACTCGACGCACTCGCTGTCGTTCGGGCCGGACGGGAAATTCTACTGGAACATGGGCAACGGAGGTCGGCACATCCACGACAGGGACGGGCGACTGGTCATTGACAAGGCCGGCAATCCGGTGCTGGACCGCAACTACGAGCGCAGCTTGCGCGGCAGGCCGGAGATGCCGCGGCCCGACTTCGCGGATGCCTTGGTCGGGGTTGCGAGCCCGTATCAGGGCGGCATGGTGTTTCGCTCCGACCTTGACGGTGGCGGCACTGAGGTGCTGGGCCACAACTTCCGCAACAACTACGAGGTAGCGGTGGACTCGCTGGGCGGGCTGTGGCAGTCCGACAACGACAACGACGGCAGCTACGCTTGCCGGATCAACTACATCCTCGAGTGCGGCAACTATGGCTATCGTGACGAGCTAACGGGCGCGGGGAACCAAGCCGAGCGCACCGGCCGCCACGAAGAGGTCCCCGAGCGGCACTGGCACCAGAACGATCCCGGCGTGGTGCCAAACCTGCTGATTACGGGCGCCGGTTCACCTACCGGAGTGGCCTCTTACGAAGGTCGCCTATTGCCGAGCGAGTTCTGGGACCAAGTGTTGGCGACCGATGCCGGCCCCGGCGTGCTGCGTGGCATTGTATCGGCCAAGAGCGGGGCGGGTTACGAGGCACGAATGGTGGACCTGCTGAAGGGGGCCCGTGACAAGTGGGTGCGCCCGGTCGATGTCGCGGTAGCTCCCGACGGCTCCGTGTTCGTGAGTGACTGGTATGACCCCGTGATCGGTTGGAACCGCCAGCAGGATTCCACGCACGGGCGAGTTTTCCGCATCGCGCCGCAAGGCCATGCGTACCGGCCGCCGACCCACGATGTTGCGTCGATTGCAGGAGCAATCGAGGCCTTGCGGAGCCCGAATTTCGACGCGAGATATCTGGCTTGGCACGCTCTCGATCAGGGCGGGCAGGAAGCCGAGGATGCGCTGGTCCGGCTATGGCGCGAGGGAACCGAAGTGCGCCAACGCGCCAGGGCGTTGTGGCTGCTGGCCCGTATCGGGGGGCGCGGACAGGACTATCTCGACCAAGCGCTGGCGGATCCCGAGGAAGACATCCGAATCGTCGGACTGCGCGCCGCCCGGCAATCGGGAGAAGGCCTGATGCCCCTCTTGGGACGGCTCGCCGCCGATCCGTCCTCCCACGTGCGGCGAGAGTGCGCGATTGCGCTCAGGGGGAACACGTCTGCTGAAGCGGCTGCGGTCTGGGCACGCTTGGCGAATCAGCACGTGGCGGGCGACCGCTGGTACTTGGAGGCACTTGGGATTGGTGCGGCGGGGAATTGGGATTCACATCTGGGCGCTTGGCTGGCACTTGTCGGGGCAGACTGGAACACCCCGGCCGGCCGCGACATCTTGTGGCGCTCTCGGGCATCCGTTACCCCCAGCTATCTGGCGAAGATCGTGGGTACGTCGGATATTGAGAGCACCGACGCGGCAAGGTATCTGCGGGCGTTCGACTTCCAGCCGGAGAGCGCCGCGAAGGCCCGGACTTTGCGCCAGCTAGCGTTTCGACGGGCCATCGATGGCAAGCCTCGGCCATTCTTCGTAGCGGCTGAGGCCCTGTTGCGTATGCCCGAACTTGACCTTGCCGCGGATCACAATTCCCGCGAAGCGATCGACGAACTGCTCCGCCGCGGTCAGGGGACGGCTCAGTTCGCGCGGCTCGTGCAGCGGTACGGCCTCTCCAGCCACTACCCGTCGCTGGTTGAGGTCGCCGCCCGCAACAGGGACAATCCAGTCGGCATCGCTTCTGCCCTGACTCTGCTGCAAGCGGGAGCCCAAGACACGATTCGGGAATTCGTTGTCAGCCAGCCCGAGTTGGCGGCCGCAGCTGTCGAAGCGGTCGGCAATACACGATCTTCAGAGAGCGTGCCGCTGTTGGCGAGGATGCTGCTTGACCACAGCCTGCCTCCACCCGTCCGCGACCGGGCGGTCCGGTCTCTGGCCGGTACCAGCCAAGGGGCCGAGGCTTTAGTGAACCTGGCACGAGACGGGCAGTTCCCGGCTGAACTGGCCGAAATCGCCGGGGCTGCAATCACGCGTTCCATGAACGTGCGGCTGCGCGAGCAGGCAGCCGAACTATTCCCGGTCCCGCCGCTGCGGGACAGCGAGCCGCTGCCGCAGATGACTGACCTGCTCGTTCTAGTCGGAGATCCAGGTAACGGAGCGTCTGTCTTCGAGTCAGCCACCTGCAGCGATTGCCACATCATCAACGGCGTGGGCACGGACTTCGGTCCGGATCTGTCAAAGATCGGCGACAAGCTGCCCAAGGCCGGAATCTACGAGGCAGTCCTCGATCCAAGCGCCAGCGTCTCGCCAACCTATGACCTTGTGCATCTCTCGCTGGCGCGTCAAGACGAGGTGTCGGGTTTCGTGGTCAGCGAGACGGAGCAAACCGTAACGCTGCGCATGGAGGGAGGAATCGTGGCTGATTTCGCGCAGGAGGAGATCTTGGAACGCAGGGCGTCGACAGTCTCCGCGATGCCGGACGACCTGCAAGAGCAAATGAGCGTTGACGATCTGGTCGACTTGGTGGAATTCCTAAGCCAGTTGCGCTAGCGTCGGCGCGGTGTCGACTACGGCAGGCGGATCCTGAGGACTCGCCCCATGTCGAACGACGGCGGCTTACGGTTGTTGATCAATTCGGTTTGCTCTGCCAGGGCTGACACCAGCAGCGGCATGGCGATGGTCGAGTCGCAGTGGCAGTCGACCATCGTCGCGCCTTTGGCGATCTTGCCCCAGCTCTGCGATTCTGCCAGCGTGCAACCCGACAGGCCGCCCCAGTGAGGTGCATCGGTCACGATCTGAATGCCGTAGCGGTGCCCCTCCTTGCCACGGTCCATCAGGATGGCGACGACTTCGGACTGCTGCGTGTAATTCTTGGGCGTTCCGCCACCGAAGTAGATCACCCCGGTCGCCTTGGAGTCGGCGACGGCGTTGGTGATCTCCAGCACATCCGCCATCATGTCGAACATCAGCCGGTTCTCTCCCCGATGCCTGCTCTCGGCGACGCCGATGCCGATCGAGCTATCCCCGATCGCGGGGCAGAATAGCGGCACATTGTGCTTGGCCGCCGCGGTCACAATGCCGTCCTCGGGGCAGTCGCGCCCGACTTCCTTTCCCAAGAGGTAGAGAAATTCGCGCGTCGTGTACGGGCGCGATTGGTCGAGCCGTGCGGCGAAGCTGCCGATCCAAAGATCGTGCTCGCGGAATCGGACTTCGTCCGCCAGCACGTCGTACATGCGATCCACCATGACTTCGCCAAGCGCTTCGTCGTCCATGTCGGCCGACCCTTGGTAATGGTAGAAGCCCTTGGTTTCGTGGATGTCGTGAAACAAGTTCGCTCCCGTCGAGGTCAGGATGTCGATCAGGCGGTTCTCGATCATGAACCTCACCAGCCGACGCATGCCCGCCGGCACCATGGCACCGGACAAGCCCATCAAGATGGTGCATTCGGGATCGGCCAGCATTGCTTTCCAGGCAGCGAAGGCCTGTCCGAGCTGGCGCCCTTGAAACGCGGTGTCGGCCATCTTCTCCAGCAGAGAGGATGCCGAGTTGGCACCTTTGACGGCGAACGGTTTGGTCGGCGAGGAAAGCAGCTCTTCCTTGCTCGGTCGGGAATGCATCAAACGGCCCATGCTAGCAGGGCAGGCCGGGACAACACTGCGGGCCGTTACTGGACAGCGATCATCTCGAGGCTGACCATGGCTGGCTCGGCAAGGTGGGCCTGCACAGCGGATACTGCCGGGGCGTGCTCCGGGAACGCCTCGGCGATCAACGCTCTCATCTCTTCCAGGTTCGCCAAGTCGCTGAGGTAGGCGTTGACTCGAACCACGTTGGCCAGTCCCAAGGAGCCCAGTCCTAGGGCCGCCGTACTGGTATCCAAGGCGTGGAGGAACTGCTCCCTGAAATTGGCACCGGATCCCGGCATGGCCGATGTGTATGCGGTGGTACCGCTTTGCGAGATCGGGCTTGACAGTGCTGTGGGAGCCTGATCGTGCATGAACAGGCGCGTGACATAGTTGTCATCGACGGCGATAAACGTGATTTCCACTGCGATTCCGCCCGGCAGTGCCGATAGCACGACATTGGCTCGGCTGGGCGCGCCGCCGACACTGTAGATCGACTCAAAGGCAGTGTCGTTGACGGCCAGGTCCGATGCCTGGGGCAGGTAGGAACTTGCCAGAACGGTGTTGTCATAGGAGAGTCCGGCCGCCTCGAGAATGGTTCCAATGTTCTGCAAGGTTTGACGGGCTTGCTCGTCCGGTGTCTCGCCCAGCTCGCCCGTGGCTGGGTTCCTTCCGCCCTGGCCGGATAGATAGACGGTGCGTCCGGCCCGCACTGCGGGAGAGTACGGCCCCATCGCCGCCGGGATCTTGTCCTCGGGAGGGCGTATCACCTCGATTTCGGAAGCTTCCGCGTAAGCGATGCAGGTCAGCAACACGCCCGTTCCACCCGGCAGGCCGGGAAACTCCAAGGTCGTCCTCGCGGGATAGCCTCCCTCGGGAAAATAACTGCCGTATACCTCGTTCATTGAGGCATAGTTCTCCATGTCGGAGAGTTGGACATGGCAGCTGACGACTTGCGGGTAGTCAAGGCCCGCCATCCCGAGGATATCGCCGAGCCGCTGCATTGCCGAGTGTGTCTGGTCGGCGATAGGGGCGGCCGGATCGGCCGGCGATACCGCGCTGAGATAGAGAGTGCTGTCAGACAGCATGGCAACTGTCTGGCCGCTATCGTCTTGGAACGATTGGCGTGGCGACGCAGCAGGTGCCGACCCCTCAGGCCCTGCGTCTTCAGAGGGGCTGCAACCCGAAATCAATAGCAGGGCTAGTGCTGTTGCGGGAATTGCTAGAACGCGGGTCACCGCTTCAAGTTAGCAAGGATGTCGAACGGGATGTTCGAAGCGTCAGCATCCTGAAGGACGGAAGAGCGGTGTTCAACGTCGCGGGGAACAAGTGTCTGATCAAGAAAAGGATCAACTCCTCCCGCCGGGTTGTCTATATTCGCTTTATCGGGAGGCACCGCATGGACGACACCGTTGATGCGCAATCGATCTGAGGTCCGAGCCATGGAAATCGTACCGATCAAGACTACCGTCGCACGCTCAAGGAAATCGAGCGCCTGGTGAGCGCAAAGCACGATACGCCAGAAGGCGACCGCTTGGACGTCTTGGTGGCATTGGTCGAGGCATGGGAAGCGCGCAACTACCCGGTTGATCTGCCCGATCCGGTGGCCGCCATTCGCTACCACATGGAGCAGAACGGGCTTGCGCCGAAAGATCTGGTCGAGTATTTCGGTAGTCGGAACCGGGTATATGAGGTACTGAATCGCCGGCGGCCGCTGAGTCTCAAGATGATTAGGCGTTTGCACCGCGGACTCGGCATTCCAGCGGAGTCATTGATCAAGGTTGCCCATGACGCGGGACAGCTTACGGGTTCTGTGAGTTGAGACCTGCAGCATCCGTACCTGTACGAGGTCAGCAACACACCAGTTTCCCCCGGCAAGCAGGGAAATTCCAAAGTTTTCCTCGCGGGGTAGCCGCCCTCCGGAAAGTAGCTGCCGTACACCTCGTTCATCGCGGCATAGTTCTCCATGTCTGAGAGTTCGACATGGCAGCTGACGACTTGTGGGTAGTCAAGGCCCGCCAGCCCGAGGATTTCGCCGAGCCGTCGCATTGCCGAGTGTGTCTGGTCGGCTATAGGGGAATTCGGATCGGTCGGCGAGATCGCGCCAAGGTAGAGCGTGCTGTCAGACAGCACGGCCGCCGTGTGGCCGCTATCGTCTTGGAACGATTGGCGCGGCGACGCCGCAGGTGCTGATCCCTCAGGCCCTGTGTCTCCAGAGGGGCTGCAAGCCGAAATCAGTAGCAGGGCTAGTGCTGTTGCGGAAATTGACAGAGTGCGGGCCACCGCTCCAAGTTGGCAAAGACGCCCGCGGATTCCCCAGCCACGATTCGTCGCCGTCACTGCCTATGATTGCCGCGAAACCAATGCTAACTGAGTATGTGAACTCCCTCCCCTCTTGACCGAACGCCCCCTGCCATCGAGTGCTAGACTACGATGCGATCCAGGCGAACTGCCATGCGAAACATAGCGAGACGAACGCTTGTCCTGCCGCTGGTGGCAATGGCCGCCAGCATGGCCGCGCTCGAGGGGCAGCCTCCCGCGCCTCCGGAGGGCTGGACGGACAGTTTCGTGATGGCCAACGGAATCCGAATCCACTACTGGCGAACCGGGGGCGAGAAGCCGGTGCTCGTCATGTTGCATGGATCCTCGGACGACGGATTATGCTGGACGAGCCTCGCCAAGGAGCTGACCTCTGATTACGACATAGTTCTTCCGGACGCGCGCGGGCACGGCTGGTCCGATCCCGCAAAGGCATCGGACCCAGCCGATGCGCAAGCCGAAGATGTCGCGGCGCTGATTCGCGAACTCAAGCTCGACAGGCCGATCGTGATGGGCCATTCGATGGGCGCCTCTTCGGCCGCTTGGTTCGCGGCGAAATACCCCGACATGGCGCGGGCGATCGTGCTCGAGGACCCCGGGTTGCTGCCTCGCCCGCCTCGCACTGGACGCGGCACGATGAACGTGGAGGGAGTGTACGCACGCATATTGGCACGCAACCAAACAAGCTACGACGATCTCGTCAAAGGATGCGTCGAGTCGTCACCCAAGTGGGGACTTGAGGAGTGCCGCATCTGGGCGCCCTCGAAGCGGCTGCACCATCCAAGCAACGCCTATCGATACCGCACGTTTGCGGAGAGGCCGCCGATGACCGAGCTGTTCGCGAAGATCGGGGTTCCGACGTTGATCCTCAAGGCGGACGCCGACGACGAAACCCGAAAGAAGAACGACGCGGTCGCCGCGGTGTTGAAGAGCGGCAGGATCGTGCATATCGACGGTGCCGGACACAACGTTCGAAGGGAGGAGAAGGCAGCGCTCCTCGCAGCTCTGAGGGACTTCCTCTCCAATCTCTGAGGCCGTTGGCGGGAGGTTACGATGATTCAGCCAGGGCCCACGCCAAAGCCCCCTGCGTGACAAGCTGCGTCCGTCCGCGCGCGTCCGCGAAGTAGTGGATGGGCAGCACCGCCGGGCCGCGTTGCGAGCAGCACCGGAGTTGGTGCGCACCGTCCAAGAACGGCACTTCGACCGTCGCTTCCGCGACCAGGCGTTGGTCCGGCTTGTACAAGAGCAGATCCTCGAGCAATCCGCAGCGCGTCCGCGGCGGAGGACCGGCACCGGTCGCGAGCGCCAGCGTCCATTGAGAAACCAGCGGCCCCGCGACATCGAAGACCCGCTCCGACATGCCATCCTTGATGCGGACCGTGTCCCCGTCGCGCCGACCCGATATCGCGTACCGAAGGTCGTCGCGTTCGTCGACCGTGCTGTCGAGCTTCCAGCTCCTAAGCGGCAGAAGCGGATCGGGACTGCAGACGATTTCCGCCTCGAGGCGGTTCCGGGGCTTGGAGTAGCGAGTGGTTTGCATCACTTTCACAACCACTTGGTCCGCTTGGCGCTCAACATGCAGTTCCAGCCTGCCGATTTCCTGATTGGTAGTCTCGCCGGTGCGCGGGTCTGTCGTTCGCCACCGCAGGACCGCGTACTGTTGGGAAGGGCCCCGGGACGCTTGGCCGGACGGCGCATGTCGTTGCAGAAAGCCCTGGACGGGCGATAGCCCGACCGGCAGGCCAGCGGGAGCGCCTAGCAAAGGTAGGCGACCAGCGGCCGCGAGCGAGGCGACTGCCCCGGCCAGTCCCAGCGCGTCTCGCCTTGTCGACCCGCTCATCCCGTCAACCCGGACCCCGCGGCAATGCTCTCGTACCAAATCCGAGCCTTGCGCAACCGCTCCTTGCGGGTCTGTCCGCTGCGGTCGACACCCGGCGCGTCCTCGCCGAGCCTGGAGTAGACCGCTCGGCCGCGGACGTAGCCCCGCAGGGTCTCCGCCAACCGGCCGAGCTCCGCTTTGTGAGCGGGTGACGCCGCGAGGTTGCGAGTCTCGAGGGGGTCATCCGCCAGATCGAACATCCGAGTTGGCGATCGCGGATAGAAGATCGCCTTCCAGCGGCCGTCTTGCACCGCCGCCGAATGCTCGGTTTCGCCAAACACGTAAGTCCGCCAGCCGGATGGGTCGCCCCCGGCTAGCGACCGCAAGCTGCGGCCCACGTCGGCGGCGGGGAGCGGCGGGACCCCGGCGTAGTCGCAAATCGTAGCCGGGATATCGAGGCTGGAAACGAGCCGGTCCTCTTCCGAGCGCTCGCGGACCGGACCCGGGGGGACCATGATGGTGGGAACGCGCCAGGACTCCTCCTCCAAGAAGTTCTTGAGGATGCGGCCGTGATGCCCCATCCCCTCGCCATGGTCGGCCGCGAACAGCACGAGCGTGTTATCGGCGAAGCGCGAACGGCGAAGCGCGTCGTAGACCAAGCCGACGTGCGCGTCGGCCATTTCGGTCTGCCGGTAGCAGGAGTAGATGTAATAGCGCCAGTCCAGTTCACTCCAATGGCCGACGCGGCTGCGCTGCTCGCCCGACAGCCAGGGCAGATCCGGATCGAAGTTTTCGGGAAGCGGGGGCAACTCGCCCTCGATCGATGAGGCGTAGCTGAACTTTCCTACGCCGCCGCCCGCGCCGCAGGTGTAGCAACAGTCGTGCGGGTTGAGGAAGCCGATCGAAAGGAAAAACGGCCGCTCCGATGTCCGGTTGCGCAGGAATGCCGCACCGGCACGTCCGACATCGCCGTCGCCGATCTCTCCCATGCCCGTTCCGGGGTGCAGGTAGTCGAAGCTGTCCGCTACGTTACGTCCAGGAATGTGCCATTTCCCGGCGTAGACCGTTTCGTGGTCGCCGTGCTCGCGCAACCATTGGCCCAGGTCGGGCAATTCGGGATTGATCGGAACGGCGTTGGTCAGCACCCCATGTTCGAGCGGCGTCCGTCCAGTGAACCAGCTTGCCCGCGCGGGGCAGCAGACCGGCTGGGCCGCGTACGCACGGCGAAACGAGACGCCATCCGCAACCAAGCGGTCGATTGCCGGTGTGGCGCAATATCGCGAGCCGAATGCAGAGACAGCGTCCGCGTGCATCTGATCGACGTGCAGGAAGAGAATGTTCGGAACTCGGTCTGGCACGGTCCAGGCGCCGGGGCCGAGCCAATCGTAGCACCCAGGAATGCGGGCCCGCATTCCGCGTTGCCGGCATCCGGAGCGGCACGCCCCGCCCCGCCGGTACTTCCGTGGCTGCGGCTACGGCAGCGAGAGCGGGTCGGGCAATCGGAGTTCCGAATCCGATAAGCTCTTTGTCGTGTTCAAGCCTCCGAGCACGCGTCGGGAGCTAATCCGAACCCTCGCCACGGGTGCAGGCTGCATCGCGAGCTGTGCCGCGTCTGCCGCCAGTCCCGCAGCAAGGGTGATCCGAGTCCGGACAATCAGCAAGCGCCCGGATCTCTACCACGGCTGGCCCACCGTAGCGAGACGTTCGAACGGCGAGCTCATTGTCGTTTGCTCGGGGGGCAGGCAAGGGCATGTGTGCCCGTTCGGCTGGGTGGAAATGATGCGGTCCAGGGACGGAGGCGAATCCTGGAGCTGGCCGAGAATCCTGACGCACTCGGCCATTGACGACCGGGACGCCGGAGTGTGCGAGACGGCGGAAGGGTCATTGCTCGTCACGACGTTCACGTCGCTGGCCTACGTCGAGTACCTCAACCAAGCCGAGGCAGGCACGAGTGACCGCTTCACGGATTGGACCGCGGAGAGGATCTCCGCTTGGCAATCCGCGCACGCGCGCATGCCGGCCGCCGAGCGCGAGCAGATGCTGGGTACCTGGATGCTGCGCTCGACCGATGCAGGCGTGACGTGGTCCGCTCCCTACCGCGTGCCCGTGAACAGCCCGCACGGTCCGATCGCGCTTTCCGACGGACGAATCATTTATGCCGGGAAGCGTCTCTGGCACGAGGAGCGGCGGATCGGCGTTGCGGATTCCCGCGACGACGGCATGACCTGGCGCTGGCTTGCCGAGATCCCGACGCGGGGCAGGGACGACTTCGCCGAATACCACGAGCTTCACATTGTCGAGGCGACCGACGGGCGGTTGGTCGCCCAAATCCGCAACCACAACAAGTCCAACGAGCGCGAGATCCTCCAGACGGAGTCCGATGATGGCGGGCTCACATGGTCCACCCCGCATGCGACCGGTGTTTGGGGCCTGCCTTCGCACCTGTTGCGGTTGCGCGACGGGCGACTGTTGATGAGCTATGGACACAGGCGCCAGCCGTTTGGCAATCAAGCCCGGTTGAGCGAAGACAGCGGAGCTTCTTGGTCCGGGCCAATGACGCTCTCCGACGATGGGGAAGGCGGAGACCTAGGCTACCCCTCCACGGTCGAACTGGACGATGGTTCGCTCGTCACGATTTGGTACGAAAGAATGGCGGGCTCGCCCTACGCTGTCCTGCGCCAGGCCACGTGGAGCGTTTCCGGGTAGACGCGGCAGACCCTGTAAGACGCGACGCCCGGTCGGCGACAACTCGATCCGGCGGGCGCCGGGGTGACCGGCACCGAGGGTTGCCCGTAGTGGCATTCGGGGAGCGGCACGAGACCGAAGGGATCGTACGGCGCTACAATCACCTCGGAGCCCGCCATGGCCCGCCCTGCCCGGTTCACTCGTCGCGACAGCTTCGGGCTCCTCGCCTCCGCTGCGCTGGCATCGCCGGGACGGACCGCGGCCGCATTGGCAGAGAAGTCCCTGCGCGGGGCGTTCATGATTCTGGCAACGCCGTACACGGCGAGCAAGGCGATCGACTACAGCGACCTCGAGGCCGAAGTCGAGTTCCTGGACCGTTGCGGCGTCCAAGGCATGGTCTGGCCCCAAAACGCCAGCGACCTGGGCTATCTCTCAAAACGCGAGCGGATGCGCGGCATGGAAGTCATTGCCAAGGCCGCCAAGGGGCGCAAGCCGGCCCTCGTCCTCGGCGTGCAGGCGGAAGACACTCCGTCTATGCTTGAGTTCGCCCGGCGCGCTGAGGATCTGGAGCCGGACGCTGTCATCGCCATCCCGCCAACACGGGCGCAATCACTCGACGACTACCGCGAGTACTACAGCGAACTCTGCAAGGTCGCTCGGCGCCCGGTGTTCATCCAGACAGCCGGCGGATCGCCGAAGGTGGAGCCGACCGTCGAGTTCATTGTGGAAATGGGCGGCAAATTCGACAACTTCGGCTACCTGAAGGAGGAATACCAAAGCGTAGCGACGGCTATCGAGCGCATGAAGGCGATGGCGAAGCATCGCCCCGGGGCGATCAAGATCATCCTCGGCGCTTTCCGCGCCCGTGGATGGAGCTACGAGATGCGCTTGGGAATGGACGGCACGCTGACTGGCGGTCCGATGTACGGCGACGTTTACGCGCAGCTCTGGGAGCTGCACCTGGCGGGCAAGCGCGACGAGGTTCGCGAGGTGTACAGCAAGCTGTTGCTAATGACCAACCTCGAGCAAGCCATTCCCGGGCTGCGGTCGTACATGATGAAGCGCCGCGGCGTCTTCAAGACCACGGCGTCCCGACGCGGCGACTACGTCTACTCGCGGGAGGCGGTGGCGGAAATCGAGCACAACTTCGCGGCTCTCAAGCCGTACTTGAGGGCCTGACTGGACTTACGATGCGCTCGGTTCGCTGATGCCTTCTCGCTGTCGCGGCCGCTTGCTTGGCGACTTCCCAGCAGGGGCTCAGAGAAGTCGAATGGCCGCTTCCCGCCACGATGGCGGCCGGCACGCCCGCACCGTGGCACTAGAGCGAGGTCGCAGCGGTCGCCACTACGGCGGAGGGAAATATCTTCCTGTTCCACCGCGGGGCGCGCCCGGTGATGGAGTTCGACCCACTTCTCTAACCTCTAACAAGGGGGGCTACGTCCCCCTGCTACCCCCTCCTTCCCTCACCTCAAGTAGCTCGTTTCTAAATCCGTCCGACAATCACCCTATTCCGACTCGCGGTGCTACTGTAGTCGCGGATGCTGGGACACACGCGCCGCGAATTTATCGCCGCCTGTTCGGCGAGCGTAGCGACCGCTTGTGGGACGAAAGCGACTGTAAAGCTGCCGCCAGTTAGAACTCTGACACATGGGCCGAAGCATCATTGGTTCGGCTACTACGACAAGCTCGAGTTCGATCCCGCGAACCGCTTGGTGCTGGGTATGGAAGTCGATTTCGAACGCCGCTCTCCGCAGGCCGACGATGAGATCCGTATCGGCATGGTCGATCTCGAGGATGGCGACCGTTGGAACGACTTGGGCAGCAGCACGGCTTGGGGATGGCAGCAGGGCTGTATGCTGCAGTGGATTCCCGGCTCGTCCAGCGAGATCATCTGGAACGACCGCGAAGGCGATGCCTACGTCAGCCGCATCCTAGACGTGAAGAGCGGCACGATGCGCACGATCCCGTCCGCCATCTACGCGCTTTCTCCTGACGGCGCTTGGGCCGTCGCGGCCGATTTCCGCAGGCTCAACGACACGCGACCCGGCTACGGCTACGTCGGCATCCCAGATCCAAACTCCGGCGTGCTGGCTCCGGATGATGTCGGCATATGGAAGGTGGACCTCGCCACTGGCGAGAGAGAGCTGCTGATCTCGGTAGCCGAGGCCGCAGCGATCCCGAACCCGCATGCTGAGACCGCCGGCATGAAGCACTACTTCAACCACCTGCTGGTCTCACCCGACGGATCGCGCCTGATCTTCTTGCATCGCTGGCGGGCCGCCGACGGGCGGGGCCGGTTCGGCACGCGCATGTTCACCGTCGGCAGCGATGGCTCCGATCCCTACGTGCTGGATCCCTACGGTAAGACTTCGC
>JAJDZN010000088.1 GCA_022824585.1 Bryobacterales bacterium | reverse complement strand
TCTGAAATGCGATACGCCTATCCATGCAGGATCGAACGGGACGAGGACGGCGCGTTCGTCGTTTCCTTCCCGGACGTGCCCGGAGCCAATACCGGGGCGGACGACCGCGCCGAGGCGCTGGAGCTGGCCGGGGACGCGCTGGCGACGGCCCTTTCGATGTACGTGAATCTCCGCAAAACCATCCCGGTTCCGGGCGTGGCATTGGACGGTCAGGAGGTCGTCGCCGTGGACCCGGTGACGGCGGCCAAGCTGGAGCTGTACACCGCGATGCGGATGCAGGGCGTCAGCAAGCGGGCCCTCGCCGAACGGCTGGGCCTGTCTGCGGCGGCGGTGGGCCGTCTGACCGACCCGGGCAACAACTCGCGCATCGGCCATCTCACCCACGCCCTGCGAGTGGTCGGCCGGGGGCTCGTAATCGAAAGCCGCTCGGCGTGACACACGGGGCACCGCGCAATAGCGGACGGTGACCGAGATCCGTATCGGTGAGACCTCGGGACAGCGACCCTACCCAGCACGGCCTGAAGATCAGGGTCCGGAATAACGGCCTCAACTTGGTTTCAAGCCACTACGCGATTCCAATGCTGCGGCAATGAACAGCGAGTGCAGCTCTTGAAAGATCTCTCGCCGACGGTATTTGCCGCAGGAATCCCGAGAACCGCTAGAGGGCAAGGATGCGATGCTCGGCGAAGGGGCTCCGGAGGGCTGCTCACGAGGCCCTGTCCGCCCTGCTCGCGCCAATCCCAGAAGAGGCACGCCGCCAGTCGGCCGGCACGCCAGTCACCCGCCCGATATCCTGTAGGGCAGGCTGGCTGAGATCGTGCTCCACAGGCCCGAAGTCGTCCGCTGAGCCTGCTGGTACATCGTGAAACAGTTCAGTCCATCGCAGCCTCTTGGCCGGAGCGTTCCGTGGCACAGGAGTTTCCCGAAGGCCATTCCCTAGGCGGAACCTGATGCAGATCATCAGCAAGGATCGCGAAATCTACGACGCCGTTATCGTCGGATCCGGCGCGACGGGGGGCTGGGTCGCCAAGACGCTCGCCGAGTCTGGCATGCAGGTCGCCCTGCTTGAGGCCGGCCACCGCACAACCGAAGCGGAGTTCACCGAACACCTGCGCCCCTACGACCTCAAGTACCGCGGCCAATCCCCCGAGATCGCTCGCAACCGTCCGATCCAGAGCATGAAGTACGCCTGCCGCGAGTCGAACTTCGAGTGGTTCGTCGACGACATCCGCAATCCCTACACCTATCCGCAGGACAAACCGTTCCAGTGGACGCGCGGCCGCCAGCTTGGAGGGCGGTCCCTGACTTGGGCCCGCCAGAGCTACCGCCTGTCCCCGCTAGACTTCTCAGCCGCCAGCCACGACGGCTACGGCGAGAACTGGCCTGTGACATACGAGGAAATGGTCCCGCACTACGAGACCGTCGAGCGCTATGTCGGCATCAGCGGCGAACCGCTCGGCCTGATGCAGTTCCCCGACAGCATCATGCAGCCGCCGATGGCGATGACCTGTGGCGAGGAGCACTTCACGCGCGAGGTCAACGCCCGCTTCGATCGGAACGTCACCATCGGCCGCACGGCGATCCTGACCAAGCCTCTCAACGGCCGCCAGCCATGCCACTACTGCGGCCCGTGCGAGCATGGCTGCATCACGCATTCGTACTTCTCCAGCGTTTGGACCACCGTTGCGGACGCTGAGATGTCGGGTAACTGCAAGGTGCTGACGGACGCGGTCGTCTCCCACGTCACTACCGACAAGGGCACCGGACTCGCCGACGGCGTGGCCTATTACGATCGCCTGACTCGCGCGCCGAGGAAGATCCGCGCCAAGATCGTGGTGCTCTCGGCGTCGACCTTGGAATCGACCCGCATCCTGCTGAACTCAGGCGATGGCTTCTGCAACTCCTCGGGCGCGCTGGGCCACTACGTCATGGACCACATGTACGGAGGGGTTTCGGGCGTGCTGCCGGTCAAGGAGAGCAAGCGCTGGGCCGGCCCGCCCCAGCGCCCGAACGGACTCTATCTGCCGCGCTATCTGAACGTCGAGCGCCCCCACACCAACGGCATGATCCGCGGCTTCGGCGCCCAGATGCGCAA
The DNA here is from genome assembly GCA_022824585.1 of Bryobacterales bacterium. Lineage (GTDB taxonomy): Bacteria > Acidobacteriota > Terriglobia > Bryobacterales > UBA6623 > VXMF01. The sequence continues at coordinate 41,624 of JAJDZN010000088.1, read as the reverse complement.
CAGCTCCAGCTACGGCTCGCCTGCCGCGATCGCGGCCATTCGCGGCTTCGGGGCAGACTTCAAGCGCGCCGTGCACGATTCCGACTCCTACTGGCGCTTCAGCCTGGGAACCTCGTCGGAGTGCCTGGCGCGCTACGAGAACTACGTCAAGCTCGATCCGCACGTCAAGGACGCTTGGGGCATTCCGGCGCTGCACATGAACGTGACGTGGAGCGACAACGAGATGCGCCTGTTCAACTACTCCGCCGACGCCGGCGAAGAAATGTTGCTGGCTGCCGGGGCCCAGGACATTCGCAAGATCACGACACCGCGCTGGCCCGGCGGTGCTACCCATGAGGTCGGCACGGCGCGCATGGGAAACGATCCGCGCAAGTCAGTGCTCAACAAGTGGAACCAAGCCCATGACGTCAAGAACCTGTTCGTCACCGACGGCGGCGCCTTCGTCACGATCGGCTGCGTCAACCCGACGCTTACCATGATGGCGCTCGCACGGCGCGCCTCCGAGTACTTGGTCGAGGCCGCGAAACGAGGCGAACTCGCATAGGCCGCCGGATGGCAAGGCCAGTCCGGCGCCCGAGCACCGCCCGCCCGGCGCCCCCCGGTTCCGAGGCCCTGGCTCAGTTTTTGTCGGGCTGACTTTCCTCGGCCTCGTCAGATTCGTCAGATTCGTCAGATTCTTCGGGCGCCTGCCAGCCGAGATCGATGTTGCAGCCCGGCAGGGCCTGACGCAGCTTCTCGGCTCCTTCCGGGGTCACTTTGGTTTGCCACAGGTACAGGCTCTTCAGGTTTTTCAGGCCTTCCAAGTGAGCCAGTCCCGCGTCCGTGACAGCCGTCAGGTAGAGATTCAAGTACGACAGGTCCTCCAAGCCGGCGAGATGCGCCAAGCCCTCGTCCGACACCTTTGTCTTCTCCAGATGAAGGCGCTTGAGCGCTGTCAGGCCCGCCACGTGCACGAGGCCCTCGTCGGTGACGTCAGTCCCTCCCAGATGGAGCGACACCAGCTGTCCCAGGTCTTTCAAGATCACAAGCTCGCCGTCCAAGGCAGGCGACTCCGGACGTCCGGTATCCGTGGCGTCAACCTGGCGCAAGCCGTCCTGATTCCGTCCGAGGTGGAAGGCAATCTCCAGCCCGGCATCATCCGCGGCAACCCGCATAACCCGCCCGCCCAGCTCCTGGATCTTCTCTACCAGTGCGGGGTCGGGCCCATCGTCCGAGCCGCCCTCTTGCTGGGCGGCTCCGTTCGCAGTCACTCCCAAGAGCAACAGAATCGCAATCGTGGCACTCCTCACGGGAACCTCCTTTGTCAACCAGGATCGGATTGTTCGCTTGTAACACCTCTCCGGAGGATGCGCGACCGTGCGCTATCAAGCGCTGATCGCGCACAGCCTCCGACTCTGTCCAGCATCGTCAACTCGACCGGCTGCCTTGGTGGGCGGCACTGGCATCCCGCGGGAATGAGTGCCGGAGCGATGGAATCACCGCCTCGGAACATCGGGCCGAAGGAACGCGGCTGGAACTGCCGTCATTCTAATATCGAGATGTGGGTATTGGGAACCTGAAGAGAGTTCCGTCCACGTCCGCAAACTCCGCCACACACGGATCTCTTGAACTCGTGCTCCCTGAAGATGGGGCGGTCATGCGGCAAAGGTCTTGCAGGCTCGGCCTTTACGCGGCGGGAGGGCCTGCGCCATGCCATTGGCCATGCGAAGGACGCTTGTAGCAAGAACTCAAGCGGGTGCAACTCTATTTACCGGTCAAGCCCCAGCGTGCTGCCTGATCCACTCGCGAAGGGCTTTGTCGATGCGAGTCTGCCACCCGCGTCCTCCCAACTTGAAATAGTCGATTACGTCAGGCGAAAGGCGGATGGTGGTCGACACTTTCGGCCTAGCAACGGGCGGCCGACCGCGACGGACCGCAGCCTTGGCGAACTTTTCCGGCCAGCCGTCAGCGGACAGATCCGGCGCGTCGTCCCTGCCCAAGCCTTGGTGCGTAGAGTGCTTGTTCTCGTTCATTTGCTTTCCTCATGCTGATAACGCGGCAGCTGTGGTTGCGTGGAGTCCAGGCTAGAACCACCATCCTTTCATCGAGCAATCCAATCGTGATGAAGCGGTCCTCGCCATAGTCCCGGCGGTCGTCTGCGACAGTCAACGTGGCACCTGCGAACACTTCGTCAGCGCGAGCCATGGCGAGCCCTCTGGCATCTAGCGTGGCCTCGCGCTTCGCCGCGTCGAAGTCGATCTCCAATATTTATTGTTACCACAGTTAATCGGATTGTCCAAGTCGAGTCCGGGACCATAGTCCGGCATGCACCGTCCCTCCTCGCGACACGGGGCCGACGTGCAGATTTCGAGAGCAGTCGCTGGCGGAGGATTGGCGTGCCAAGCCTTTCCTTTACACATCCGCAGAGCCTGCGCAATCCTATTGGGCATGCGCAGGGCGTTGCTGGCAGTCCTGATGTGCGGGGCCTGCTCCGGGCCCGATGCTGGTGTCGCCCCGGCCGGAGAGCAGCAGCCGCCAAACTTCGTGGTCATCCTGGCGGACGATCTGGGCTACGCCGATGTCGGGTTCCAAGGGCTGCAGGACTTTGCAACACCTAACATCGATCGTCTTGCCGCCAGCGGTGTCCGCTTCACCAACGCCTACGTGAGCCACCCCTACTGCAGCCCGTCGCGGGCCGGGCTGCTCACCGGGCGCTACCAGCATCGCTTCGGCCACGTCCACAATCCAAAATTCCGCGCCGGAGAAGGCCTCCCGCTGAGCGAGACGCTCCTACCTCAAGCCCTCACCGAGGCTGGCTACGCGAGCGGCATCGTCGGCAAGTGGCATCTGGGTGACGCGCCCCGATTCCACCCCTTGGAACGTGGGTTCGACGAATTCTTCGGCTTGCTCGGCGGCGGTCACGACTACTTCAAATCGGCCGGCGCCGACGCTGGGGAGTACTTGATCCCTCTCGAAGCGCATGGCGAGCCGGTCCCCGTGGAAGGCTACCTGACCGAACAGCTCACCGAGGCAGCGCTGGACTTCGTCCGGCGCCGCACAGGACATCCGTTCTTCCTGTACTTGTCCTACAACGCTCCCCACGGCCCCCTGCAGGCACCTCCGGAATTGCTGGACCGGGTCAACTCGATCACCGACCCACGCCGACAGACCTATGCCGCCATGGTGACATCGCTGGATGACGGCGTGGGAGAAGTGCTCGCCCTGCTCGAGGAGCTCGGGCTCAGCGAGGGCACGATGGTCTTCTTCTTGAGCGACAACGGCGGCCCCACCCCGGCCAATGCCTCCGACAATACGCCGTTGCGGGCGACCAAGGGCACGGTTTACGAGGGCGGGGTGCGCGTACCCTTCGTAGTGGCCTGGCCGGGCCGGCTGCCGGCTGGGCGCACCTATGACGCGCCGGTCAGCGCGCTGGACATCTTCCCCACGGTCGTCGCGACAGCTGGGCTCGAGACGCCAACGAACATCGACGGCGTCAACCTAGTGCCCTATCTGCTCGGCGAAGAGCACGGGCCGCCGCACGAACAGCTGTTCTGGCAGTCCGACGAGGGCGAGCAATTTGCGACGCGCACCGCCGAGCACAAGCTGGTGCGCGTCCTCGGCCGCGAGCCTGAACTGTACGCAATCGAGGAAGATATCTCCGAGAGCAACCCGGTCAGCGACGACGGCGTCCGGATCCGGGAACTCTCCGGATCGATGGAAGCGTGGCACGTCGCCCATCCGCCGCCAGCTTGGCCCGGCACTCGGGGCGAGCGCCCGGTCCACCCGAACACGGCCAAGGGCCTGGGGGCGGACCAAGCCGAGATCGACGCCTGGATGGCGCGGCGGGGCAATTGACCGCAAATCGGACGTGCTGATCGGGGACACCCCAGGCCCGAGTTTCCCGGCAACTCTCCGCCGGGTCAGAACTGCACTCTGAGCCCCACCTGCGCGCGTCGCGTGTCGCCAAGTCCGCTTCGCAACGACCCATCGAAATTGAAGAGGAGCGAGCCGACTGCAGGATCGACGAAATTGTCGGCATTCGTCAGGTTGAACACCACGAAGACCGGCTCGAAAAAGGCGCGGTCGCGGATCGAGAAACGCCTCGACAGGCGCAGGTCCCACGTGAAGAACTCGTTGTGGCGCCGCAGTGTGTTGCGGCGCAGGATCGAGCCGTCTGCGCAGATCCTGTCCGAGGGCTGCGCAGCCCTCACGCCCGGATCCGAGCATCGCCCGGACACAGGCGAGGGGGACAGGTAGCGGACGATGTGGCTCAGCTGGATCCCCCGGCCGAGAGTGGTCAGAATGTATCCGCTGACCTGGTGGCGCCGGTCTCGGTCAGACCAGCCGTACTCCTGCTCGAGATTGCCGGCGTGAGCGTAGCGAAACACGAACGGGTCGCGCTCGTTATCGTCGTCGGAGCGATCGAAGGCCAGCGTGTAGTGCGCCTCGAAGGCCAGCGGGCGCCCCCGGATGTTGCCTCGCCCGCGCAGCCCGGACGTCAGGGCGTGGTAGCGCGATCTCGCGCTGCTCTCGGCGACAGTGAGCGTGTTGATGCCGCCTCCCGACGGATGCGTGCCGATGCCGAAGGGCGTCCCGAAGGCTGCGTCGTTGCGGTTAACGAAGCGGAACAGGTGGTCTGTGCGGGCGTGGATGTATCCCGCGTTGGCCGCAATCCCCTGCCCGAGGTCGCGTTCGAGGCTGACCTTGGAGGACCAGGTTCGAGGCAGCTCCAAGTCGCGGTCGGCGACATGGATGTCGGGCAGGAACGGGGCTGCCCCGGAGGCATCGAGCTGGCGGTCGATGGCGGGGACAGGGCCGAGCCCCGGCGCCGCGCTGCTGCGGAAGAGCGTCTGCTGGAACGCGCCGTTGGTGGACCGGTGCTGGGCGAACACCAGCATCGGAATCCTCGCCACGTACGACCCGGCGTTGGCACGCAGCACGGTGCGGCCGTCGCCGGAGAGGTCCCACGCCAGCCCGAGGCGCGGCTGGAGATTGTCGAGGTCGTCCGGAATGCGGCCGTCCGAGGGGAACCGCGGGTCGTCGAGGTACGGCGCGAAGAACGCGTCAGCGGGTTCGACGAAGACGTCCGGATGCCACGTTCCGTCCCAGCGCAGCCCGAGGTCCAACGTGACGCGCTTGTGCAGCTGCCAAGAATCCTGCACGAACAGGCCCGTCTCGTGGACCGGGAACGACTGATGCCCGAGGCGCTCGGCAGGGACTCCGGAAACTGTCGCCGACTGCAGGTAGAGCAGGACGGGCCCGCTGACCTCAGAGCCGGGCGGGCACGCTCCGATGGCGCTGGCGGATCCGTCTGTGCAGGTGACATAGCTATCGCCGTGCGTGACGAAGCCGACGAAGCCCGGGACCGAATCGAACACGTAGCGGCTGTTCGCGAAACCGATGAACTGCTGCTCGACGGAAGTCCGGTTGTACTCCGCCCCGGCCTTAACCAGGTGGCTCCCCGTGGCGAACGAAACGTTGTCGACCAGTTGCAGGCGCGTGTCGAACGCCGGCTTGATCGGAAGGAAGAACGGCAGCCCGATCCGGAATCCGTCCGCGAAGTCCATCGCGATATCCGGAAAGGGTCGACCGCCAAGCTCGGCGAACTGGGGCGGTCCCGGCAACCGCGCCCCGGGAATCAGCGGTCCCTGATACAAGCGCGGCCGGTCTTCGCGCGCCACCTGCACGCGGAATTCGTTAGACAGGGCGTTGGTCAGCAGCGAGCGCAGGCTCCCGTTGACCGCGTGCGAGAGGTCGCCTTCGATCCCGTTTGCCGAGGCGCCCCACGAATCGACGTCGAAGGTCCCGTTCACCTGCTCCGACCAGGTGTAGTTGTACTTGAGCGAGGCTTGGTGTCGATCGCTGATATTCAGGTCCAGCTTGGTCAGCAGGGCTCGCGCGCTGTCGGTGCGGCGGATCGGCCCGAACTCGTCGGCGAACAGGCCCGGCCAGCGCGTCTGCAGGAAATCCTCCAGCATCCGCAAGTTCTCCGGGCCGGCGACCCGGCGGTTCGCCTGCTTGGTCTCGGCGCCGGCCTGCTGGTCATAGGCCAGAAAGTAGAACACCCGGTCGCGCGCGAAGGGACCGCCCAAGGTCGCGCCAACCTGATTGCGGTAGAAATCGGGCCGGCCGCCACCACGCGTGGCGGGAAACGGGGCGGCGATCTCGTCCCACTGCCCGAAGTAGTGGGCCGTGCCGTTGACCTGATTGGTCCCCGACTTGGTAATCACGTTGACAAAGCCCCCCGAAGAGCGGCCGAACTCGGCAGTGGCGCCCTGATTGACCACCACCAGCTCCTCGATGGCGTCCTGATTGAACGTGAAAGCCGGCCGCTGGCCGCCGCGCTGCTCCCCGAAGAACGGGTTGTTGAAGTCCGCGCCGTCGACGATGAAGTTGTTGAAGATGCCCCGCTGGCCGCTGATATTCAGTTCGTCGCCGTCCGGCCCCTGCGAGATCGCCGTGCCCGGGGTGAGCAGGGTCATGTTCATGAAATTGCGGCCGTTGCTCGGGAGCCCGTAGACAACGTCCTCCCGCATCCGTTGCGAACTGGTCACATCCGCGGTGTCAAGCGTCGCAGGCAGCTCGCTGACCACCGTGACGGTCTCGGTCGTCACGAGCCGGAGGTCGACCGTCAGGTCGAGCGCTTCCCCGACCCGCAGCGTGACTCCCTCGATGCGCTCGGTGCTGAATCCGGGAGTCGGCGGCGTCACGGTGAGGTCGTATGTGCCGGGCGGCAGCAGCGGGCGCACAAAGGTTCCGGAAGCGGAGGTCTCCACCCGGGTCAGCAGATCGGTCTCCCGGTGCTGCGCGGCGACCACGGCCCCGCGCAGCGGATCGCCCGCAGGGTCGAGGACCGTGCCGCGGATGACGCCGGTCGTCGCCCCCGCCTGGGCCGGAAGCCGCGACAGGCTCAGATGGAACGGAGCTGTTGCAAGCAACGCCGCGAACAACCCGCGAACGACGCAGAAGGCGGTGCCAGTCGGCAGGCACCGGCCTCGCCGGGGATGCAAGGAGAGCCGGGAGCCCGGAAGCCACTGCCTGAGACCCGCGGACACCGGCTTCAAATCGGGATTATACCGGATGGCATCCGGGAGCATCCCGTCGTCCGCCGGCCCTGACGGTCTCCCGCCTCAGAAGTCAGTGCGGGACCTACCGTTCCGGTCGCACGCGGGGCCGGCCAACGGCCATCCTTGGCGCCGTTGCTGATTAACGCGAGAGAACCGCCAGGCTGGCCGGAGGTACGGCAATCCCACCCCCCGGACACCGCCTCTCCGCGTGATTCCCGATCGATCAACTCGTTATACTGTCGCGGTAGGGGAACACGGCGGAATGGGGCATCCCAGCCAGTTCGCCGACCGTCAGAGCAAGGGGCGGATCAGCTCGTTCAAGCTGTCGGCCGGCCGAAGCGCGAGCTGCGCATTCGGCGTGTTCGTCTTGTCGTTGCCCTCGCTTCCGGCAGCTGCACCTGTCGATCTGGCCGAAGCGGCCAAGTCCATCATCGACACACACTGCACGGCCTGCCACGGGCAGGCGCGCATGTCCGGGCTTGACCTTCGCAGCGCAGAGAGCGCGCTCGCCGGCGGCGGGCGAGGGCCCGCCCTCATCCCTGGCGAGGCCGCGGCAAGCCTGTTGGTGCGCGCAGTCAGGGGAACCGCAGAGGTTTCCATGCCGCCCGGGGACGCTCGGCTGTCTGATCAACAGATCAACACCCTCGCGGATTGGATCAACGCCGGAGCCCGCTGGCCAGAGACGGCCGCAGGGGGCGACAGTCACGCTTGGTGGTCGTTCAAGCGGCCCGTCGAGCCGGCATTGCCGGAGCTGGCCGGCGATGACTGGGTGCGAAATCCGATCGACGCGTTCGTGCTGGCCAAGCTGGACGAGCAGGGCCTGAGCCCGGCCAAGCCCGCTTCTCGCGGCGCCCTCGCGCGCCGTGCCTACTTTGACTTGCACGGCCTGCCGCCGACTCCGGAAGCGGTTCAGGAATTTGTCGAAGACAGGTCCCCGGATGCCTACGAGAAGCTGATCGACCGGCTGCTGGAGTCGGAGCGATACGGGGAGCGCTGGGGCCGTTACTGGCTCGATCTGGTGCGCTACGCGGACACGTCCGGGTTCGAGACAGACCACTTCTACACCACTGCATGGCGCTACCGGGACTACGTGATCGACTCGTTCAATCGCGACAAGCCCTATGACACGTTCGTGCGCGAGCAGATCGCTGCCGACGAGCTGTGGCCGACCGACATGGACTTGGAAGGAACGCTCGAGCTGCCGGAAGAGAAGCGCCGAAACGTCCGCCGCCGGATCGGCACCAGCCTGTTCACGTTGGGAGCCTTCCCCATCGAATACACCTACTACGGCGACCTGTACCGCGCCGAGTGGCGCGCCGAGGCCGTCGATACGATCGGATCGGCGCTTCTCGGCCTGACCATAGAGTGCGCCCGCTGTCATGACCACAAGTCCGATCCGATCAGCCAGCGCGAGTACTACTCACTGACGGCGTTCTTCGCAGGCAGCGTGGAAACGCAAGTCCCGCTGGTGAGCCTGTACGACGTGCAGACAAGCACGCGCGCGTTCCCCTTGCTCGAACAGGCCCGCGTGCTCAAGCGCATGGCCAAGGCGGCCCAGAAGGGCTTGGGCCCGGAGCAGCGGAGCGAGATGCTGGAGCGTCTCGGCGAGGCCTACCTGAACGCTCCGGAACCCTACGACAGCGCCAAGGTCCTGGGCCACGAGGAGACCGTGCCCGAAACCTACGTGCTGTCCCACGGAGATTTCCGGCAGAAAGGCGAATTGGTGAAGCCGGGATTCCCGGCGGCCCTGCCAGACGGCCCGCCGCTCGACGAGCCGGAGGGAGTCCGGTTCGTCCCGCGCCGCCGCGCCGCCCTCGCCGAGTGGCTTACCTCGGATCAGCAGCCGCTGCTGGGGCGCGTCATGGTGAACCGCATCTGGCAACACCACTTCGGGCGGGGCCTGGTGCGCACTCCCAACGATTTCGGCCGCCACGGCGAGGCCCCGACCCATCCGGAATTGCTGGACTGGCTCGCGCTGGAGTTCGCCCGCAGCGGCTGGAGCATCAAGGCGATGCACCGCCAGATCATGCTCTCCAGCACCTACCGCGCGGCCAGCGTGGCGAGCGAGCGGAGCGTCGCCCGCGATCCGGACAACCGCTTGCTGGGGCGCATGAACAGGCGCCGGCTGGATGCCGACGCCATCCGCGATTCGATCCTCGCAGTCTCCGGGACTCTGAATCTGAAGATGGGCGGCGTGGGCGTGATCCCGCCCCTGACCAGCGAGGAAATCCTGGCTGCGCGCACGCCGCGCATGTGGCCTGCCAACCCGGACCCGTCCGAGCACGCCCGCCGGAGCGTCTACCTGCAGGTCAAACGCTCCATGGCCGTCCCCATGCTGCAGATCTTCGACGCGCCCGACACCGCTCGCAGCTGTGCCCGCCGTGAGACCTCGACCGTGGCCCCGCAAGCGCTGGCCATGATGAACAGCTCGTTCGTGCTGGAGCAAGCCGACCGTTTCGCGGCGAGGCTGCGGAACCTGAGCGGGGACGACCCTGGCAGCCAGGTCGATGCGGGCTGGGCCCTGGCCCTGGGCCGGGCTGCTACAGAGGCGGAGCGCCAGGCCGCCCGCGACTTCTTGAGGCGGAACTCCCTGCCGCAGCTGTGCCTGATGCTGTTCAATATGAATGAGTTCGTATATGTGGACTGACAGCTCCAGGCGCGGTTTCCTGCAGCGCTCGGGTCTCGGGCTGGGCTGGCTCGCAGCGCTCGATCTCTTCGCGCAGTCCGGCGAATCCGGGCAGGCGTCGCTGGCAGCGCGCCCGGCGCCGCTGCCGGCGACTGCCAAGAGCGTGATCCACCTTTTCATGCAGGGCGGCCCCAGCCACATGGATACGTTCGACCCCAAGCCGCTGCTGAACAGGTTGGACGGGCAACGGCCTCCGGACAGCTTTGGCGACGCGGACTTTCAGAACGGCAAGTTTCTCCAGCGGCCGCTGCTCGGCTCCCGGCGGACGTTCAAGCGCCACGGGCAGTCCGGGCTGGAAGTGTCCGACCTGTTCCCGCACGTGGCCCGGCAGGCGGACGAGCTCGCCATCGTCCGTTCCAACTTCCACGAGGGATTCACCCATTCCCAGGCGCAGTTCCTGATCCACAACGGCTGGCCGCGGATCGGCCGCCCGAGCCTTGGATCGTGGGTGCTGTACGGGCTCGGCAGCGAGAACCAGAACTTGCCCGGGTTCGTCGTGCTGTTGCAGGGCGGCGTGCGTTCCGGACCCGAGGTCTATGGCGAAGGCTTCCTGCCGGCCGCCTACCAAGGCACGTCATTCCGGCCCGGGCCCGATCCCATCCTGTATCTCAACCCGCCGGACGGACGGTCGAGCGATCAGCAGCGGGACATGCTGGATACGTTGCGGGGCCTGAACCAGTCCCACGCGGCGGCGCGGAACCTCGATTCCGAGCTGCTCGCCCGCATCGAATCCTACGAGCTTGCCTTCCGCATGCAAATGACCGCGCCGGAGGCGACGGACGTCTCGGGAGAGTCGGAGGCCACCAAGCGGCTGTACGGACTCGACGATCCGGTCAGCGCGGACTTCGGCGGTCGCTGCCTGCTGGCCCGGCGGCTGGTCGAGCGGGGCGTCCGCTTCGTGCAGGTTTGGTCGGGCAACGGCAAGAACGCCATCGACTGGGACGGGCACACTGGCTGCGACCAGAATCACCTGGACCGAGCCGCCGAGACGGACAAGGCCGTGGCGGGGCTGCTGACGGACCTCAAGTCTCGCGGGCTGCTGGAGTCGACGCTCGTCATCTGGGGCGGCGAGTTCGGTCGCACGCCCAACTCTGACGGCGGCAAGGGCAGGACAGAGGGCCGGGACCACAACCCCTACGGCTTCACGCTCTGGATGGCGGGCGGCGGCGTGCGCGGCGGGAAGGTGATCGGCAACACCGACGAACTCGGGCTGCGGGCGGTGGAAGATCGGGTTCACCTCAATGACCTGCACGCTTCGATCCTCGCACTGCTCGGCTTGGACCACACGCAGCTCACCTACCGCCACAGCGGCCGGGACTTCCGCCTGACCGACGTTGGCGGCAGCACGGCTCTGGCAGATCGGCTCAGACGAGCCTAGCCAAGTCTGCTAAGCTTGCGTGCGCATCGCGGGTCTCGCCAGTGTCGATTCGATGCGTGGTTCTAATGGTGATCGCAACGTCGTGCATTGGCGCGGCTGACGTCCGCCCTATCCCAACTGCCGGCAGATCTGCTGTCGCGGCGCGCAACGGGATGGTGGCGGCCAGCCAGCCGCTGGCCTCGCAGGCGGGCCTGCGGATCCTTCAGGAAGGCGGCAACGCCGTCGATGCGGCCATCGCCACCGCGGCGACGCTCGCCTTGGTGGCGCCCATGATGACCGGCCCCGGCGGCGACATGTTCGCCTTGGTGTACATGGCCGAGACGGGCCAGCTGGCGGGCCTGAACGGCAGCGGTTTTTCGCCCGCGGCCGCGAACGTTGATTTCTTCAAGCGCCGCAAGCTCGAGCATATTCCGGCCAAGGGACCGTTCTCGGTCACGGTTCCGGGCGCGGTCGATGGCTGGATCACGCTGCTGGAGCGGTTCGGCACGATGTCCGTGGAGCAGGTCCTGGAACCTGCGATCCAATACGCCGAGCAGGGCTTCCCGGTGTCGGAGATCTTCGCAGAGAATTGGGCCAGCAACAGTTCGTCGTACAGGGATGACCCGGAATTCGTGAATGCGTACTACACCGACGGAAAGCCCCCGAAGCATGGCGACGTTTTCGTCAACAAGCCCCTGGCTTGGACGTACCGGCAGATCGCTCGCGGCGGGCGCGACGCTTTCTACAAGGGCGAGATCGCCCGCAGGATCGTCCAGCGGCTCAACAGCCTTGACTGGCCCATGACCGAGGAGGATCTGGCTTACCAGCACTCGGACTGGGTCGAACCGATCAGCACGACCTACAAGGGAAGCCGCATCTACGAGCTGCCGCCCAACGGACAGGGCATGGCCGCGCTCGAGATGCTGAACATCCTGGAAGGCTTCGACCTCCAGGCGGCTGGTCACAACACGGCCGACTACCTGCACTTGTTTGTCGAGGCCAAGCGGCTGGCGTTCGCCGATCTTGGCGCTTGGCTGGCCGATCCGGAATGGGCCCGGCTGCCGGTCCAGACCCTGATTTCCAAAGACTACGCGCGGCGCCAGCGGGAGCGGATCGATCCCGCCCGCGCCGCCGAGAGGGTCGACTCGGGAGTCAAGGGACCGGTGCACTGGCTGGATGGCAGCGGCGATACGGTCTACTTCAGCGTGGTGGACAAAGACCGCAATGCCGTCTCCTTCATCAACAGCCTGTTCCAAGGCTTCGGTTCCGGCGTGGTCGTGCCGGGCACCGGGTTGCTGCTGCAAGACCGAGGGGCGCTCTTCTCGCTGGACCCGGAGCACCCGAACCGGATCGAGGGACGCAAGCGCCCCTACCACACCATCATTCCCGCAATGGCCTTCAAGGATGGCAGGCCGTGGCTGTCATTCGGGGTCATGGGCGGCGACTTGCAGCCGCAGGGCCAAGTCCAAGTGCTGCTAAACATGATCGAGTTCGGAATGAACGTGCAGGAAGCGGGCGAAGCTCCGCGCGCCAGCCACAGCAACAGCGGCGGAGTCGGGCTGGAAAAGGGGATCTCGCCGCAAGTGGCGGCGGAGCTGATGCGCAAGGGACACTCAGTCAAGACCTCGGGTCCCATGGGCGGCTACCAAGCGATTCACATCGACTGGGAACGCGGCGTGCTGTTCGGCGGAACCGATCCACGCAAGGACGGCACCGTGGCCGCTTGGTAGCAGGCGGGCGAACCGGCCCGGCAATGCGGGCCGCGTCCTGCGCTCGCACGGTTTCCGCTGCGGATGCGAGCGGGCCGCCCCGCGCCTATCGCGGGCGGAACTTTTGCACGCGCTGGTTCTTGATCTCGCCCACGAACAGGTTGCCCTCCGCGTCGACGGCAATATGGTGGCCGAAGCTCAGATCCCCTGGCATGCGGCCGTTCCGGCCGAAGGCGCCAAGCACCTTGCCGTCGAGGCTCACCTTCACGATCCGGTCGTTGTGGCCGTCGGCCATGACCAGCGTCCCGTCGGGGTGAAAGTCAAGGCCCCACGGCGAGCCAACGTGGTCCCACTGGGTCAGGTAATTGCCGTCCGCATCGAAAACTTGCACGCGGTAGTTCTCGCGATCGCCAACGTAGACGCGGCCCTGCGGGTCCACGGCGACCGTGTGCGGCAAATCGAATTCGCCCTCGCCCTTGCCGTGCTTGCCCCAGGCCGTGATGTAGCGCCCCTCCTTGGAGAACTTCACCACTCGCGAATTGCCATAGCCGTCGCTGACATAGATCTCGCCGTTCGGCCCGAAGGCCACATCGGTGGGGCGGTTGAACAATTCGTCGGTTTCCCCGCTCTGGCCGCGACGGCCGATTACCATCTGCACGCGACCGCTCGGGTCCATCTTCAGCACCTGATGCGTGTCGTTGTCCACGGTCCAGATGTTGCCCTCCGGGTCAACACGGACAGCATGTGCCCGGATAAACATGCCGTCGCCCCACGACCGCACGAGCCGGCCGTCGGGCGCGAACTCCATGATGGGGTGCGCCCCGCGATGGAACACGTACACGTGCCCCTTGCCGTCCACGGCCACGCCCGGCGTCTCGCCGAAATTCCAGCCGGCCGGAAGGCTCGGCCACTCGGCATCGACGGCGTACTTCATGACGGGGAAGTCGTCCGCAAGCAAGACGGGCGTCGACACGCCGGCAAGCGCTACGGAGAAGACGGTTAGCCACATGGGCAAGCTTAGATTTCGCATGATGGACCTCGACTGCAGCGACATGTCCGCGAATCGATGGTCGCGGTTCGCAGCAGTTCAGAATTCGGGGAACAGCATATACGATTCGCCCGAGCCCCGCCACCGGAACGCCCGCGGCGCCTGGCCTTCGTCCCCAGGGCAATGCGCCGGGGGGCATGGGGCGGGGCACTGACGCTGGTTGCAGCGGCCAGCGGACGTGGCGGCCGCCGCCCGTTCGATCGCATCGGCCCGGCGCCGTTCACTGGTAGAATCGAAACCCGTATGAAGCCCGTCTTCCCGCTACTTCGAGCCGGACCAGCAGCAGCCTCGGCAATCTTGGCGCTCGCCACCGTCGGATGCACAGCCCCCGAGCAGCCCGCCCCCGCCCGTCCCAACTTCGTCTTGGTCATGGCCGACGACATGGGCTGGGGCCAGACCGGCTACTACAGCCACCCCGTTCTGAAGACGCCACAGCTTGACGCGATGGCTGCGGCCGGATTGCGATTCGACCGGTTCTACGCCGGGGCGCCGAACTGCTCGCCCACGCGCGCCACCGTGATGACCGGCAGGACGAATGACCGCACGGGTGTCGAGGACCATGGCTACGCGCTGCGGCGGCCGGAGCGGACGATCGCCCGCGCCTTGGACGAAGCAGGCTATTCCACCGGGCACTTCGGCAAGTGGCACCTCAACGGGCTGCGCGGCCCGGGCGTGCCGATCCTGGCAGAGGACGCCCACAGTCCCGGCGTGTTTGGATTCGATAGGTGGCTCTCTGTGACGAACTTCTTCGAGCGCGACCCGCTGATGAGCCGCGACGGCCTGTTCGTGCAGCACGAAGGAGATTCGTCCGAGGTGATCGTCGCTGAAGCGCTGCGCTTCATGCGACGGCAGGCCGAGCAATCCAACCCGTTCTTCGTGGTGATCTGGTACGGCACGCCCCACTCCCCGTGGATCGCTTCCGAGGAGGACCGGGCCGCTTTCGCCAGCTTGGACGAAAATTCGCAGCATCACTACGGCGAGTTGGCCGCAATGGACCGCAGCATCGGAACGCTGCGCGCCGGACTGCGGGAGTTGCAGGTCGAGCGCAACACGGTGCTTTGGTTCACCAGCGACAACGGCGGCCTGCCTCGGATCGAGCCGGAGACGGTCGGCGGCTTGCGGGGATTCAAGGGCAGCCTGTACGAGGGCGGCATCCGAGTGCCTGCGGTCATCGAGTGGCCGGACGGCATCGGCCAGGCCCGCGTCACCGAGTTCCCGGCAGCGACGATGGACATCTTCCCCACGATCTCGGCCATTGCCGGCCTGCCTGCGGAAGCGGCGTTGCAACCCCAAGACGGCATCGACTTGCAGCCGCTGTTCGGGGGCGAGCTGGGACAGCGAGAGCAGCCGATCGGATTCCGTCACACCGGGCGGATCGCGTTGATCGACAACGACCTCAAGATCGTCAGAAACGACCGGGACAACGACGGGTACGAGGTCTTCGACTTGGCCGCCGACCCGAACGAGACCACGGACATCTCGGCGGAGCGGCCTGACGAGACAGCCCGGCTGCGCGAAGCCGTGGAAGCTTGGAACGCATCCGTTGAAGCCAGCGCCAACGGCGCGGATTATCCCGACGGGGACTTCGACAGCAAGGAGTCGGAACCTCGCTGGTGGATGACGCAGGACGGGTACGCTCCGTATATCGACGAGTGGCGAGGCCGACCGGAATACGTGCGCTACATCGAGCGCGAGTTCGGGCGATGAGGCTAGCGGGTCCCTCGCGAACGGGCGACGGCGTTCGCGCCGGTTGACAGAGCAGTCGCCTGCGATCTGCGCGGAGAGGGAGCACCGATGCGAAGCCGTCGGAACACTGTGATCGCTTGCCTCGGCGGAGTTGGCGCCGCGCTGCTGGTCGTGGGTGTCGTGAGCGGAACCCTCATTCGCCACCTCGTCCAGATCGTGCCGGTAGTTGCCGCGCTCGCCGTCGTGAGGGCACGCCCCGCGTGGGGACCGCACGCTGCGCTGCCGGTTTTCGCCTGGTGGCTGCTCATGATGGTGCTGGTCTGGCTGTATCTCGCGGGGGTGCCGATGTTCTTCGACGGGGACTTCACGCTCGCCGAAATCGTGCTGACCGGCCTGACCGCGCTGTTCTGCGCGCTGGGCCTGCTTGCCTGCGTGCGCATGGAATCGACGACGAGCATCGCGAGCCGCCTAGCGGCGGTTGCCGTCTTCGGTGCGTTCCAGTTCGCCATGATGTGGGTGAGTTTCCTGCGACCGTTCGCCAATCGGTGACTTGCGGCGCAGTTCGGGGCCCGACCCGGTCGCCTGCGCCCAGTGACATTTAACGCGAGGGCTCGCTAGAATCACCTCCTGCACGACGCTGCGAGACTACGCTCTCAACCGTATTACCCTCGGTACAAGCCATGTCCATTGCAATCGGCAACGCGCCCTGCTCGTGGGGCGTCGAATTTCCCGACGCGCCGTCGAATCCGCCCTGGCAGCAGGTGCTCGACGAAGCAAGCCAAGCCGGGTATTCCGGCATCGAACTCGGGCCGGTCGGCTATGTTCCCGAAGACCCGGCCCTGCTAGCGGACAATCTGGCCGAGCGCGGTCTCGTGCTGACGGCCGGAGTGGTGTTCCGCCCGTTCCACCAGGCCGACGCCTGGGAGGAAGTGCAGGAGGCGGCCCGTCGCACGTGCCGCATGCTCGAGCCTTTGGGCGCCGAGCAGGTGGTCTTCATCGACAGCCTGTCGCCGGTGCGCTCGAACTACGCGGGCGATTCCGCCCGGGCGCCGCGCCTCGACCCAGTCGAACTCTCGGGCCTGCACGAGCGCATCCGCACGTCGGCCCGCATCGTCCGCGAGGAATACGGCTTGACCGCGTGCATGCATGCGCACGCGGGAGGCTGCGTGGAATTCGCGGACGAGTTGGAGCAGGTGATGGACTCGATCGACGAGGGGCTGCTCGGCCTGTGCCTCGATACGGGCCACTCGCTCTATGCCGGTTTCGACCCCATCGCAACGTTCCGGCGCTATGCCTCGAGGACGACGTACGTCCATATCAAGGATCTCGACAGCGGCATTCTCCGGCAGAGTGTGGAGCAGCGCATCGGCTTCTACGAGGCCTGCAACCGCGGCGTGTTCTGCCAGCTAGGCCAAGGCGATGTGGACTTCGCCGCACTCAAGCTCGCCTTGGAAGAGGCCGGCTACGAAGGATGGGGCACGGTCGAGCAAGACCGCGGCCCTGACACGAAGACCTCCGCGCTCGAGGATGCCCAGGCCAACATCGCGTTCCTGCGGTCCGTCAAGCTAGCCGCCGAGCCAGCCTCACTGGGCTAGCAGGACATAGCACGCGATCGTAGCGAAGCAAACGAACCCGCCCATTGCCTTGGCGTGCTTCCAAGGCGTCATGTCGACACGGGCCACCTCTGGATCTTGGTGGCGGCCCTGCGCCGGCCAGAATCGGCTGGCGGCGAGCATGAAGGCAACAACGATGACGAAGACAAGGCCGAGGAAGTGGAGGAAGTGGATCTCGTCGGCGGTGCCGAACAGGCCCTGCAGGAACGCTTGGACCGGACCGTCGAACGTGAACACGAGCAGGAAGAACAGCACCGGGCCGCCCACTAGGCTGGCCTTGGCGGAAAGCGCGGAAACCTTGGGGAGCAGCATCCCTAGCAGGATGACCGCCAGCATGGGGCCGAAGACGGTCGCGTTGATCCGCTGGAGGTAGTTGTACAGGCTGCCGGAAGTGTCGAGCATCGGCGCGATGAGCATGGCGCCTATGGCCAGCACGACGCTGCACGTGCGCCCGGCCACCACGAACTCGCGCTGCGATGCGTCCGGACGGATGACCGCGCCGTAGATATCGCGGCAGAACAGCGTTGCCGACGAGTTCAGGACGCTGTTGAAGGTGCTCAGCACCGCACCGACCATCACGGCGGCGAAAAACCCACCCAGCCAGTCTGGCAGGACCGCCTTGACCAGCGTCGGGTACGCCAGCATGTAGTCCTCCGGGCCCAGCGTGTCCTTGAACATGTGATAGGCGATCACGCCGGGCAGCACGATCACCAGCGGGCCGAGCAGCTTGAAGCAGGCCGCGATCAGCATGCCCTTCTGGCCTTCCTTGAGGTTCTTCGCGCCGAGGCCGCGCTGAAGGATCTGCTGGCCGGCGCACCAGAAGAAGATCTGGTTGACGACCATGCCCGTGAACAGGACGCCGAACGGCAGGAAAGAGCCCGGCTCGTTGCCAGTGATGTCGAACTTCGGCCGCTCCGCCTCGTAGACCGTGGCCAGGCCGGTCATAGGGTTCCCGTCGCCAACCTGGATCAGCGCCAGCAACGGGACGAGCAGGCCCGCGATCAAGAAGCCGACCCCGTTGACGGTGTCGGATATGGCAACCGCCTTGAGGCCTCCGAAGATCGCATAAAGCGACCCGAGCGTGCCCACGCCCCAGACCACGAGCCAGGTGACCTGTGTCTGGCTGAGCCCGAAGACCTCCTGCAGGCCGAACAGGCTGTCGATGCCGCTGGCCCCGAACAGCAGCACGACCGGCAGGATCGCCAGCACGTACGAGAACAGGAACAGGGATGCCGCGATGACCCCCGTGCCCCGGTCGTAGCGGGAGGCGAGGTACTCGGGGATGGTGGACAGCCCCATGCGCAGAAAGCGCGGCAGGAAGTACAGGGCCGTGCCCACCATTGCCAGGGCTGCCGTGGTCTCCCATGCCGTGACCGCGATGGTGTGGTTGAAGGCATCGCCGTTGAGGCCGATGAGATGCTCGGTGGACAGGTTGGTCAGCATCAGCGACCCGGCGATGACCCACGCGGTCAGGCTGCGCCCGCCCAAGAAGTACGCATCCCAGGTGGTCATGCGGTCGCGCCGCGTCCGGGCGTAGGAGATCGCCGCGACCAGCAGCGTGAATCCCAAGAAGGAGGTGACCGTTACCAACACCGACAGAAATCCCCGGTCGTTAACAACTATGGCGCGAACCCTGCGAAGGCAGCGCTACAGGTAGTCCCGCTCCTTGCTGCGGCCGGCGAGCCATTGCTCGCGGGCTTCGTCCACGGCGGGCACTTCGGAGACCTCGGCGATCGGCACATCCCACCACGACTCATAGGCGGGCACGCGCACGTTGCGGTCCGTTTGGACCACCACCACGCTGGTGCGGTCATGCCCTGACATTGCCTCCAGCGCGTCCTTGAGTTCCTCTCTGGTGTTGGCGCGACAGGCGACCGCGCCCAGGCTGCGCGCGTTCTCGACGAAGTCCACACCTACGAGCTGGCCGCTGAGATCGCCGTTGTTGCGCACGCGGTAATGCGTGCCGAAGCCCTCGTTGCCGCAGGCCTCGCTCAGGCTGCCGATGCTGGCGAACCCGTGGTTGTCGACGACCACGACCCGCAGCTGCGCGCCCTCTTGGATCGAGGTGGCGATCTCCTGGGCCATCATTAGGTAGGAGCCATCGCCGACCAGCACGTATACCTGCCGGTCCGGCTCCGCCATCTTGATGCCCAAGCCGGCGGCGACCTCGTAGCCCATCGTCGAATAGCCGTACTCCATGTGATAGGTGTTGGGGCTCTTGGTCCGCCACAGCTTGTGCATGTCGCCCGGCATGCTGCCGGCGGCGCAGACCACCACGTCGCGCTCGCCGACGATCTCGTTGACCGCCCCGATCACCTCGCCTTGGCTGGGGGACGAGCCCTGGCCCAGCCCGTAGATGCGATCCACTTCCCGCTCCCATATCTCGCGGTACTCGCGAATCCGGGCAGCGTGCTCGGACGGCACCCTGTAGTCGGAAACCAGAATGGCCAATTCCTCGAGCGCGGACTTCGCGTCGGCCACCAGCGGGAGGGCGGCGTGCTTGAAGGCGTCGAACTCGGCCACGTTGATATTCAGGAAGCGCACCTCGGGATTTTGGAAGGCCGTCTTGGACGCGCTCGTGAAATCGGTGTAGCGGGTTCCGATGCCGATGACCAAGTCGGCCTCGCGAGCCAGGACGTTCGCGCCGGGCGTCCCGCTCACGCCCATCGCGCCGAGGGCCTGCCCGTGATCGAAGCGCAGCGCCCCCTTGCCCGCCTGGGTCTCGGCCACGGGTATTCCGGTGGCCGCCGCGAAGTCCGCCAACGTCGCACAGGCCTCGCTATACAGCACGCCGCCGCCGGCGATGATCAGCGGCGCCTTCGCAGCGCGAATCCAGCGCGCGGCCTCCTCCATCAGCTTGGCGTCGCCGCGTTGCCTGGAGATCTGCCACACCCGCTCGCGAAACAGCGCTTGGGGGTAATCAAAGGCCTCGGCCTGCACATCCTGGGGCATGCCGAGAGTCACCGCGCCGGTCTCCGCGGGGGAGGTCAGCACGCGCATCGCCTCCGGCAGGGCCGTCACGATCTGCTCGGGCCGCTGGATGCGATCCCAATAGCGCGACACGGGGCGGAAACAGTCATTCACCGACACGTCCTGGGTCTGCGTCGACTCGACCTGCTGGAGGACAGGGGCGACGTTGCGCCGCGCGAAGATGTCACCCGGCAAGAGCAGCACTGGCAGCCGGTTGACTGTGGCGGCGGCAGCGCCGGTGACCATATTGGTGGCGCCAGGTCCGATCGAGGTGGTGCAAGCCAGGGCGCGCAGGCGGTTGGACACCTTGGCATAGCCCGCGGCCGTGTGCACCATCGCCTGTTCATTGCGGCACAGGAAGTACGGGAACGACTTGTCCTGGTGCAGGGCTTGCCCCAGCCCGGCCACGTTGCCGTGGCCGAAGATGCCGAAGCAGCCCCCGAAAAAGCGGTGGCGCCGGCCGTCGCGCTCCACGTACTGCTGCTTGAGAAACTCGATCGTGGCCTGTGCCATCGTCAAGCGTCGCGTCATTGATCCTCTCCTCGGTCGCGACCGGCTGGCCACTCGCTCGCGACGGTCGCCTGCATCATCGTACAGCCTCGCCGCGGCGCTACTGGTCCGCCAGCTTCTCCAGCAATGCCACCCAGTCCTGGCCGGGATGGCTCGGAGGCGACAGCTGGACCCGGCCGTCGTCTCGCATCAGCATCTCGCCCACCTCGACGGTGGGGCTGGCGCCCGCCTGCAGGTCGCCGCCGTTGCGCGGGTCGTACCACCGCAGGCGGTACTTGCCCGGGGCAACGTTGATCTGGGTGCGGCCCGAAGCCTCGGGGAGGTATGCGGCGTAGATCTGGCCTTCCTTGGCGAACACGAAGGTCTTCTCGCCGACCACTAGGTCGTTCGCCGGCCACATCTCCCAGAACGGCAGGTGCTCTTGGAAGAACTCGAGGGCGTAGCGGGTCTGGTCCCACATCGTGTCCCGGGAGCGCCAGTCCTCGCAGTTGAGGTCCATGTGCGCGTACTGATACCCGAAGTACCACTCCACGCCCGAGCCGCCCCCCATCAAGTTGCCCCACAAGGCATGCTTGCGCGGCTTGTCGTGCCGGGGGTCGTCGGCGTCCGGAACCACTCCCACCGAGGCCGGGGTCTGCTCGTCGTGAAAGATCGCCCAAGGAACGCCGGCAGCCGCCGAGCGCATGCGCAGCATGACCGCCTCGTGGTTGGAGTCCTCCATGCGGCCCTGGATCGAGGTCGCGGAGAACAGGCTCGAGCCGATCAGGCTCGTGTAGGTGCGCAGGCTGCGCGTGTTGTGCGTATGGACCGTGATGGCGTGGTTGTTGGGGTCGACGCTGCGGATGTAGCCCGCGATCGCCAGCCGGTCGGCGTGTGGCGTGTCGTTTTCCTCGCCGAGGTTCCAAACGATGGCGAGATGATGGCCGAAGCGCGCCGCCAGTTCCCTCAAGTAGAGCTTGCGAATGTCGTGCAAGGCAGGGCTGCCGCCCAATTCCTCGTCATTCTCGGTCTCTTGGATGACCAAGTGCATGGCAATGCCCAGCCGCTCCATGTGGGAAAACACGATGTCCCACTGAGCCAGCTTGGAAACATCCATGCGATCCCGGACATCCGGAGCCGTCCAGATCCATGTGTCCTTGCCATCGCCGCCGTCGAGGTTGTAGGTCATGAAGTAGACGCTGTTCATGCCCTTGGAGGCGAGATAGTTCAGCGCTCCGATGATGTTCTTGCCCTTGCCCCCCTGCCAGGTGGGGTCGCCTTGCTTCCAGTCCCGGGCGTGAGGCTCGTAGCGGTGCAAGAAGGAGCCGGTGTCGGTAGAGACGCCGCCGTGGGCCGCTGTGTCGGCAGTACCGTCGAATTCGAAGTAGCCGAGGAAGTTCTCCGGCGAGTCTGCCCCGCCCTTGAGGAAGCGGTCTCCGTTGCCGAACCTGAGATAGTGCCCGTCCGAAGGCGTCAGGAATCCCTTAGCGGCGAAGCCCGGAGCGTCCGCTGGCGCGGCGCCCACGGCAATCGCGCCGGAATCTCCGTCGAAGGCGGCCGACTCCCCGCTAGCGTCACTGATCGCCACGCCCGGTCCGGATCGAAACTCCGCCCGCCAGACCCACTCTCCGGCCAGAGGAGGGGTGAAGCGGGCCCGCCACTTGTTGCCGGCGGTGGCCGAAGACTCCGCGGCATCGCCGTCCGCGGCGAAAAATCCCGACACAACGCGGCTCTCCCCGGACGCTTGGTGCGCGAAGGAGACGCTCAGGCGGTAGTCGAGAAATGGGTTCGGGGTGGCGTCTTCCGAAGATTCCGGGCCATCGAATGTCAGCGTCACAGGCTGCCAGCGCACCGGGTTCTCGGGAGCGATCTCGACGGCCGCGGCAAGTGTCACCGCAAAGAACGGCAACACTGTCATGTAGGGAATCAACCAGACAGCGATAGGTCTTGGGGAGTGGTTGCGCATGGTTTCCTCCGAACTGGCCCGCCGGCGGCCGCGCTTGACGGTGGCGGGCAGTCAAGTCCGTATTCAACGGTAGCAATAGTCTACCGGCGCGCAGGGTCCGACCCGCAGCGACCAGATACCGTCCCGGCGCACACCCCGGACTCTTCGTCCGCCAGCTCGCCATGTGCCGCTTCTGTTCGTGTTGTTTCCCCCGGCATCCAACCGCGCATAACCAGCAACACACACCGCGATGCCTGTCCTCGCCGCTCTTGTCCGACAGCGCAACGGGTAGCGGCCCGATGGTCTGTGGGGACTCGTTGAATTCACTGGACGGTGTTGAAGGATAGGCGGCTGCTTGCTGTGGATCAAGAGCAGCCAACAGAACGCATGCGGCTCATTTTGCTGGTACGTTAGTGCCATCTAATGACTTTCGCAAGAGCGATCGGAGGGAAAATGAGACCCAGCGAATCTCGAAGAACGTTTCTGAGAACCATTGCGGCGTCCACCTGCGTGGCGGGCGCGAGCGGCCTGAGCCCGCAGGCCAGCGCGGCACAGGAAACCACGATTCAAGGGTTCGACGATACGGAAACCACGCTCCAGAGTGACTCGGTGTGGCAGCCGGTGTCCGAACGGAAGATCCGCGTCGGCATCGCTGGCTACGGAGTCTCCAAGTTCGGGGCGCACTTCGGTTTCCAAGACCACCCCAACGTAGAGGTGGCAGCGGTCACCGACCTGATCCCCGAACGATGCCAGCGCTTGGCGCAGGTGTGCGGCTGCGACAAGACCTACCCGAGTCTTGAAGAGATGGTGCAAGACGATTCGCTGGAAGCGATCTTTGTCGCCACTGACGCCCCCAGCCATGCACAACACTGCATCGACGTTCTCGAGCATGGGAAACATGTCTGCACAGCGGTACCCGCCGTGTTTGGGTCGCTCGAAGACGCCGACCGTGTCCTCGAGGCGGTGAAGAGAACCGGACTTAAGTACATGATGTTTGAGACTTCGGCGTATCACAGCGAATGCTATGCCATGCGTGTCCTTTACAACGCGGGCGAATTTGGAAGGATGATCTATTCGGAGGGCGAGTACTACCACCATATGGCCACGCCCATCGACTCCTTCAAGGGATGGCGTGTCGGCCTGCCGCCTCAGTGGTATCCGACTCACTCCAACGCCTACTACACGTGCGTGACTGGCGGAAGCTTTACGGAAGTGTCGTGCATGGGCATTCCCAGCACCATCCCGCACCTCCAGAAAGAGAACAATGCATTCGCGAACCCCTTCGGCACTGAAATCGCCCTGATGCGCACCAGCGAAGGAGGCATGGCCCGGATGGCCGTGAGTTGGGACACCCCCGGCAACGGGGGCGAAAAGGGCCGCGTCCGCGGGGAACGAGGCTCGATGGATGGCGTAGCCATCGCCCCCGAGCGGAAAGCGGCCGGCCTAAGGCTGGCGAAACCGCCGCTGCCGCCGTCCGTCGAACCGGGCGGCCACGGTGGTTCCCATGGCTATCTTATGGATGAGTTCGTCACAGCTATCCTCCAAGACCGCACCCCGCTGGTGAACGTCGCCTGGGCGCTCAACATGTCGGTGGCGGGGGTGGTCTCCCACCAGTCCGCGCTCAAGGATGGTGAATTGCTCAAGATCCCCCAATACACAATCTGAGAGGGGACGATGTTGGCCAGGCACAGACGGAGGAAATGGTTGGTTCTTTGGGGACTCGGGTGTTTCGTTGCCTGGGCGTTTCCGGCCGCCGCGCTTGCGGCGGATGCGGTGGACGGCGGGACTCCGAACGAACGACCGAATATCCTTCTCATGATCGCGGATGACATGTCCTGGAAGGACTGGGGTATCTACGGCAACGCATTTGCGAAGACACCTCACATCGACCGGGCGGCGGCGGAAGGGGTCCGGTTCACCAACGCATACATCAACTCTCCGGTGTGCCATCCCTCCCGGTCGGCTCTATTGACGGGTCAGGACATCTGGCGGCTGCGCGACGCGGCCGTGTTCGGCGGGACCCTGCACAACACGTTCGATACCTATCCGGCGATGCTGCGGGATGGCGGTTACGAGGTTGCGCACAGCGGCAAGGGCTGGGGGCCAGGCTTTACGGAGCCGGGTGGCTGGACGGTTCCTCCGGCGGGAAGGGTGGCCCGTCTCCCGCAGATTCTCGCCAACGCGGAAGATGGCGACAGACCATTCTGCTTCTGGTGGGGAACGACCCTGGGTCATCGCGAGTTTGACTACAAGCCGGATGGCCGTGCCTTGGACACGATTGAGGTGCCTCCCTACCTGCCGGACACGCGAGCCGTGCGCGAAGACTTCGGGGGTTATTACCAAGAGGTCGAGGCTTTCGATGCGGAGGTTGGCAAGGTGGTGGCGGTGCTTGAGCGGGCCGGCCTGGCCAAAGACACGATCCTGATCATCACGTCCGATCACGGGCAGCCCTGGCCGCGGGGCAAGGGTAGCCTTTACGACATGGGGACACGTGTCCCGTTGATCGTCCGATGGCCTGCAAAGATCAAGCCGAGCCGGGTGGTGGACGACTTCGTCAACCTTATCGACCTCGCCCCCACCATCCTTGAAGCAGCCGGTCTCGCTGCGGGCGCGCAGATGACCGGAAAGAGCCTCATGAAGACTCTCCTTTCCGACCGAAGCGGGGTCATCGAGAAGGTGCGCGATCGGACGCACTTCGCACTCGAAGCCCATCACACGGTCGGGCCTTATCAGGCTTGGCTTGGCTACATGTCCGGCCGGGCGATCCGAACGGACAAGTACCTCTACATCCGCAACTATCCGCGCCAAGGACATCCCGGCTGGAAACCGGTTCAGGCCGGTCCGACCGTCGGAATCATGCAGAAGGAAATGGCGGCGAACGAAACCGTGCGGCGCAACTATGAATTGTGCTTCGGACTCCGGCCCGAGGAAGAGCTCTACGACGTCAAGGCCGACCCGTATCAGATGCATGACCTAGCTGGCGACCCCCGGTATGCGGAGATCAAAAAGACACTGGAAAAGGCCCTAGCGGATTACATGCGAGCGACGGCTGACCCTCGTGCGGCAGGCCGTGGGGAAGTTTTTGCACGCTACCCCATTTGGGCGGGCGGCTCGACCAGCCAAATGGGCGGTTACAACTTCGCTGGGCAGTTGGAGTTGTTTCATCACTCTCGATACGCCCAGTGGATGAAGGAAAACCATCCTGGTCAATAGTGCAATGACATGTCACGAACGGTCAACGGCCGGGCTACCGTTTGCCCACAACGTCCTTATCCCTTGCGTACCGCAAGCGCCATCCGCCATCCGAGGACCACGTCGTTTCCGATGCACGTCCCGAAAAGTTCTCGGGGCTCCGCGTGTCACGGCGGCACACTCCGTCTCGATCTTCAGCCGTAACGAAGTGACCGATCCGACGGTCATGACGGTAGGCTACTTGTCATGAGTGAAAATCGTCACGGCTGGGCGATGACCGGAGTCGTCCTAACGCTCGCGGCTGTCACCCTAGCGTGCTCGATAGAGCGTGCCTCCGTGGAAGTCGAGAGACCAAACATCGTCTTCATCATGGCCGATGACATGGGTTGGGCCGACCTAGGCTCGTACGGCTCGACGGCGATCCAGACCCCCAATCTGGATCGCCTGGCAAGCCAAGGCATGCGCTTCACCGATGCATACGCCGGGCATACTGTCTGCGCACCGTCGCGCTGTGCTCTGATGACCGGAAAGCACACCGGCCACACGACCGTGCGCGCCAATGCGGGAACCGCCCCGATCCGCGACTCGGATGTCACCATTGCCGAAGTGCTCAAGCAAGCAGGGTACGCGACCGGCGGTTTCGGGAAGTGGGGCCTCGGCGTGATGGGTTCCGAAGGGGCGGCCGAAAAGCAAGGATTCGACACGTTCTTCGGCTACTACCACCAAGTCCATGCCCACACCTACTACCCTCCGTTCCTCGTTGAGAACGGGAGACCGTTCCCCTTGCGTGCCAACGCAAGAATGTACGGACTGGAGCCCGCAGAATTCTCGTCGGACCTTGCCGCCTACCAGGCCTACAAGGCGATGAGCCCGAAGGGGCCGCTCGTGCCGCGCCAGACACGGCAAGGCGCCTACCAGTTCTCGCAGGACCTCGTGTTTGAGCGAACGCTGGACTTCATCCGCGCGAATCGGGACCGGCCGTTCTTCTGCTACGCGCCATGGACCCCGCCGCATGCCGCCTATCACCTCCCGCAGGACGAGCCCGCAGCGCAGCTCTACCAGGACAAGCCCTGGTCAGACCGTGCGAAGATCCACGCGGCCTTCGTGAGCATGGTGGACCGGCAGGTCGGCGAGCTCGTCGGACTGCTTCAAGAGCTCGGGATCGCCGAAAGTACGGCGGTCTTGTTCATGTCTGACAACGGCGCCTCACACCGCTTCGAGGGAGAACTCGATTCTTCCGGCCCCCTGCGCGGAGCCAAGCGGTCCATGCACGATGGCGGGATTCGCTCGCCGCTGATCGCACGCTGGCCGGGAAAGATCGCCGCGGGAGCAGTGAGCGGCCATGTCACCTACACGCCGGACATCATGCCGACGCTGGCCGAGTTGGCTGACGCCGAGGAGTTCGTCCCGGAAGATGTGGACGGCTTGTCGATCGCACCCACGCTGCTCGGCAGTTCTGAAGAGCAAGGACGCCACGAATTCCTGTACTGGGAGTGGGATCAACAGGGCTATCGACGCGCGCTTCGCCACGGGCGTTGGAAACTGGTATCCGACGAGCCCGGGTCCTGGCAGGTGTTTGACCTCGAGACAGACATCTCCGAGTCGAATGACATCGCCTCGGAACATCCAGGCCTGATAGCAAGCGCCGAAGAATGGATCCAGGCCAACCGTACCGCCCCGGAATAGCCACGGCCAAACGACTCGAAAACTGCATGAAGCACCCGATCTCACGAGGAATCGTCCTGGCGCTTGCCTTGAGCATGGCCGCGACCGGCGAGCCGCCGAACATTGTCCTGATCCTTGCGGACGACCTTGGCTGGAACGACGTCGGCTTCAACGGCGACGAATTCTACGAGACGCCCCATCTAGACCGCATGGCGGAAGAGGGGATGATTTTCGCCAACGCCTATACGAGCGGGCCGAATTGCGCCCCGACCCGGGCTAGCTTGATCTCCGGCATGTACCCGCCGCGCCACATGGTCTACACGCCGGGCGGCAGGTCCAAGATCGACCCCCGGCAAATGAAGCTCCGGGTCCCGCTGCAGCCGCGCTTCTGGGAGCGGGCCGGGATCACCGATTCGATACCCGATGCCTTCGAGATCCGGCAGGCTCTGGACCCGAGCGTGGTCAGCATCGCCGAGGTGCTCAAACAGGGTGGCTACGCGACCGCGCGGTTCGGGAAATGGCATGCAGGGCCCGACACTCAGGGCTTCGACGTAAGCAGCAGCGACGGCAGGCCCGGCACCGAGAAGAACCACTACGACGATCCCAACGTGACGTTTGACCTGACCGACGTAGGCGTTGATTTCATCAAGGAAAACCGCCATGGGCCATTCTTCTTGTACCTCTCGCATTGGGACGTCCACGGCCCGCTGGTCGCCCGCCGCCATCTGGTCGCCAAGTACGAAGAGAAGCTCGCAGCCTGGACAAGAAACGAGAATCCGTACAATCCGACTTACGCGGCCATGGTCGAGGCAGTTGACACCAGTGTTGGCCGCATCCTCGAGACCCTCGACGAATTCGACCTCGCCGAAAAGACTCTGGTCATCTTCTCGTCGGATAACGGCGGCACCAGAGTTTCGATCAACAGGCCCCTGCGCGGGGTCAAGGGCTCGCTCTACGAAGGAGGGGTCCGCGTGCCGACCTGCGTGCGATGGCCTGACGTGATCTCAGCAGGGACCAAGTCGCTGACCCCGATCACCAGCGTCGATTTCCTGCCAACGTTTGCCGAGCTGGCGGGCGTTTCTTTGCCGGCGGGCCAGCCGGTCGATGGCGAGAGCTTCGCGCCGCTGCTCAAGGGACTCCCCGCGCTGGACGATCGCGCGATTTTCTGGCACTATCCGCTGTATCTGACGGGTCGCGCGACGCCAGCGAGCGCCATTCGCAAAGGCGACTGGAAGCTGATTGAGTACTTCGAGGACGGGCGCCTGGAGTTGTACAACACTGCGACCGACATCAGCGAAGCCAGGAACTTGGCGGATGCCATGCCCGCAAAGGCCAGCGAACTGCACCGGGAGCTCGTCGCTTGGCGCGACGCTACGGATGCAGTTGAACCGCGCGAGCCGAATCCCTACTACAGCGAGACCAAAGAACTCGTGCCCTGAAGCTGGCCCTCGGCAGGCGCTCGGATGTCGTACGGGCTCGCGGCGTTTCCGGACGCCCAAGTTCGCAGACTGCAAATTCGCGGTCGGCGAAGACGGGGCGGCGATCACGGTCGGGTTACAGAACTGATGCATTTGGCCCAATGAGTCAAGTCGCGACACCGATGGCTCCCGGCCGAGTGCAGTTGCCCGCGTCAAGGCTACCGAAGGCATGCCAACGGTGATTCCGTCGACGAGGGCTGCCGCGAAGACGGCGCTGGGGAATGCGAGCGCACCGCCCGAACCCCGCAAGCAGACTGGCGGAGCGTCGGCCGGAACGGCAGGAACAAGGGAACAGCGCCCGCTCGCTATTGGGTAGATTCCAGCGACCGAGTTCGGGATTGGAGAGGCATGCTGTCACCTCTCAGCGGGCGCCCCGGGTAGCAAGCCGGGATAGG
Source organism: Bryobacterales bacterium (assembly GCA_022824585.1). Classification (GTDB taxonomy): domain Bacteria; phylum Acidobacteriota; class Terriglobia; order Bryobacterales; family UBA6623; genus VXMF01. The sequence continues at coordinate 12,345 of JAJDZN010000088.1, read as the reverse complement.
GGGAGGTGGGCTCCGTCGGCCTCCTTGAATGTGCTCCCGAGCGAGGAAGACATGCCCTGATTCCTGAATGATCGCGCTCACTCCCATCTCCCGCACGCCCTCCTGCCTGGACAACCATCCGCGGAGGCTGATCACCTGTCCGATCCGCAACGAGGTGCGCGTGAAGTTCCGGCGCTGGGCTACCCGCACTGACATGGTCTGGCCAGTCCAGCGGACAGGATTGCCTTGCGCATCCCTCAGCGGCTTGCCATCGTCGGTGATCTGTTCGATCACGATGCGAATATGCGGATTGACGTATCGGACTTCTGCGACTGTGCCGCGCACGACCAGCATCTTGCCCGGGTCGTAGTCACTCGCGAAGTTGTGGTGCGCACGCACGCTTCCAGTTAGCGCCACGGCCAAGAGTGCCAACACTGCAACGGGCGATTCCCAGATTCTGGCGCATCCCGACGACCCGCAAGATCGGGATTTCCGGCTTCGATTCACCGTATTCGCCGACCACCGATCAGAATTCATGACTGCTGCTCACCATGCAATCAAGAATCGGGTCCGGAGCAAGAAGTTACGTTGCCACGCGACTTTGCCGCAAGGACCGTCCCTGCGCCGAATCGAAGCACCGAATGTCCTTTCAATCCAAACATTGATTCGGATTGGTGAATCGAGTCAAAACGGCTGGCCGTCGAATAGAACGGTGATCTACTCAACATGACTACTGCGGTCCACCTTCCAGCGGATCTGCTGGAATCGGTTGACCGTCAGGCGAGGGAACTGGGCATGAGCCGAAATCGCTACATCATTCGGGCCTTGGAATCTACGCTCGATTCAGAGAGTCGGTGGAGTCCCAGACTTGTCAGCGAGTTGGAGGCTGCGCGATCAGATGAAGAAGGGCGGGAGGCTCTGGAGGAAATGAGAGCAGTGCTGTCCAAGAGCCGCACGCGAAAGGATTCTCCCGAATTGTGAAGTGCGTCCCTGGCACCTATGCGCTTTGCTATGCGATGGCAGGAGGACCCTCTTTCTGCGAGTAGTTCCTGTCCCGCTCACTGCGGCACTGGCACGGCTTCCGCCAACGATTGCAGCCTGTGCAAGCGGGCATAGACTCCGTCCCGCGCGAGCAGCTCGTCGTGCCCGCCATGTTCGATCACCCGACCCCGGTGCAGGACAACGATACTGTCCGCGCGTTGAATGGTAGACAGCCGGTGGGCGATCACGATGGACGTCCTGCCGACGAACAGCTTGGAGAGCGTGTCGCGGATCTTGCGCTCGGTATCGGGATCCACGCTCGAGGTCGCCTCGTCCAGTATCAGGAAGGGGCGCTCGTGCACCAGCGCGCGGGCGAACGAGATCAACTGCTTCTGCCCGACCGAAAGCCCGGCGCCGCGTTCGAGCACCGGCTCGTCATAGCCCCCGGGCAGCGACTCGATGTGGTCCGCCAAGTGTGCGTTCGCGGCCGCGCCGCGGACCGCCTCAGGCGGTGCTTCGGGATCGCCGAGACCGATGTTCTCTGCGATCGTGCCCGAGAACAGGAACGAGTCCTGCAAGACGACGCTGAAGTGCGCCCGGAGCGCCTCGGGACTCCACTCTCGGATATCCCGCCCGCCAACCAAGATCGTGCCGCGCTGGATTTCGTAGAAGCGCAGAAGCAGGCTGACAAGGGTGCTCTTGCCCGCCCCGGTGTGCCCGACCACCGCCACCATGCCGCCGGGCGGAGCCTTGAAGCTGACATCTTCCAGCACCCAGTCCTCGTCCTTGTAAGCGAACCAGACATTGCGGAACTCGACGCTGGGCTGCTCAAGCTCGCCCTGACCGGCGGCCGCCTGCATCTCGTCCGGCTCGGTGTCCAACAACTCGAAGATCCGCTCGGCGCCCGCCATGGCCGCCTGCAAGACGTTGTACTTCTCTGCCAAGTCTTGGATCGGCCGGAAGACCCTGGTTCCGTACTGCAGGAATGCCAGCAAGACCCCTAGGGACACGCTTCCGGCAACGACCCACGCGCCGCCGAAGACGATCAGCAGGCCCACCCCCAGCAGGCTGATCCACTCGATCACCGGAAAGAACACGGCATGCGCCCGCACCGAGCGGTAGTTGGCCCTGCGGTGCTCGTCGTTGATGGCCTCGAAGTCGCTCAGAGCATGCTGCTCGTGGTTGAACAGTTGAATCTCCGAAATGCCCGTGAAGCACTCTTGCAGGAAGGAAGCAAGCTTGGCGACGGCCTTGCGCACGTCGCGAAAGCTGCTGCGGGCGCGCCGCCGGAAGATCATGCTCACGACCCACACCAGCGGACCGATGCCGAGATAGACCAAGGTCAGCCGCGGGCTCAGGTAGAACATCGCCCCAAAGGCGCAGAACAGCGTGAGCACGTCGCCAGCTACGGCCACCAAGCCCGAAGTGAACAATTCGTTGAGCACGTCCACGTCGGTAGTCGCCCGTGTCACCAGCCGGCCGCTGGGTGTGCGATCGAAGTAAGCGACGGGCAGGCGCTGCAGGTGCCCGAACACCTCCTGCCGCATGTCGCGCATCACGCGCTGGCCCGTCCAGTTCATCGTGTGGATCTGCCCCGCCCGCGTCAGCACACCCAGCAGCAGCGCTGCCAAGGACAGACCGGCCAACCAAAGGATGCCTTGCATCGGTTCGGATGGAAGCCAGGGATCAAGCAACGAGTCCGCCGTCGGATCGGGCTTGAGATAGCGGTCCACCGCGACCTGCGTGAGCACCGGGAAGATCACGCCCAAGGCTGAATTCAGCATCAGCAGAACAAGCGATGCGGTCGCGAGCACGGAGTACGGCCGCAGGTAGCGCCACAGGCGCTTGAGGATTGCCAGGTCGTACAGCGGAGTGTCCGGGAGCGTCTCCCGAGCGGCCTCCAAGCCGATGCTGCGTCCGGTGCTCATGGCTTGGCCAGTTCCTCTTCGATGCGCTGGCGCTCGTGGATGCGAGCGTACAGGCCGCCCCGGGCAAGCAGTTCCTCGTGGGAGCCGGAGTCGACGACCCGTCCCGCATCCATCACCGCGATCCTGTCCGCCAGCCGGGCGGAGGAGACCCGGTGCGTGACAATCAGCAGGGTGCGATTGCGGGTCGCCTTGCGCATGCGTTCCAGCAAGGCATGCTCGGTCTCGGCGTCGAGGCTGGAAGTGGCGTCATCGAGCACCACGACGCCGGGATCCCTCAGCAATGCCCTGGCAAGCGCCACGCGCTGCTTCTGGCCTCCCGAAAGCGTGATGCCGCGCTCGCCGACGAGGGTGTCCAGTCCATCCGGGAAGTTATCCTCGTCCGTGCCCAGCAACGAGACGCGAGCGGCCTCGCGGACCTCTTCGGCACTCGCGTCGGGCCGTCCCAGCCGGATGTTGTCCGCAATCGTGCGGCTGAACAGGAACGTCTCTTGCGGCACATATCCGATCTGCTTGCGGAGCACGTCGAGCGGCAGTCGCCGGACACTGATGCCTTCGAGCAAGACTTCGCCCCGGGTCGGGTCGTACAGCCTCGGCACGAGGCTGGCAAGCGTGGACTTGCCGCTGCCGACCGGGCCGATAATCGCCAGCGACTCGCCTTCCTGCACGGAAAGGCTCACATCGCGGACAGCTTGGCCGCCGGCGTTCGGGTATTGGACGCAGACGGCCCGCCACTCGATCACCCCGCGGACGTAATCATAGGATCGCAGCGCATCGGGCGCGTCGGCGATCCGCGGGCGATAGTTCAACAGTTCGTTGAGTCGCCCCAGCGAGGCGACGCCGCGCTGGGTGATGTTGACCACCACGCCCATGCCGATCATGGGCCACGCCAACATTGCCACGAAATAGATGAACATCGTGAAGGTGCCGACGGTCATCGCGCCCTGCAGCACCCGCCAGCTCCCGAATCCGAGGAGGCTGATGCCAGTCAGCCCGACCAAGAGCTCCAGCAGGGGATAGAAGCTGCGCCAGATGCGGACCAGCCCGAGGCTGGCCTCGACATAGTCGGCATTGGCAGCGGCGAACCTGCCGACTTCGGCCGGGCCTTGGTTGTAGGCCCGCAGCATGCGCAGGCCGGCCAAGTGCTCTTGTACCCGGACGCTGATCCCGGAGAAGTGCTTCTGGACGGTCTGGAACTGCTCGTGCGTGCGGCGGCCGAAGTGTCCGACCGCCAGCGAGATCAGCGGCATGGGCGCGAAGATGACCAGCGTGAGCAGCCAGTCGGTCCAAGCCATGATGGAGAGCACCGCTGCGATCACAACCCCGATCTCGGCCGTGTACATCAGGCCCGGTCCCAGCAGCGAGCGCACCTGGGCCAGGTCGTTCGTCACCCGCGCCATCAGGTCCCCGGTGCGGAAGCGCTCGTAAAACGTCCGATCCAGCGTGACCAAGTGGGCGCTAATGTGGTTGCGCAAGTCGTACTCGATGTCGCGCGAGATCGTGATCAGAATCCAGCGCATCGCATATTGCGCGATCCCCTTGCTGGCGGCGACGCCGAGCACCAGCAGCACGGTATTCACGGCAGCCTCTTGCTCGCCCGCGGCCAGCTGGTCCACCGCCCGCCCGATCAGCAACGGCACTCCGGCCGCCAGCACGCCGCGAAACAGCAGCGCGGTCAAGCCTCCCGCGTAGCGCCAGCGGTAGCGGAGCAGGTAAGGAAACAGCGTGCGCAGCGTTGCCAGCAAGGTCGACCTACCAGTGGTAGAGCATCAAATAGATAGCCACGCCGGTGAGCGAGACGTACATCCAGAGGGGCCAAGTCCAGCGGGCGATGGCGCGGTGGCGGTCATAGTCGCCGCGCCATGCGCGCAGCAGCGTGGTCACGGCCAGCGGCAGGATCACGATCGCCAGCACGATGTGGCTGAGCAAGATCGAGAAGTAGACGGGCCGGACCCAGCCCTGGCCCGTGAACGGCACGGAGCCCACCTGCCAGTGGTAGACCAGATAGCTGGCGAGAAACGCTACCGAAGCCCCGCAGGCGCAGAGCATGCAGGCCCTGTGGCGCTGCATGTCCCCGCGACGGATGAACACGTATCCGAGCGTCAGCAACACCGCCGCGACCGAGTTCAGGCTGGCGTTGAGCGCGGGCAGGTCGGTGAAATCCATTCGGTCGGTTCGCGCCGCGTGCCAAGAATCAGGACAGGTGCGCCGCCTCGGAGCGCACCGCCTTGCGCCACGCCGCCAGCAGCATGAGAGCGCCGAAGCCCGCCAGCACCAGCCATGACAACTCGGGCGCCGGAACCGTGCCGGCTCCGGGCGCGTCCAGCAGCCGGCGCAGCTCGGCCACGCCGTAGGCCAGGGGGTTGGCCGCCGTCAGCCAGCGCAGCCACGCCGACGAGCCGTCCAGGGGGAAGACCCCGCCGGAGACGAGCCACATCGGCATGAGCACGAGGTTCATGATCGAGTGGAAGCCCTGCACCGAGTTCAGCCACCAAGCGCAGAAGAATCCCAAGCAGGTCACGCCGAACGCCATCAGCAACAGCGCCGCGAACACCAGCGGCAGGCTTGCGACATCGATCGAAAGGCCCGCCAACGGCGCCAGCGGCAACAGCAGGGCGCCTTGAATGGCACCTAGGGTGGTGGCCCCGCCGACCTTTCCCAACACCAGAGCAAGGCGCGACACTGGGGCCACCAGCACGCCCAGCAGGAACCCCTCGCGGCGATCCTCGATCAACGAGATGTTGGCGAAGATCGACGTGAACAGCACGCTCAGCGCCAGCATCCCCGGAAAGAAAAACTGCGCGTAGCCACCCTCGGACGCCAGCAGCGAAGAGCCGAATCCCGACCCTAGCACGAGCCAGAACAGCAGCGGCGTGGACAGCGTGCCGACGACTCGGCTGCGCTGGCGGTAGAAGCCGCGCAGTTCGCGCCGCCACAGCGTCGCGGCGCACAGCCAGAAGCTGGCGCTGCTAGCAGATTGGTCGCCCGCCACAGGCAGCGCGACAACTGCCCCTTCAGGCGCATCGGACATCGGGTGGGTCAGCGGCGGGATAGTGAGACAAGCAACCGCACGTCTATTTTAGCGCGCAGCGCGGCCGACGCACTCACAGTTCCAGCAGGTAGCCCGGCTTGCCGACATTCGCCGCCAGCGTCGCGCCGAGTCGCACGGTCCGGCCAGAACCCTCGTGGATGTGCCCGCAGAAGCAGTACTCCGGCTGGTGCTCGTCGATGTAGTCGCGGACGGCCTTGGAGCCGAAGTGCAGGCCAGGGCCGGCCTCGTCGAGAGGCGTGTCTAGCGGCGGGGCGTGGCAGACCAAGACCTGGGGGAACCGGCCGGCGAAACAGGACAGCTTGGCGGCCAGATCCTCCTCCGAGTATTCCCCGGGAGTGTCGAACGGCGTGGGGTTGGAATAGCCCAAGCCGGCGAAATGCACGCCAGCCACCTCGTGGACTTCCTCGTGAAAGTTGCGAAAGCCGTGGCGCTCGCAGAACTCGCGCACCTGCTCGGCTGTCTCATTGTTGCCCGGCATGACCCAGAGGCGATCGCCCAAGGGCGCGAGAACCTCCGCGCAAGGGTCGAGCGGGGCCGGGTGGGTCACCAGGTCGCCGGCCGCGATGAATACGTCCGCTTCGACCGCGACGGCTTGCCGCAAGCTGGCGAAGTCGCCGTGGATGTCGGAAAAGATCTGGAATCTCATCAGGAACCTAGCTCAGCCTTGGGGGCGACGCCGAGTGGCCCCTAATCTCGCGGAAGCGCGCTCGATCACCGTGGCCTCGGCCTGCTCCCTTCCCTCCGCCTTGGCCCGGGCGATGTTGGCGCCAGGAGAGACGTTGTCCGCCTTGGCGTGCCAAGTCTCGCCTATGCGGTAGGAGGTAATCCGCACCGGCCAGCCTGCCAGTTCTAGTTCGGTGACGCTGAAGCTCTCGGCCTTCATGCGCCGCGCTCGACCGGCGCGCCGACAAGGTTGCCCCACTCGGTCCACGACCCGTCATAGTTGCTCACGCCGTCGTAGCCCAGCAGGTACTTGAGCACGAACCAAGAATGGCTGGAACGCTCGCCGATGCGGCAGTACGCGACGATCGGCTTGTTGCCGGTGATGCCCTCGGCGGCGTAGAGTTCGCGCAGAGCCCCGGCACTCTTGAACGTGCCGTCCTCGGCGCAGGCCTTGCCCCACGGAATGTTCCGCGCGCCCGGCACGTGCCCGCCGCGCTGGCACGTCTCGGGCAGGCCCGGAGGGGCGAGGATCTCGCCGCTGAACTCGGCCGGGCTGCGCACATCGACCATATCGGCAGCACCTGAGCCCGACGCCTCCCGGACTTGGTCCAAGAAGGCCCGGATCGAAAGGTCCGGTTCGGAGGCGGAATAGTCCGCCGGCGCGATTTCGGGAGCCTCCAGGGAGACTTCGCGCCCCTCCGCCAGCCACTTCACGCGCCCGCCGTTCATCAGCCTGACATCTGGGTGGCCGTAGATCTTCAGCTGCCAGAACGCCCAGGCTGCGAACCAGTTGTTGTTGTCGCCGTAGAGCACGACAGTCGTGTCCCGGCTGATGCCACTGTCGCCCAGCAATTTCTCGAAGCGGTCCTTGGGCACGATGTCGCGCACGAGCGTGTCGCACAGCTGGCTGTCCCACGCCCAACCGATCGCACCTGGCACGTGACCTTCGTCGTAAGAGCCGGTGTCCACGTCGACCTCCACGACCCGGACGCCGTCGTCGCGGCCGTGCTGGTCGACCCAATCGGTCGTAACGAGTACTTCAGGATGCGCATAGCCCGACATGATTCGCTCCTCTCCCGCGCCCCCCGGCTCTCGCCGCAGGGCGGCCGGATTGACCAAACGATTATAGGTCAGGCGCGGCCGCGGAGACCGGCGCCCGGCGGCGAGGCTGCCGATTCGAGCGACCCGCGATCGCGCGCAACTCCCTCTGTCGCCGGAGGATGCGTAGCAGAGCCCAGGGGCTGCCGGCCGCTCCTGGCTGCGCACCGATACATCGCGCCCCCTGCTTTACAACCATTTGACGAACGGCAAGTGACCGTCCGACACCTACCCGCGCCTACAAATGCAAGGCGTGCAGGGGCGTTGCACAGTGCCGCCGTGGCAGAAACGCCAACCCGATATGTCCTCCCGTAGCGCATGCTCATTCGCAGACCAAGTTCGCGACCGCCTTGCCGCGTTCGCGCCAGTACCCTTGGAGGCGATCGGGCAGCGGGCCTCGCAAGACCGCTGCGACACGAAGTTCTTGCTGCCGCAAGGCCAGTTGCCGGCTCTGCTCGATTCCCTGCGGCAGGACTACCGAGTATTGGAAGTTGGCGGTGTGCGCCTGCACCACTACCGCACGCTCTACTTCGACACAGCCGGATTCGACCTGTACCGCAGGCACCAGCGCGCCGCGCGCCGCGCTCTCAAGGTCCGCAGCCGCCAGTATGTCGACTCGGGCCGCTCGTTCTTCGAACTCAAGCGCAAGATCGGGCCGCGCCGCTCGGTCAAGGCCCGGACCGAGACCCCCGACATCGTCACCGAGCTGAGCGTGGCAGAGGGCACCTTCATTGCCGCTCATGCGCAGATCGACAGCGAGCGGCTACAGCCAACGATATGGAATCGATTCGAGCGCATCACGCTCGTGAGCAAGACGAGTCGAGAGCGAGTCACGCTCGATGTTGGCGTCCACTTCCAGATCCAAACCGGCGCGATTCAGATTCCGGGTGTCGTGGTCGGCGAACTCAAGCAGGAGCGCTTCGACCGGACGTCGCCGTTCTTCCGCCACATGCGCTCGCTCGGATCCCGCCCGACCGGGTTTAGCAAGTACTGCGTCGGGGCGGTACTGCTCTACCCGCAGTTGAAGCGCAGCCAGGCGCGGCCCAAGCTCCGCATGCTGGCCAAGCTGGCCCGAGGAGACTGCCATGCAGCCTGAATTGCTCGCCCACCTCGCCGGAGCCGGATTCAACCTCGCAGTGGCGCTGCTGGTCGTCCGTCTGATCTACTACCCGACGACTCAGGACAAACAGTACGTGCTGACGTTCCTGACGTTCAGCACAGTGACCTATTTCGTGCTCGGCCTGCTGACCAGCGTCGATCTGAGTATCGGCGTGGGCTTCGGCCTATTCGCGATCTTCTCCGTGCTGCGCTACCGCACGGACACGATCTCGGCCCGCGAGATGACCTACCTGTTCGTGCTGATCGCGCTGGCGGTGATGAATTCGGTGCTGGCGACGGAATCCGACTACACCCGGATGCTGGCATCCAACGCGGTTGTGGTTCTCGTCATGTTCGTGCTAGAGCGCGAATGGGGCTTTCACTTCGAGGCGAGCAAGCAGATCAACTACGACAAGATCGAGCTGGTCGTGCCGTCACGCAAGGAAGAACTGCTCGCCGACCTGCGCGCACGGACCGGACTGCCAATTCGGCATGTTTCCGTCGGACGCATGGACTTGGTCCGCGATACCGCGGAACTCACGCTCTTCTTCGACGATCGGGAACAGCAAGCGGCGGCTCGCGCCAACGGAACAAAGGAAGCATCATGAACTCCCACTCAAGAGCTCTCGGCTTGGCCGTCTTCGCGGCGGCCTGTACAGCGCTCTTCGCGCAAGGCCCGCCCGGCATGATGAGGATGTTCCCAGTGATGGCCGCGCTCGATGCAGACGCGGACGACATCTTATCGGCAGCGGAAATCGGCGCCGCTCCGGCCGCGCTGGCAACGCTCGACACGGATGGCAGCGGAGTCCTCAGCCCGGAAGAACTATTGCCCCAATTCGGCGGAAGGCCGGGCGGAGGGCCCGGCGGCGGGCGCGGAGCGGGACCTGCGGGTCCGGGCGGAGGAGCAAGGCCGGGCGGAGGCGGCCCTGCGGGCATGTTGCGTCGCATTCCCGTGCTGGCAGCCCTCGATTCGGACGGTGACGGGGAGATCAGCCCCGGAGAGATCCGCCAGGCGTCGGCGTCGCTGGCGAGCTTGGATGCCGATGGCAGCGGCACGTTGGCCGGAGAAGAACTGTTGCCCCGATTCGGCGGACGCGGGGGCCCGGGCCGCGGCCAAGGCCCGCCGCGCGGCACGCTGCCAGTCGCGGATGTGCTGGACGCCAATGGTGACCGCGAAATCTCGGCTGCGGAAATGGCGGCAGCCAGCGCAGCGCTGCGCTCGCTGGACTCAGACGGCGACGGACGTCTCAGCGAAGGCGAAATGCTGCCTGGCGGGGGCGCCTTCGGCGGGCGCGGGCAGGGTGGCCCAGGAGGTCCCGGCGGCATGCTGCGCGCTATCCCGCTGGTTAACGCGCTCGACAGCGACGGCAGCGGGAGCCTCGAAGCCGCCGAGATCGAGGCCGCGAGCACAGCACTCGCAAGCCTGGACAGCGACAGCAGCGGAGCGCTCGCCGAGAGCGAGTTCCTGCCAAGCCGCGGCGGACGGGGGCGCGGCGGGCGCGGTTTCGGACGGGGGCCGGGAGCAGGTTCCGGAGAAGTCGCGGCCCAGCGAAAGCAGCCTGACGAACTGATACCGGAAGAGGGCGCAGCCACGATTCCCGACAGAGCAACCTTCGAGAAGTTCTCCTACCAGGGCGAACAGGTCATGATCGATGCCGGCCTGCGCGGCCTCGAGTTCGTCAAGTTCGTCATCACTGAAGCGAACTCCGATGCGCCGCAGATGTACTTCATGAACACTGAGAACTTCCGCGCCCACCCGCAATTCATGCGCGCCGTAGGCCTTGGCTTCAGCGGGCGCGGCGGGCAGTCCGGCACGATGCGCGGCGTCTTGGTATTCCGCCCGCTGCTCACCGCACCCAACGGGAAAGCTGGGCTCTACACGTTCGAGTTCGAACCGAGAGACTCGTACCCGTTCGAGATGATCCGGCTCGCCCACGATCTCCTCGCCGAGCACGCTCCGATCGTCGACGGCCAGCTAGCGTACTATCCCCTGCCAGCCGCTGTCGCACGCTACGAGCAAGAGCGCGACCAATACGACGCAGCCAACCTGGCGGTCTTCCGGGAAGAGGACCTGTTCGGCGAAATCGCTTATCTTCCGCTCAACGCCGCCGAGGGCTTCGGCTACTTGCGGCTGATGTCGCCCGACGAGCGCCCGAGGGAGCGCGACGTGGTGCCCTACGAGAGCCTCCCCAACGAGATGCCGCGCGTGGCCGGGATCATCACCAGCGTCCGGCAGACGCCGCTCTCCCACGTGAATCTGCGGGCCGTGCAGGATGGCGTGCCGAACGCATTCATCAAGGGGGCGGCTGAGAACCCGGACATCGTCGGCCTAACCGGCAAGTACGTCCGCTACAACGTCACTCCCGATGGCTACCAACTCCGCGAGGCGACTGTTCAGGAAGTTGAGAGCCACTTCGCCAAGTTGCGCCCCGACCAAACGCTCGTTCCGAAACGCGACCTCCAGATCAAGGCGATTCGCCCGCTGAGCGAACTCGGCTTCGACGACTCTGCCAGCGTGGGCGTGAAGGCGGCCAATGTCGCCACTCTGGGCAGCCTGGACTTCCCGGCCGGCGTGGTGCCGGAGGGATTCGCGATACCGTTCTATTTCTACGACAGCTTCATGCGCCACAACGGGCTCTACGAACGGGCCGCGGCGATGTTCGCCGAGCCCGGGTTCGCAACCGACACCGGCGTTCGCGAAGAGGCACTGCGGCAGTTCCGCAAGACGGTCCGCGCCGGAGAAATGCCGGGCTGGATGCTCGCCGACCTGCAGTCCATGCACGAAGGCTTCCCGCAGGGGCGCGCGGTTCGCCTGCGCTCCAGCACCAACAACGAGGACCTGCCGGGCTTTAGCGGCGCCGGCCTGTACGACTCGTTCACGCACCACCCGGACGAGGGCCACATCTCCAAGTCGGTCAAGCAGGTCTACGCCAGCCTCTGGAATTTCCGCGCCTATGAAGAACGCGCATTCTTCCGCATCGACCACACGGCGGCCGCGATGGGCGTGCTGGTCCACCCGAACTACTCGGGCGAGCGCGCCAATGGAGTGGCAGTCACCGAGGACATCGTGTACCAAACCGGCGGAGACGGCCGGCCGCGCATGTACTACGTCAACGCCCAGGTCGGCGAAGACCTGGTCACGAACCCGGAAGGCGAGTCGATCCCGGAAGAACTGCTGCTCAGCACGCGCGGCTCCCGGGACGACCGGTTCATTCGCAGCTCCAACCGAACCACTGACGGCCGCGTGATCCTCAGCGACGAGCACCGCAACGAGCTGCGCACCTACCTGCGCACTGTGCACGGCCGGTTCCGCGATCTGTACCAAGTCTCCGCCAACGAGCGGTTCGCCATGGAGATCGAGTTCAAGGTCACCTCCGACGGTCAGCTGGCGGTCAAGCAAGCCCGCCCGTGGGTGTTCAACTAGAGCCCCGTTGGGGCGACGCCTACTCGGCCAGACTCATCTTCGACAGTTTGATTTTCGCGTTTCGCTAAACCAAGCTATTGCAATAGCTTAGGGTAGGCAGAAATCGGGCGTGGCACTACAATGCC
>JAJDZN010000143.1 GCA_022824585.1 Bryobacterales bacterium | reverse complement strand
CCGAATGCCGCAATCCCAGCGCGAGCGGATCGCGACGCTCGAAGCAGAGCGCGAACTGCTGGCGACTGAACTGGAGGGCATTCCGGAACCGCCATTGGCCTATGCCGCATCAATCCGTCCGAGCGAGCCGACCCACGTCCTGCTCCAGGGCAAGGTGGACCAAGTTGGCAGGCAGGTCGGCCCGGCAGGGCTATCGTGCGTCCAAGGCTTGCAGGCAGGCCTCGACCTGACCCCGCTGGCCAACGAAGGGGAACGGCGCCTGGCGATGGCGGAATGGATTGCCCATCCTTCCAACCCGCTGTTCGCCCGCGCCATCGTCAATCGGGTCTGGCAGCAGCACTTCGGACACGGCTTCGTGACCAACCCCAGCGACCTAGGCTTCAACGGCGGCCAGCCCACCCATCCGGAACTACTGGACTGGCTCGCCTCGGACCTTGTTCGGCAGGGCTGGAGCCTGAAGGCTCTCCACAAGCGCATCCTGATGTCGCAGGCATTCCGCCAATCCTCGCGATTCGACCCAAACGCTGCCGCCCAAGATGCCGACAACCGCCTGTTTTGGAGGTTCCTCCCGCGCCGCCTGGACGCGGAACCTGTGCGCGACAGCATGCTGGCGGTAAGCGGGGACCTCAATCGCGCATTCAACGGACCGAGCTTCCGCCCCTTCGAGTACGGCGATGCGCGCGGCTCTCTCAGGCGCTACCTGCTCACGCCCGCCGACACGCCGGACCACCGCCGCCGCACGGTGTACCGGATGAACATCATTACGGCGGGGGATCCCATGCTCGAGGCGTTGGACTGCCCGCTGCCTGCGGTCAAGACGCCGCGAAGACGCTCCACAACTACGGCCCTGCAAGCGCTGAGCCTGATGAACAACGCCTTCGTCCAGCAACGGGTGGAGGGCTTCAGTGCGCGGCTTCGCCGAGAAGCGCCGCAACTGGACGGGCGCATCCGGCGCGCGTTCGCCCTGGCATACGGGCGCTCCCCGAACGGGCGCGAGATGGCAAGCAGCAGGCGGCTTGTCCAAGATCACGGCTTGGAGTCCCTGTGCTGGGGGCTCCTAAACTCAAGCGAGTTCTTGTATGTTCGCTAGGTCCTCTCGCAGGCAGCTGCTGCTGGACGCCGCAGGCGGTTTCGGCTGGCTAGCGCTGGCGTCCATGCTGCCGTCTCAGGCCGTGAAGCCTGCTGGGGCGTCTCCGACCTCGAGCAGTCTGCCGCACTTCAAGCCCCGGGCCAAGCGAGTGATCCAGATTTTCGCCGTGGGCGGGATGAGCCACCTGGACACATTTGACTTCAAGCCGGAATTGCACAAGCGCGACGGCAAGCCCTACGCGATGCCGACGTTCTTCGGCCAGGGCGGGAGTCTCCGGGCCAGCCCGTGGGAGTTCCGCAGGCGCGGCCGGAGCGGCCTGTGGGTCAGCAGCCTGCTGCCGCAGCTCGCCGAGCAAGCCGATCGACTCACGCTGCTGCGCAGCATGGTCGCCAACAGCGCCAACCACATGCCCGCCGTGGCGCAAATGAACACCGGCTTCATCCTGACCGGCTTCCCGGCGATGGGGGCATGGGTGACGTACGGACTCGGCACGGAGAACCAAGACCTGCCCGCCTTCGTGGTGCTGCCCGACCCGAATAGCCATCCCTGGGGAGGGTCGGCGCAGTGGACCAACGGATTCCTCCCAGCGACCGTGCAGGGCACGGCGTTCCGCACCCATGGCGACGGGGATCCGGTGCCCGATCTGACTACGCCGGGCGGTGTCTCCGCAACAGCTCGCAGGGGAGCGGCTGCGTGGCTGAGGGAGATGAACCGCAGCTACGCCGACGCACACCCCGGCGACTCGAGCCTCCAAGCGAGAATCCGCAGCTACGAGGTTGCTGCGAAGATGCAGCTCAGCGTGCCGGAGATTGCCGACCTCAACCGGGAATCGGAAGCCACGCGCCGCCTCTACGGGCACGGCGAGGAGGCCACGCAGAGTCTGGCCAAGAACTGCCTCTTGGCGCGTCGCTTGGTGGAGCGCGGCGTGCGATTCGTGCAGATTTACCATGGCGGCTCGGGAAAGAGCTGGGACGCCCACTCCAGCTTGGTCAAGAATCACGAAGAGATGGCGCGCGAGTACGACCGGCCGGTTGCGGGCCTGCTGGCGGATCTGCAGGGCCGGGGCCTTCTTGAGGACACCCTCGTTCTTGGCGTCACGGAATTCGGCCGAACACCGGTGGCGCAAGGGACCGGTGACGGCGCGGGCCGCGACCACCACCCCAGTTGCTTCACCTGTTGGATGGCCGGCGGCGGCCTGTCCGGCGGACAGTCCTACGGTGCATCCGACGAGCTGGGTTACAAGCCGGCCTCGGAACCGGTGACGATTTACGACTTACACGCGACAGCGCTGCACCTGCTGGGCTTGGATCACGAACGGCTGACGTTCTATCACAACGGCATCAACCGCCGCCTTACGGACGTGCATGGTCACGTGGTCCCGGGACTGATCGGCTGACCGCTGCCCGGCTTAGCCGCACAGCATCTGTCGGGGGGACGCCTGCTTGCCGAGGCTAAGGATCGCCATCCAGGTTTGCGAATACGGCCGTCTTCCAGCCCGTGTGCACGGTGAACCCGCATCCTTCGAAGAAGCCCGGCTCGCTCGTCACGGCAAAGAGCTGCCGCACCCTGCGCTCCATTCCCCGCCGCCGGCAGGCGTCCACCAGTTGCGCGGCAAGGCCCTTGCCGCGAAAATCCGGGTGGATCGCCAAGCTCCGCACCTCGGCTAACCGGCGCGAATACACCTGGAGCGCGCAGCAGCCGATGATCGATCCCTCGCTCTCGGCCACGAAGAACGACGAGATCCGAGGGAGCTCGTCTTGGACCAGCTCGTCGGGATACAAGCCTATCAATCGCCGGATGGCCGGAAGCTCGCCCGCTTTGGCCGGGCGAACTGCGATGCGCTCTTGGCTGTGTCCCGGCGCAGCCGCGTCGTTACCGCCGCCCGCACGGGCCCGATCCGGGTTCGGCTCTCGCTGTGTCAAGCTCGCTCCGCTGAGGCCGCTAGGACGCTGTGAACAGCTCGTCCGGCTCGAACACCGGGCGTTCGCAAACGTAATCGCGGCAGACATAGGCCGTTGGCCGGCCGTCGATCATCCCGCGTCCCTCAAGCAGGGGTATCCGCCCGGTGCCGGGAATCCCCTCCCCTTCGGACACGACGATGACCATATTGGGCCGATACTCGGCGCGGGCCCTAGACAGCAGAGCTCGCGTCCTCGCGTCCTGCCTCGGCCCGACGATAGCCACTTCGTCCCAGCCTCGGTGCCACGCGTCCAACGCGCATAGCAATCGCTCTTGCTGGAAAACCGTTCGCAGGGAAGCATCGACGAACAAGCGCAAGATGGCGCCAGCCTTTTCGCGGTAGTCAGTGCGTCCGATCAGAACGGCCAGCTTCTGCAGAGACAGGGCCATCACCGAATTCGACGACGGCGTGGCCCCGTCCTGTAGCGTCTTGCTGCGCAAGAGCAGATCCTCGTGGTCTTCCGCTGTGAGGAAGAAGCCGTCCTCGGCGCTGTCCCAATAGTGGTCGATCAGCGTGTCGGTCAAGCGCTCGGCCTCGAGCAGGTAGCGGGGCTCGCCGTTCCATTCGTACAGCGCCAAGAGCCCCTCGATCAGGAAAGCGTAGTCGGTGCTGTAGGCCCGCAGCCGCGCATGCCCCTTGCCGTAGGTTGCCAGCAACCGGTCGCCGCTGCGGATGCTCGCCAGTGCGAAGTCCGCCGCTCGCGTCGCAGCCTCGCCGTAGCGGGGCTGGTCCAAGACAGCCGCGACCCGTGCCAAAGCGGTGATCATAAGCCCGTTCCAGCCGGTTAGAACCTTGTCGTCGAGACCGGGCCGTACCCGTTGTTCCCGCAGCTTGAGCAATAGCTGGCGGGACCGTGCCAAGCTTGCCTCGACGTCGGCAACCGGAACCGAATCCAAGCGAGCCAGGACATCGGCGGAGCGCACCACCTGGAGCACGGTCTTCGGCCCGCTGGGTACGTGAGCATCACCGGGATGCATCCAGTTGCCGTGCTCCGAGACGTCGTAGTGGGAAGCGAAGATCCGGGCATCGGCCTCCGCAAGCGCGCCGCCGATCTGATCGCGGGTCCAGATATAGAACTTGCCTTCCTGCCCTTCGCTGTCGGCATCCTCGCTGGAATAGAACGCGCCCTCTGGGCTGCACAGGTCGCGCAGCACGTAGTCGCAGATCCCGCATGCGCGGCCGGCGAATAGGTCTTTCTTTCCCGGATCTTGCGCTGCCTGCCAAGCATCCACGAGCACGGAGGCCACCAGCGCCTGGTCGTACAGCATCTTCTCGAAGTGCGGCACGAGCCAGCCGGGATCGGTGGCGTAGCGGTGCAGGCCGCCGCCGAGATGGTCGTAGATTCCTCCTAGGCAGATGCGCTCCAAGGTCAGTTCGACCACATCGCGATACTGCACTTGCCCAGCCGACCGGAACGCTCGCAGCAGCAATTCCAGGGACAGGCTCTGGGGAAACTTGTTCGTTCCGCTGGCGATGCCGCCGCGGCTATGGTCGAATGCGCGATAGATCGCCGCCGCGCCTCGCTCGACTGTGTCGGCGCCGGGGAACTGGCCATCCCCAGATCGCTCGCCCAGCATCTGACTCAGGGCGTCGGTTACCCTGCCGGCGTCGTGAACCAGCGTGGCCTGCTCGGCCTGCCACTTTTGTTGGATGAAGCGCAGCACTGTCGTGAAGCCGGGACGGCCGTGGGCATCGTGCTTGGGAAAGTACGTGCCTGCGAAGACGGGCTTCTGGTCCGGCGCGAGAAACACGCTCATGGGCCAGCCTCCGTGCCCGCCCGAGAACAGCATCGTGGCCGCCATGTAGATCTCGTCCAGATCGGGACGCTCCTCCCGATCCACCTTGATCGAGACGTAATCCCGGTTAAGAATCGCCGCGACGGACTCGTCCTCGAAGGACTCGTGCTCCATCACGTGGCACCAGTGGCAGGCGGCGTAGCCGATGCTGAGGAAGATCAGCTTGTTTTCGCGCCGCGCCTTCTCTAGCGCCTCTTCGCACCACGGGTACCAATCGACCGGATTGCCGGCGTGCTGCAGCAGGTACGGGCTAGTCTCGCCAGCGAGTCGGTTGGGCATCGTCTTCCAAGCGTACCTGTGACGAGCGTCCCCCGGACGATGCCGCTTCCGATCTCCGCCGGGCGCTAGAAGGACAGCCCCAAGACGATCTCGACGTGGTTGCGCAGGGTATTGGCCAGTCCGATTTCGAAGGTCTTTTGCTGCCAGCGCATGTAGCGCCCCTCGACGCTCAGCTTGAGGTTGACGTCGTCGATCAGCTCGAAGCCGATTCCGCCGATCAGCGCCATCGTGCTGTCCGTCACCACATCGGGGGTGACGGTTACGAACTCGCTCTCCCCGCCATCGATGTCGGCGATCTCACGCGTGGCCTTGGCATTGCGCACCATGCGCAGGCCGACGCCGCCCGAAAAAAACGGGCGCACCCGCTGGCGCGGACCGTTGAGGTAGTAGCGGGCCAGAACCGGGATATCCCAGTGATTGCCCTCAGTCACGATGAATTCGTTCGACAGAAGCTGGCGCCCTCGCGTGGGCGTCTCCCGGCGCTCGACCCGCGTGCCGGTCTTGAAGCGGACGCTGTGGGCAATCAGGTCAACCGTCAGGCCCCATCGCGGCAACAGGTTGAATTGCGCTCCCGCACCAACGCCCCAAGCATCCTGCTGCGGCTCGGAAGTGGTCTTGAACAGCGTCGGGGGATTGGTGGTCGTGCTGGTGAAGTCGTGCGTGCCCTCGGTGATCTGGGCGGTGATGTGGTAGCCCAGGCGGACCCCGAAGGAGAACCGCTCGAACTCCGTGCGGGGATTGCGCCGCTGTTGGGACTGGTCCTGCTGGCCGAGCAGGCCGAGAGGGCACAAGCCCAGCGCGGCCACTGCCAGCAAGGCGCGAATGCATCTGCTGCTACGCATCATTCGTTGAATAGACCCCTCTAGTCAGATTCGCACAGAAGCCCGCAGTTCAATTCAGGTCCGCGATCACGGGAGCGTGGTCGGAGGCCGTCAGGCCGTCCACCTTCTTGCGATAGTCGCGATCCACGCGCGCTGCAGCGAGCCGATCGGCGATGGCCTTTGTGCCGAGCAGGAAGTCGATCCTCAATCCGTGGTTGCGGTAGAACGAACCGGCGCGATAGTCCCACCAAGAGAACATTTTCTCGCCGGGATGATGGTGGCGAAACAAGTCGATCAGCCCCCATTCTAGCAAGTACGCAAAACGCCCCCGCTCGGATTCCGTGTGGAAGATGCTGCCGGCCAGTCGTTCCTCGTCCCACGAGTCGAGCGCTTCAGGCACGATGTTGAAGTCGCCGCACAGCACGGCTTGGTCGCCAGGCGAGTGGCCCGCGGCGAAGTGCTGCGCGAGCGCGTCCAGCCAAGCCAGCTTGCGCTCGAAGTCGGGGTGTTCGAGGCTCTTGCCGTTGGGCACGTACACGGTCGTGAAGCGAAGTCCCGCCACGTCCGCAGTGAGCAGGCGCGAGCCGAAGTCTTCCTGGCCCGGCAAGCCCACCTGCCGCACTTGCGCTTCCTGCCGGCTCAAGATCGCCACTCCGTTCCAAGCTTTCTGGCCGTGTGTGATCGAGCGGTAGCCGGCCGCCTCGAACTCGGCCGCCGGGAACTGCTCGTCGAGCATCTTGAGTTCTTGCAGCCCGACGACGTCAGGCTGCCGGGCGCCAAGCCAGTGCAGGACGTATTCGAGCCGTGCACGAAGGCCGTTGATATTCCAAGTGGCGATGCGCAATTTCTTATTACAGCACGGCCTAGCGCCCGTCGAAGGCGGGCGCCGCGCGCCTAGCCGACGCTCTCCCAGCGCCGGCTCGCGAACGCCCTGGCCGCTGCGTCCAAGACCTCTTGGTTGCGCACGCCGTCGCCGAAGTCGGGATGTGTCGGCTCGCCCGCCGCAACCGCCTGGATCCAGTCGTAGATGGTGTGCGTGAAGCTGTGCTCGTAGCCGATCAGGTGCCCGTCGAACCACCAATTGTCGGCATACGGGTGCTTGCCCAGCGAACACGCGATGATCTCGTGGAAACCCTGCACATCCCCGGCATCTTCCACAGAGTAGAAGCGCAGGTTGTTGAGGTTCTCCAGATCGAAGCTGAGCGAGCCCCTGCTGCCGTTGATCTCGAAGGTGTTGTGGTTCTTCCTGCCGGGCGCGAAGCGGGACGCCTCGATGGTGCCGATCGCGCCGTTCTCGAACCGCACGCACAGCGCGGCCGCGTCGTCGACCGTGACGTCGGCCATCTCCTGGGAGCCGGCCGCAGCGGGGCGCTGCTTGACAAATGTCTCTTCGGTGCCCGCCAGTTCGGCGATCTCGCCGCACAGGTAGCGTCCCAGGTCGATCACGTGCGCACCCAGATCGCCGAGCGCGCCGCTGCCGGCCTGCTTGGCATCGAAGCGCCACACAAGCTCCAAGCCGGGCGTCGTGGCCCAGTCTTGCAGGTAGCGAGCCCGGAAATGGTAGATGTCGCCGATGCGGCCGTCTTCCACCATCCGCTTGGCCAGCGCCACAGCCGGAACGCGCCGGTAGTTGTGCATGACAAGGTGGCGCACGCCCGCACTCTCCGCGGCAGCGAGCATCTGCCTGGCTTCGTCCAGGGTGTTGGCCAGCGGCTTCTCGCAGATGACGTGCTTGCCGGCCTCAGCGGCGGCCACGGCCATGGCGCAGTGCAGGTGTCCGGGCGTCACAACGTCAATGATGTCAATGTCGTCGCGCGCCACGACCGCTTGCCAGTCAGTGGAGGCCTCCTGCCAGCCGAAGGCGTCGCGCGCCTGCTCGGTCTCGTCGGGGTTGCGCCCGCAGATCACGACCTGCTCGAGACGGGGAGCGTCCGCGAAGTACATGTTGACGTTGCGGTAGCCCTGGCTGTGGGCCTTGCCCATGAACTTGGTGCCTAGCAACGCCACGCGGTAGCTGGGACGGGATGTGGATGTCTGTTCCTTGGGTTTCAAACCGCTCTCTCCGATTGCTGATGATGACTGGCCCCCGGCTTAGAGGAACATTTCCTCGTCGGCGGAGATTCGCGCCGGGTCACGCTGGCGGCCGCTGGCGAGGTTACGCATCGCGGCTGACAGCCCCGCCCCGATGGCGCGCAGCTGGGTGGCCGGCACGCGCACGGCCTGGTTGAACGTGTCCGTGGCGGCGTTGAACCGCTCCAGCGTCGTCTGCACGGTGGCATCGACGCTCTCGGCATTGCGCTGCGCGACCTCAGCCAAGCTGGCGAGCGAGGCTTCGACTTGCATGGATTGCTTTTGCAAGTTCGCCGTGAGGCTGTTCAGCCGCGAGAGCAGCTCGCCGGACTGCTCGGCGAAGTTCCGCACGGTCTCCGTGGCTTCGGCGGCAACCGGCTGCCACTCGTCGAAGAATTCCATGGAGCGAGCCTCGACCCGCCTAGCGACCTTCCAAGCGCCGTAGGCGCAGCAGGCCAAGGCGACCATGGCAACTGCGACCAAACCGGCGAATACCGCGATGGCCAGCATCAGCGGCTGAGCATCTCCTAGCCCCTGCATCAATGGCCCCGTCTAAAGCGCAAGTCTGCCAGCCACTCAGCCCAGATCGCCCACTACGCGGCGGTATGCCGAAACGCCCGCATCTACGGCCGATTCGATATGATCGCGCTGCGATTCGACCAGCTCCCGTCCTTTTTCCACAACCGAGTCGGCGGTGTCGCGCAGGGCCTCGCGGGTCTCCGCGCCCCGCTTCGGGGCCACTACCAAACCGACGATGGCGCCTAGGCCAAGGCCGATGACGAAGCATGGAAATTGATTGCTCATTATGGGATCACCTCTCGGCAACCAGCCAGACAACGCTAGTATACCGTCACTTACTCAGACGCACGGAACGCCCGAACCGGTTCAATTCTGGCCGCGATGGTTGAGTAAATCCAGGGAATCACTCTACAATGTTGCCGGTGCGATCCGCCATGCGAATTCTCGGCCCGATCCTCGCCGCAGCCGGCAGCCTGGCGGCTCTGGGCGCGGCCGAGCCTGCCAGCTATTACAACGAAGTCCGCCCGCTGCTGCAGGTGCACTGCTCCGGGTGCCACCAGCCGGCCAACAAGCTCAGCGGGCTGGACATCACCACGTACGAGGGCATTCTCAAGGGCGGCGCCAAGCACGGAAGCGCGCTTGTGAAGGGCTCTCCCGACAGCAGCACGCTGGTCAGCTTGGTGACCGGCAAGCTGGAGCCCCGCATGCCGATGGGGGGAGCGCAACTGGCTCCCGAGGCGGTCGATCTGCTGACCCGCTGGGTCCGCGAGGGGGCCGAGGACGACACGCCCGCCGAGGCTAAGGCGCCCCAGGCTCCCACGGAGCCGCCGGTGTACGCCCAGGCTCCCACGATCACGGGCATGGCGTTCTCGCCGGACGGCGGAACGCTGGCGGTGGGCGGCTTCAAAGAGATCCTGCTGCATCGGGTCGATGGATCGGGGATCGAAGCACGTCTGTTGGGCCGCTCGGACAAGATTCACTCCATTCACTTCTCGGCCGATGGCAAGCGCTTGGTAGCGATCGGCGGCACGCCGGCGCGGTTCGGCGAGCTGCAGGTGTGGGACCTGGAGTCGCGGCAACTGGTCCGGTCGGTGACTTCCACGGCCGACACGCTGTTCGCGGGCGACCTTTCGCCGGATGGCAAGCACGCGGTCTTCGGTGCCGCTGACAAGAACGTTCGGATGGTTGCGGTGGAGACCGGCCAGGAGATCTACAAGGCTGGCCACCACGAGGACTGGGTGCTGCAGGTGGTTTTCGGGATTGATGGCAAGCGGATCGTGTCGGTCGGCCGAGACCGGGCCGCCAAGCTGGCCGACGCCGCCACCGGTGCGTTCCAAGAGAACGTCAACTTCTTGCGGGACAAGCTGTACGCGGTGGCCCGCCATCCGCGCAGGGACTATGTGCTGGTAGGCGGCGAGGACAGGGTTCCGTACCTCTACACGATGGACCGGCCGCGCGCCCTCAAGATCGCCGACGACTCCACCCTGGTACGCAGGTATGAAGAGCAGGACGGCAAGATCTTCGCGTTGGCGTTCAGCCCGGACGGCTCGCTGGCGGCAGTCGGCGGCGTCGCGGGCGAGGTGCCCGTGTACAACAGCGAGACCGGCCAGCGCGTCTCCTCCTGCAGGGGACATGACGGCGGGATTTTCGTGATCGCGTTCCACCCGGATGGCAATTGGCTGGCCACGGGAGGATTCGACGGCGTGGTGCGGATCTTCGAAGCCCGCAGCGGCGAGGAAGTGCGATCGTTCGTACCGGTACCTCTCCAGCAAGCTGCGAGCGCAAGCGACGGCCAAGACGCGGGATGATCCGATGATGCCTGCGCACGCCAGAAGCGGGGCCGCGGCGGCGCTGCTCGCGCTCTCGCTCCAGGCAAGCCCGACCCTCACCAGCGTGGCCCCGCCAGGCGGTCAGCGCGGCGCGGCCGTGCGCCTGGTCCTTAAGGGCACCGGCTTGGGCGACAAGATCGAGATCCGCTCCGAAATCCCGGGATCGCTCACCGAGCTCAGCGCGGAGGGCCCGGGCAGGCAGTTTCTATTGGAGATCGATTCCGACGCAGCGCCCGGAGCGTACCGGCTGGCTGTGGAAACCGCCAGCGGTCGCAGCAACACCTGGTTGTTCAGCGTCTCAAGATTCCCCGAGTTCGCGGAAACCGAGTCCACGCGCCCGCGCGCTCCGCGCAACGACGATCCTGCCAGTGCTCAACGACTGGCGACGCCCGCGGTGATCAACGGCACGCTGGGCGAAGCCGACCGCGATCTCTACAAGGTCGCTCTCGAGGCCGGCGAGAGGCTCGGCCTGGAAGTCGAAGCCCGGCGGCTGGGGTCCGCCATCGACCCCGTGCTGTCCGTCCGCTCAGAGGCCGGGCGCCCTGTTGCGCGCGCCAATGACTCGCCCGGCGCTGGCGGCGACGCCCGCCTTGCGTTTGCCGCTCCCGAGACGGGAACCTACGTCGTCGAGGTGCGCGACGCCCGCTTCAGCAAGCAGCGCCGCAACTTCTACCGCCTGCTGGCGGGCCAGCTGGAGTTCGCCGATACCATCTTCCCTTTGGGCTGGCAGGCCGGCGAGAAGGTGGAGGTCGAACTTTCCGGCGGCACACTTTCCGCGCCCGAGACTGTCAGCGTCGATGGCGACCATGCCGCTCTGCCGGATCAAAGGGGCGGATTGCCGCTGCCGTTCCTGCGGGGCGACCGGCCCGAGACGCTCGAGCCGAGGGGCAAGAAGCGCCGCCGGCTCACCGAGGGCACGGTGGTCAACGGCCGCGTGAGCCGCCCGGGCGAGATCGACAGCTACAGGCTCCCGGTCCGCCCAGGCGAGGAGTGGATGATCGAGACGCAGGCGGCCATCCTCGGCACTTCGCAGCTCTACACGCTGCTGGCCCTCTATGACCAAGACGGCGAGAAGATCGCCTCCGCCGGCGATCAGCCGCCGGAGGAGCTGCTGTCGAACATTTCGACCAGGGCCGAGACGCTGGGAGATCCGGCAATCGGCCTGCGGATACCCGATGGCGTCACCGAACTGCGGGTCACAGTCGAAGACTTGCTGGGCCGCGGCGGCCCCGGCTATGGCTATCGGCTGGCCGCCCAGCGCCAGCCGGCGGACTTCATGGTCCGCCTAGACGACACCCAGATCAATATCCCGCGGGGCGGCACGACCAGCGTCTCTCTGACGATGGATCGCCGCGGCTACGACGGCGCCGTAGAGATCATCGCTGCAGGGCTGCCACCCGGCGTTGTCGTCGAAGGCGGCAACATACCCGCCGAGTTCGGCGGCATGACCACGCAACGGCAGTCCCTGCGAGGCAGCCTCATGCTATCGGCCTCCGAGGACGCGGAGCCCGGTCCCATCGCCCTTTCGTTGCACGCGGAAGGCCGCACGGAAGACGGCCGAGTGATCCGGCGCCCGGTTCGCACCTCGACGGTGGTCACGCCGGTGGCTGGGACAAAGCAGCGCCCCGTTCGGATTCCGGGCCGCTCCGGTGCGATCGACGCTGTGGTGGCCGACCCGGGTCCCGCCACCATCGAGGTCCTGTCGGAGCGCTCGTTGCGCCTGATCCAAGGGATTCGCCACGATATCCGCTGGACCTACCAGACGCACGCGCCCGGCGTGAGCGCCGTGACGGCAGTCCGTGTGACGAATGCCCCGTCCGTCGCAAACTTGAGAATCCTTGGCGGAGCGCTGATCAAGCCCGGGGACAAGCAGGGCTCGTTCGAGATGAACACGACGATGGGCACGCCCGAGATGCGCTTCGACCTGGTTCTCCAAGCACGGGTACGGCACGCTGGAGCGGAAATGGCGATCTACTCCAAGGCAATCACCGTTGATGTTGTGAAGGGCTACGATGTCCGGTTGCCGGAGGTGCCCGTGGCGGTCTCCCCGGGCGGGGACTTCGAAATCTCGGGAACCTTCGCGCGCGAGCCGGAATTCGACTCGCAGGTCGAACTCGAGATGGTCAATCTGCCGGTCGGCGTCGCCTGCGCAACGAGCAAGATCACGGGCAGTCCAGAGACCTTCTCGCTGGCCTGCAAGGCAGCGTCTGAGGTCGAACCGGGAGAGTACTTGGTGGAGCTAGCGCCCAAGTCCGTGATGGCAAGCCGCGACAAGGAAGCCGTGCCTTACAACATTCCGCCCGTCGAAGCGGTGCTCGTCGTGGAGGGCAACGGTACTACAATTGCAGGTGCAGGCTAAGCGCCGGGAGTTGATCACGATGACGAAAGCCTACGCATGGATCGCCGTACCGGCTCTGCTTGCCGCCTCAGCCGCGCCTGTTGCAGCGGCAACCGCGGACGAGCGTCGGGTCACCTTCCTGCGGGACGTGATGCCGGTGCTCAACTACACCGGCTGCACGGCCGGGGCGTGCCACGGCGCGGCCAAAGGCAAGAACGGCTTCAAGCTGTCGCTACGCGGCTACGATGCCGAGTTCGATTACCGCGCCCTCTTGTTCGAGGTCTCGGGCCGGCGCTTCAACCGGGCGGTGCCAGCCGCCAGCCTGATGCTGGCCAAGCCGACCATGCGCGTGCCGCACGAGGGCGGCTTGCGCTTTGAGGAAGGCTCGGATCCCTTCAAGACCATCGTCGAGTGGATATCGCAGGGGGCGCCGTTCGGCGACCCGCAAGTCGACGCGGTGACGAAGCTGGACGTGCAGCCGACGGAGATCTTCCTCGAAGAGCCGGGCGAGTCCCAAGCGCTCACCGTGGTGGCCCACTACGGTGACGGCTCGTCGCACGACGTCTCGAAGCTCGCCGTCCTCCAAAGCAACTCGACCAGCACGGCCAAGATCGACGAATCCGGGGCGGTGCTCGGCGAGCGCATCGGCGAAGCGGCGATCATGGTGCGCTACGAGGGTAAGTTCGTCACAGTGCCGTTGACGGTGCTCAACCCGGCCCCGGGATTCACGTGGAACGATCCGCCCGTCAACAACTACATCGACGAACACATCGACGCCAAGCTCAAGCGGCTCCACATCCAGCCTTCCGAGCTGTCTAGCGACGCAGCGTTCGCGCGGCGCGTCTACTTGGACCTGACGGGCATTCCTCCGACGCCCGAGCAGGCGCGCGCTTTCATCGAAGATCCAGACTCGACCCGTGCCAAGCGCCGGCGGTTGATCGACGAGCTGGTGGGCAGCCCCGCCTATGTGGATCACTGGTCCCTGAAATGGGGCGACCTGTTGCAATCCAACCGCAAACACCTCGGCGAGAAGGGCATGTGGGCGTTCCGCCAGTGGATCCGCGACGCCATAGCCTACAACCAGCCCTACGACGAGTTCGTGCGCGAGCTGCTCACCTCGGTGGGCAGCACCTACCAGTCTCCGGCCTCGAACTTTTACCGGGTCAACGACGATCCGAAACTGGCCATGGAGACGACCACGCAGCTGTTCCTCGGCGTCCGCATGGTCTGCGCCCAGTGCCACGACCACCCGTTCGAGCGCTGGACGCAGAACCAGTACTTCCAGCTGGCGGCATTCTTCGCGGCGGTGGGCATGAAGCCCGGCTTCGACAGCGACGAGCAGATCGTCTATCTCAAGCGGGACAACAACGAATTCCTGCATCCGAAGACGAACAAGGCCGTCGAGCCCGAATACCTGCTGGCTTCGGCAGGCACGCCCGAGATTGGCTCCTTCGGCGACAGCCGCGAGGCTCTGGCGGTCTGGCTGACCTCGGACAAGAACCCGTACTTCGCCAAGGCGATCGTAAACCGCGTGTGGAGCTATTTCTTCGGGCGGGGCATCATCGAGCCGGTGGATGACATCCGCGGTTCCAACCCGCCGATCAATCCCGCCCTGCTCGATGCTCTCGAGGCGGACTTCGTCGCCAGCGGTTTCGACTTGCAGCACCTGATCAGGACCATCGTCAGCTCGCGCACCTACCAAGCGGCGATGGAGACCAACGAGTGGAATGAAACCGACGAGATCAACTTCTCGCACTTCCAACCCCGCCGGCTCACGGCCGAGTCCCTGCTGGATGCGATGACGATCGCGACCGGCTCCCGCCCGGACTTCCCGGAAGTGCCGGAGGATTTCAGCGCCCAGCAGCTGCCCGACCCACACGTGGACACGGGAGGCTTCCTGAACATGTTCGGCCGGCCCGAGCGGGAGTCGCCCTGCGAGTGCGAGCGCCGCAACGACCTCAGCCTGCCGCTAGCGATGAGCCTGGTCAACGGCCCGACGCTGGCGGACGCCATCGCCAATCCCGAGGGCCGCATCGCCAAGGGGATCCTTGCGGGTCGCGGCGACCGCGAATTGATCGAAGAGTTGTACCTTGCGTCGCTCGGACGGATGCCGACGCCGACCGAAATGGACGCGGCCGTGACCTACTTGGGCAGCTCGCCCGGGCGCGCGGCGAAAGCCCAAGACCTGCTTTGGGCGCTAGTCAACTCGAACGCATTCCTGTTCAACCGCTAGCGTCGCGTACCGGAATTCCGGGTAGACGAGCGGTCGATTCTGCTTGAAGCGTCCTAGACCACAGCCCTTCAGGCGAACGGCACCGCGTAGGCGTCTCGTCGTTCGGGGAGGACCTTGATCTTGCTGAGGAGATCCGTGGCATTGGGGACTTTGCCGCGCTAACAGCGGTGTTCCAGTTATACAGGGAAAGGGCATCAGGCAAGATTCCTCCGGTCGCGCCAAGATACTTGCGCATGCGCTCCATCGAGAGACTGGCTCTTAATGACTCCAAGTCCCCGGGCATGGGTGGATGGGTCCAACCTCACTCTGGCTTGATATGTCCGTATCGTCTTGCAACAGTATTCATGTATGCCCCGGACCCGCCTCTGCCGTTGGCATGCGCCCGGGGCCCAAACCACGGTCTTTCCACCCCCGTCCTTGCCCCACTCCACGTGGACGTAGACCCATGCGGTGGCCTCGTTGGGTCCGTCAGAGATGACGTGGTAATCCCCACCCGCTCCAAACGGTCACACGTTCTGGTAGTGGCATGGATGGTGTCGTGCACCACTCCCGGGGCAGCTCTCGTCGGGCAAATGGCGACCGGATCGTCGCACAGCGCCGAACGCAGTTCCCCCATTCTTGCTAGCCCGGATGGCCCATGCGTCGCCCCCGATGCTGCCATCACACGGCTTCAGGCACGCCAACGCCCGCATTCTTCGAGTAGAACGGGACTGTTACGGTGAAGTAATGCCCGGTCTGACGATTCGCCAGCTCACAGCCAATGACGAGCCAGAGTGGCGGCGTCTGTGGTCGCTATATCTTGATTTCTATGAGACATCCGTGCCAGAAATCGTCTACCGAACCACGTTCGCACGCTTGCTTTCGGGCGAGCCGAACGAGTTTCGTGGCCTGATCGCGACGCGTGGCGACCGGTCAGTGGGAATCGCGCACTACCTCTTCCACCGGCACTGCTGGCGAGTGGAAAACGTTTGCTATCTGCAAGACCTGTACGTGGATGCCAGTGATCGAGGAACCGGTGTGGGGAGGGCACTGATCGAGGGTGTCTACGCTGCGGCCGATGCGGCCGGTTCCCCGGCGGTTTACTGGACGACGCAGCACTTCAACTCGGTAGGCCGGCGCCTATATGACCGCATCGGAGAGCTTACACCCTTCATAAAATACGCCCGGCGGGCTTCCTGACCCGAGGGTTGTCGGATCAACCCGTTTACTGGCAAGAACACCCCGGGGTTTCGGCGCCAGGACTCGCCAAACGTGGGGACGAGTTTGCATGGTGTCGGAGCGAACCCTCGGCATGGCCTCGGGGAATCCCCGAATCAATGGCCTCGCCACCACTTGGCAGGCGGCGCATCGAGCGGCTGGCCACTCCAAGCGCCGTCAGCTGCCATGACGCTGCCTTGATGCAGCGACTCCAGCGCCAAGACCTGCCAGTGGATACTCCAGTGGTGCGCGTTCTACGACACAACCACGGCTGGACTCAATCCAATCTCTTCACCTCAAGGTTTCGATAGAAGACAGGCCAGCCCTCGGACTGCAGGCAAATGTTGCCTTCGCCAGGCTCGATGTCGTGCCCCTCGTTCATCTTCTTGCCGTTGAGCTTTACAGTCACGATCCCGTCGAGGGACTGGATCTCGATGCTCTCCCACTCGCCGAATGGCCTGCGATTCTCGAAGACCGGCCCGCGGTGTGCACCACTGACGCTGCCGCCGCGGACACCGAACAGGCTGCCTGCTTCACCGTAGTGGCCTTGCACTTCTAACGATTTCGGCCAAACATCCTGAACCGCCCCTGCGTGAATGAAATAGCCGGCGTTGGGGTACCTCGGAGGCTGCTGGGTCCAGCCTTCCTTTTGGAACCTCCACTCGGACCGGAAGATAAAGTCGCGGTAGGTCTCCTTACTGCGCAAGAATCCGTTCGGCTCGCCGGTACAAACAATGACTCCGTCCTTGACTGACCACGTACCACGAGCTGACCCCTCCACCGTCCAGTGCTCGCTCAGACCGGCTACGGGCGACAGCGACA
Organism: Bryobacterales bacterium; assembly: GCA_022824585.1. Lineage (GTDB taxonomy): Bacteria > Acidobacteriota > Terriglobia > Bryobacterales > UBA6623 > VXMF01. The sequence continues at coordinate 40,626 of JAJDZN010000143.1, read as the reverse complement.
CGAACCCCTCAGACTGTGCCGCCGCCGTAACAGCCGCGGCCAGCACCAAGGGCATCCATGCAAACCGTATGACCCGCCTCGCGTGCATGAATCCCCTCCGACCTCGGATAGTACACCCTCCCGGTATCCGGTTGCGCGCACGAGAAGCCCGCAGCTGGACCCCGACATGGTACGCTGACCACCGCCCGAGACAGGACGATACTTCGACCGAAGGGAGACATCAATGAGTGCCAGCACGTTGGTTCGCCGTCGTTTACTGCAGGGAGCGGCCGTAGCGGCGGCAGCAAGCGTCGTGCGCGCCCAAGGCGACTCTTTGCGCTTCGGAATGATCGGCGTCGGCAAGCGGGGCAACGCCCACTTGACCCGCTTGGTCGAAAGGTCCGACGTCACGGTCGGTGCCGTTTGCGACACCGATCCCTCCGCCAGAGATACCGCGCAGAGCGCCGCGCAAGCCGACGATCCTCGTTCCTACGCCGACTACAGGGAGTTGCTTCGCCAAGAGGATATCGACGCCGTTCTCATCGCCACGCCTTGCTACCTCCACGCGGAGATGTCCGCTGCGGCGCTCGAGGCTGGCAAGCATGTCTTTTGCGAAAAGCCGCTCGCCATCTCGGCGGACCAAGTCAAACTCGTACTGGACGCCGCCCGCAAGTCCAACGCGGTGTTTCAGATCGGGCAACAGTCCCGCAGCTCGCCCCACATGCAGGGAGTCGTGCGCGAGATCCACGAATCCGGCCTCATCGGAACCCCGCTCGTGATCAAGGCCCAGCGCCACAGCACGCCCTCGAGACCGGGCACCCGGCGCGAGGGCGGCAGCGGCCAGCAACGGCGCTTCCCCGGCTGGTACAACGACGTGGAACTGTCCGGCGACCTGATCGTCGAGAACTCGATTCACAACCTCGACGTCTGCAACTGGCTGGCTGGCAGCCGTCCGGTCAGCGTCTACGGTCACGGCAAGCGCTACCTCCCCGAGCCGATGCCCGCCGGCACGGTGATGATGGACGGTTTCAGCGTCGAGTACATCTACAACAACGACATGCACCTCGACTACAGCCAGCTCTACCTACACCCGCGTGCGCTCAAGATACTGCCGAACGGCATGTGGTTTGTCATCTACGGCGAGAGGGGCACGATCGAGCTGGACTACAGCTCCTGGACCTTCTACGACATCTACGGCGACTCCGAGCCCGTCGAGCACAAGGGAGTCGAGGTCCTAGACCTCACCGAAGAGGCTCACAACGACTTCGTGCGGGCGATCCGCGAGAACCGTCGGCCGATTGCTGACATCGAAGTCGCCGCCACCGCGGCCCTGACCAGCATTATGGGGAGGGAGGCCATCTACCAGCGACGCATGGTCACCTGGGACGAGATGGGCGTCACGCTCTGACAGTCCCCTAGCCCGCCTGGCCCCCCGATCACGGCCGCCAGGAATTCCTGGGCTCCGCGCGAGAGCCAGTCAATGCCTGCAGCGGCAGAAGGCCGGGGAGGTAAAGGCTCGAGAATGTCGGAGCCGCTATGAACTCGTCGATGGAATGGCCCTTGCAGCTGCCCGCGTCGGATTCCGGATGGCCGCGCTCGTCGCGCCAGCTCATTCGATACCCATCAAGGCCATTCCAGAATCCTATATCAAGTGAGATCCGTGACTTGCAGATATCCCTATGGGGTTGTTCGACAAACCCCTCCAGCCATTTAGATTAAGCTAAACTTAAATATGAACTCTGGAAATGACGGCGGGCCCGGGTTCAGGCGTCGGTGCCGCCGTCGGTAATGCTTCCGCGACCAACTCGGCGACATCAACAACACGAACGTCCTCGGCGCCAGCCTGTCCAGCAGCGTCCTTGAGCATGATCGGGCAGTAGGGGCAAGCGACTGCGATGGTATCGGCGCCAGTCTGCTGCGCCTCCTCGAAGCGCTTGTAGTTGACCCGCCCTCCCGGCAATTCGACACTATCGTCGGCAATGTAGAGTTGAGCGCCGCCCGCCCCGCAGCAGAACGTTTGGGCTGCATGGTGGCGCATCTCAACGACCTTCGCACCGGCGGCTTGCAGAACATCGCGAGGCTCATCCACCACTCCCCGTCCACGCGCCAGGTAGCAGGGATCATGAAATGTGACCTTGCTAGCGGATGGCTCCATTGGCAAGGATTCGACCAATTTCGCGAGCAGCTCGGAGTGATGCACCACCTCGATGCCAAGTTGCTCGAAATCCTCCGACTGTCGGTAGTCCACGTCGAACATGCGAGCGCAGTGCGGGTCACAAGTCACCAACTTGCGCACGCCCTTGGAGCGGAACTCAGAGATCAATCGCTCGGAGAGTTCCATGTACAGGTACTCGTTGCCGGCGCGGCGGGCCGGCTCGCCACAGCAAGTCTCGGAAGCGAGCACGCCCCACGAGACTCCTGCGCTGTCGAGGATCCGCTGCATCGCCTTGACGACCTGCTGGCCGTGGGGGTCGTAACTGCAGCCGCAGCCCAGCCACAACAGCCACTCGGTTTGCGCTTCGTGGATCGGCAGGCCGGCCGACTCCAAGAGCTTGCGGCGCACCTGTTGCGAGGCACCCCAGGCGTTGTGCGGGGAGCGCTCCATCGTTGTGAACATGTCCGACAGCTTGTCGTTGGAGGTTCGCCCCTCGCTCACCAATCCGCGTCGCAGGTCTAGGATCTTCAAACCGACGTGCTCGATGCCCACCGGGCAGGCTTGCTCGCAGGCACCGCATGTGAAGCACTGGTAGAGGTCCTCCTCGCTGATCCAGGCCTCGCCGCTGGCCACCGCCTCAGCGTCCGCGGCAATGACTTCCCCGCCCGCCATTAACCCGCGCTGGAGCTGGAGCACGATCTGTTTCGGATCGAGGGTGCCGCCGATCAGATTGGCCGGGCAGCTGTCCGTGCAGCGCCCGCACTCCACGCAAGAATTGACGTCTAGGACATCCTTCTGGGAAAGGTCCGCGAACTCCAGCATGCCGAAGTCATCGTCATCCTCGTCTCGCAGGGCGCGCATGGGACTGGTGACCTCGCCGCGGAAGAAGATCGCCACCGGCCCCAGCACGAGATGCAGGTGCTTGGAATTCGGTATCAGCCAGAGCATGCCGAGCAGAGCCGCCGTGTGCAGCCACCAGTTCGCCTTCCAAGCGTCCGAGCCGGCCTCGAGCAGGCGCCAATCCGCCAGATACGTCACCATCAGCCCGACGATCAACAAGGCGACCAAGGCCGAAGTGAGCGACAGGTGCTCCCCAAGTGCCTTCGGACGCAGGACGAAGCGGCGGAAGCTCAGGCCGGCGATGCCCGCCAGCACGGCAAGGGCCCAAGCGCCGGCAAAGGCCGAATACCAGGAATGCCCGGCGGGAGGCTCGAAACCGGTCAGGCCGACGACAAAGTGCTCGAAGCTAACCCACGCAAAGGCGAAAAACCCCCACATCACCAAGGCGTGAAGAACACCAGCCAAAGGCCGTTCCCGAATGACCCTGGTCTGCAGCACGACCTCTGCGAACACAGTCCAAAGCCGCAGGCCCAATCGGTCGAACGCTAGGTTGCGCTCCTTGGCGCGAAGCATCGGAGACAGCCGCTTGGCAACGGTCGCGCAGAAATAGCCGACGCTCGCCAGCGTGGCGAGGACAAAGACTGAGACCTCGATCACAGCATTGGATCATAGCGCGTGACCTTTCGTATCGTTTGTCCACGTCGGGAGCGCAGTCTTGGCGGGCCGGGCACGCCTCGACCCCTGAGACGGAACGGCTGGCCTCGGCCGCGATCCTTGATCTGGAGTCTTCAAGACTGGCAGCCCTCGGCCCTGTGCAATCGCCTAGAATAAACAGGCTCTCCGATTCGCTGAAAAGCGGAACTAGCGAGGCTGTTGTATCCCACACAGGAGGAAGGACCAGACTATGATTCAGAGAAAGCGGTTCATCATTGCAGCGTTCGCGCTGCTGGTGATGTCCGTGACCGCCTACGGGCAGGCCAACCAGAAGGCCCAGCAGCGGCGCGAGGCTATCACCGAGGCAGTCAAGGCGATCGGTCTGGACCAGGATCAGGTCGCCAAGATCCGAGAGATTCGCAGGGAGAGGCCTCCAGAAGGCACCCAAGGGCGGGCCCGCAGGGATTGGCGCGCGGGGATCGCTGCGAAGCTTATGGCAGTGCTGAACGCCGAGCAGAAGACCAAACTCGAAGAGGTCAAGGCGGCAGGGGCCGACTCGAAGGCTTTCGAGGGAGCAGTACTGCTGGGCCTGGCCCAGAGGCCGCGGCAGAATTAGCAGGAGGGTTCGCAGGGAAGGGTCCCGGTTCGTTCCGGCCCGGAACGAGTCGAGCTGAGTCCCCCAGCATCTGTTGCTGGGCCGTTCCTGTAAGAGAGCGCTCCGTACGCGACCGCCACTGATCCGGGGTCCCGGGGATCAGGGAACGCGGCCGCCCTACCTCCCCCAAGCGCTGCCTTGTGCGGGGTGGGGCACTGTCCGGCGGCCGCCTCATTCGTTCCTCTGCCGGCGGAAGGGCCAGAGTCGAGAAACTCGCGAAGCGTTCTCCGACGCCTGCCGGGGTTGCGCCCGAAGGCTCGCGCAGGTTATAGATCCGGCATTCGCGTAGGCGGCACGGCACGCCGGCGGGCGTATACTGGCAGCGCTATGCAACCCACCCGTCGAGCCTTCTTAGCCGGGGCCAGCGGGCTATCCGCGCTGGCAGGGTGCCAGACACAGCCCGGCCCGCGTAACGCAACCCGCCCCAACGTCCTGTTCTTCTTCCCGGACCAGCACCGCTCTGACTGGGTGCAGTGGAACAGCGCCGTGCCCGTCCCTACACCCAATCTCGAAGGCCTGTTCCGGCGCGGACTGTCGTTCCCCAACGCCGTGGTCGATTCCCCGGTCTGCGGGCCGTCGCGAGCCTGCCTGGCTTCGGGCAGCGTATACGAGCGGTGCGGCGTCAAGGACAACAGCCAGAACTTCCCAGTGACCCGCAGGACCTATTACAAGGCATTGCGTGACAGCGGATATCACGTGATGGGCTGCGGCAAATTGGACCTTCACAAGGGGGATTATTCGTGGGGTCTTGACGGCAGGGGCAGCATGGAAGCGTGGGGCTTCTCGGACATGATCGACAACGGCGGCAAGGGCGGCGCGGCAACCGCCTATCGCCGGGAACCGGTCGGCCCGAAGGACCCGTACTATGCCTACCTCGACTCCCTCGAACCGCCACTCGGCGGAACATGGGCGAATGAGCTGGAACGCTTGGGACGGGTCAAGTGGAACCAGATCGACAAGAGCGAGCCCGGCCCGGAGCTCGACGACCTGTTGAGCCGCGAGACCTGGTGGGGCGAGACAGATCCGGTCGCGGTCCCCGACGAGGCCTACTGCGACAACTGGATCGCCCGGAATGGCTTGGAGCTCTTGGAGCGAGCGCCCGACGGCAAGCCGTGGCACCTCGTGCTGAACTTCGTGGGCCCACATCCGCCCATGGACATCACGCACAGCATGGCGAACAAGTACCGCGGCCCGGACCGCGTGGTCGACGGCTTCGAGCAGCCGCACAACTACCCCGGGCCGATCCCCCCGGAGCAGCACATCCGCATCCGGCAGAACTACGCAGCCATGATCGAGAACATCGACCGCTGGCTGGGAGTGTTCGTCGACACGCTCAAGCAGCGCGGAGACTACGAGAACACCCTGATCGTCTACTCCAGCGACCATGGAGAAATGCTCGGGGACCACGGACTGTGGGGCAAGAGCTACCCACACCAGCCATCCGCAGGCGTGCCCCTGTGCATCGCCGGGCCGGGCGCGCGCCAAGGGAGCGAGAGCGATGCGATGGCGAGCCTGATCGACGTGACCGCCACATTCATGGACTACGCCGAGGCGGGGACGCTGGAATACCAGGACGGGCAATCGTTGCGCCCGCTGCTGGAGAGCGCAACAGAAGCCCACCGGGACTACTCGCGGTCGGCGCTGACCATCAGGGACGGACCGTGGCGATTCGCGCAAGACCAGCGCTACAAGCTGGTCGAGGGATTCGGCTCGGAACCGCGGCAACTGTTCGACCGCGAAGCTGACCCGAACGAAGACGAGAACATCGCCGGAGCCAAGCCGGCGGAGGTCGAGCGCCTCTCCAAGCTATTCGTGGAAGCCTGAAGTCATCGAGCCTACCCGACAGCCCCGGAGGCGAGTGGTTTCGATGGGCCTGCCGCGCGACTCCTGTCCCGCAGGACCGCCTAGCCGAATCCGATCCAACCAGCTCCGATGGCAATCGTCAGCAGAATCCCCGCCGGCGATACGACGGTGAGAATCATCCCGCAGACCCAAAGCCAGGCAGTCGTAGGCCCGCCAGGAATGATTCGCGCGTCGACTTTGCGGTAGCGCAGATAGAGCGTGCCCAAGCCGAGCACGGGATACATCACGGCAGCAATCAGGCTACTTGTCACAAGCAGCATCTGAGGCGGGTTCTCGAAGAGCCAATAGGCAATGCAGTACAACAGGAGCGCCACTACGACGAAAATCCGAATGTACCGAAGCCGAACAGAATAGTCGGATGTATCGATCAACCCGATCAATCCCATTACATCGGCCAGCATGCGGCTGGCGCCTGCGGCGCCAGACAGCACAGTGCTCACCAAGACGAAGAAGGCCCCCACCATAAACAGCCCGGCGGCCTGCGGCCCGAGACCGTCGGTGAAGATCGAACTCAGCACAGACAGCGTCTCGCGACCGTCTGGATCCAGCCCCTGCGCATTCAGGATCGCGGCGCCCAAGATATAGAAGCAGATCGTGCTGGCGGTGTAGACGACCATGGTCACGGCCGCATCGGTGTACATCACGCGAATCCAGCCCCGCGCCCGACGGGCCCAAGCCGAGCCGGGCTCAGGTTCGCCGGCCGAGCGGGCGTAGCCTTTCTCCACGCACCAATAGGTGTAATTCCACATCTCGCCGAACGCCACGCCCGTGCCCGAGTACATGGCCAAGGCAGTCAGAACAAGGGTTGTCGTCATTTCCGCTGGCAGGCCGAGCGACAGCCCGCCCCCCAAGTCCGACCACGCGACAGCGAAATCTGTCCGGTGCAACATGCCCGTGCAGACAACGGTGACAAGAGTGAACGACGAGACCAAGATCACCAAGAGCTTCTCCAGCGAGGAGTACGTGCCGACTATCAGCAGCGCACCGCACACCAATGCGAGCAAGATCGACCAGTATCGAGCTCCCCCCTCGCCAAGCAGCCCGGAAAACACCATCTCGAGCACCTGCCCAGTCCCGCCGAGAATGGCGGCCGAGTTCACGAAGACCAAGAGCTTCGTTCCCAGCCAGAGCCAAGTGAACCAATTCATGGTCGGCCGAGTCTGACTCTCAGGCCTGGGCCTGGGCCGACGTTGGCGAAGGACCCTAGTGAGGGAAGCGCCAGCGAAGCTAACCGCAATCACTCCAGCGCCGAGACCGCACGCCGCACCCGCCGTACGCGCTTCTGCATCTAGGTTCACAAACGTCGCCAAGGCGACGACGCTAGCGGCCACGAACCACCCCATCCAAGGAAGCGTCAGCCACGCCGGGCGTTTCCCACGCGGTCCCGGCAGGTCATTGAAGATCCGCAGGAAGGTCTGTCCGCTGGCGATTGTGTAGCGCGCCAACTCGGCCTGCACGACCATCTTGACCAGGCAGGACAGCAGCACGAACCACAACAATCCGAAGCCGGCAACAGCTCCGAGCTTGGTCGTGATGATCAACTCGCCAGATCCGACCACCGACCCTGCGAGGATCATGCCGGGACCAAGGTGTCGCAGAGTCTTGCGAAAGCCGCGTGGAGGCTCCTTGAATTCGCTTGCGCTCCGAGAATACGGATCGGCGATCGCCATGAGTAGCTACGAGCAGGCCCAAGCCTAGCGCAAGTCTCAGAGCCCAGCCCGCTCCAGCTTGGAGCGGTCGCGTCGGTAGATTTCGACACTCATGGGGAACTCGTCCGGCGTTTCGTCCAGAGGAAACATAGGGCGGGGGCACTTCGCATGCTCGAGGGAGCGCAAGTTAGCGCTGGTCGCGCCGGGCGCATCGACGCTGACCAGCAGCGAGCACCACTGCTGATACATATGCGGCTCGCAATGCGGTGACTTCACGACGACGAGGTCGAACGCCCGAGGGTCCTGTCCGTGCGCTAGGAACAGCGCCCGGTCGTAGAGGTTGACGGCCCGGCTCGTGACGACGAAGACGCGGCGACCGCTCTCCAGCACGGCCGTCGGGCCGGCGTGGCATTCGCTGTGGAACGATTCACTCCTGAATCTGCCGTCCGACAAGAGCTTGACGTGCCCCTCGACTGGAAGGGGACGGAAGCGGAAGCGATCGAGCGCGCCTCCGAGCGTGGTCCGCACCGTCCCTCCGACCCCTGCCGCAAACGCGTCCTCCACAGCCGGTGCATCCACGATCGGAGCAAGCAGACGCCCAGGGAAGCCCGCCTGCTCGGCCGCACGGATGACCGAATTGCCCTCCCCCGAAGCACCCGAACTGGTTGCGTCGGCAGCGTCCATCAGCACGGCGGTACCCGCGGTCTCGGCCGCCAGGGCCACGGCCTCGTCCAAGCCGGTCAATTTCGCCTGCATGCCGTGGCGACGGGCCCACATCTGGCGCGCTAGCCTGATGGCTTGGCCAACGGCAAGCTGCGGGTCACCGTTCGCCACCGCGAAGCTGTTCGACCGCAAATCGGGAACATCGGTGAACGGATTGCCGATGATCACGCCGGCCGAGAGCCCGGCAGGCAGCCTTTCGAACTCCTCGGCCTCTCGGATGACCTGGCCGAAGGCCCCGGTTTTCGTGATCAACTCGTCGCCGCGCACGAGCATGGGAATCCGCACGCGCGCCGTTACGGGACGGGCCACTCCCGAAAGGACTGCCAAGAGCAGCCTCGCGGCCCGCGCCCCGGTCTGTCTGAAGTCCACGTGCGGGTACGTGTGGTAGGAGACGATTGCATCGCTGCACTCCAACATCCGATCCGTCAAGATTGCGTGGAGATCCAGCGATACGACGATCGGAACGTCGTCCCCGAGAATCTTGCGGCTCTCGCTGAGCAGAAAGCCTTCGGGGTCGTCTTCGCCCTCGGCGGCCATCGCGCCGTGCAGCGAGAAGTAGGCCCCATCCAATTGACCGGCGTCGGCTAGGCTCTCCAGAAACTCGCTGGCGATGCGCGCAAAGTCGGGCACGGCGAGCAATCCCCCTGACGCGATTGCCTTGGCGCTGTAGGTCGGGGCCAACACACACTGCTCGCGGGCACCGAACACCTCGAGCGCGCCGCCCACTTCTTCCTGCGCCGAGCAGTGGTAGTTCAGCAGTTCCGCGCCGCGCCGGATCACGAAATCCGCGTAGCTGCTCTTAGCGGCAGCGAACGTCGCGACCTCTTGTTTGCATTCAGCGATCGCCACTCTCGGCACGAGTCGATTATGGCCGAAGCCGCGGCACGCCCTTTACCGTGGAGGACTCTGCCAAGCGGCTGTCGACCGCGACCTAGCCGAATGGTCGCATTCAGCGGTGCGAGCAGCCTGATCGCGGTCGGCCCTCGGCTCCCATTTGAGCGTGGCTTGGGTGGAAGCCGTCAAGCGGCTGTCCAGTCCCTTGCGTGCGCTCGGTTACAGCCGCTCGCGGTGCAGACCGGCCTCGGTCGAAGTCGTTATACTCCTTGGATCGGCCAAGAGCATGCCAACCGGTCATCGGAGTACCGCCGGGCACTCGCTTCTGCGGTGCGATCGTTCCGATAGCATGCAATCTTTCGCTTTCGTCTGGGAGAACCCATGATCGACCTCGACCAGCTTCCGCTGCGCGTCGGCCTCGGCCAGTTTCAGGAAATCACGCCGACACGTCTGCAGTTCATCAAGCAGTGCGGCTGCGACGACTTTCAGCTCAACACTCCCGCCCTGCCAGGACGAGAGCGCTGGGAGTATGAGGATCTCGCCCGCTTGGCGGCGCAAGCGAAGGACGCACAGCTGCGCCTGATCGCCATCGAGAATGTGCCTCGAGAGTTCTACGACCGCATCATGCTCGGCCAGCCGGGTCGCGAGGCGCAGCTTGAGAACATGGCCTACACGATCCGCAACGTCGCCCGAGCCGGCATCCCGATCCTCGGATATGCCTTTATGCCGGCGGGCGTGTGGCGAACCGCCCGCACCACGCCGGTGCGCGGCGGAGCTGAGGCGACGTCGTTCAAGTTCGAGATCGCGAAAACGGTCAGGCCGGGCGATGGCCAGAGCCACTCGATCTGGCTGGGGTCGCCCGCCGAGCGCGAATATCCCGAAGAGGAGATCTGGGAAAACTACCGCTGGTTCATGGAGCGCATCCTGCCGGTCTGCGAAGAGGTCGGGCTACGGCTGGCGTTGCATCCAGACGATCCGCCGGTGCCAGCGCTGGGAGGGGTGGGCAGAATATTCAGGAATTTTGAGAACTTCCGCCGCGCCATGGAGGAGTTTGACAGCCCCATGCACGGACTAGACTTCTGCCACGGCTGCTGGTCCGAGATGCGAGCGGGCGATGGAGTGCTGGACGCGATCCGCTACTTCGGCGAGCGAGGGAAGATCTTCTACGTCCACTTCCGCGACGTGCAGGGTCCGGTCGAGGACTTCACCGAGTGCTTCTTGGGCGACGGCAACTGCAATCCGGTCGAAACGATGCGAGCGCTGAAGCAGGTCGGATTTCGCGGGTTTATCCTGCCGGACCATGTGCCACGGATGGTAGGCGATGATGACTGGTGCCATCGCGGCCGGGCTTGGACGGTGGGCTACATTCAAGCGCTGATTGCATCCGTGACGACCTGATCCGCACACGCGTGACGCCGCCAGCGGTTCGTATTGATAGGGATCCCGTTCGTTTGCGACACTGGCCGAGGTCTGTTGATCCTATGAAACTCCTGAGATTCGCGCTGCCAATCCTTTGGCTTGGCCCCGCTCTTTGCCAAAGCGACAAGCCCAACCTCGTGATCGTGTTCGCCGACGACCTCGGCTACGGCGACGCCCAGGTCTACAACCCGAACTCCAAGGTCCCTACACCGCACATCGATGCCTTGGCGGCGCGCGGCATGCGCTTCACAGACGCTCACACGGCCTCGTCGGTGTGCACGCCATCCCGCTACGGCATGCTTACGGGCCGGTACCCCTGGCGATCCCGCCTGCCCACCGGAATTGTCAACAGCTGGGGCGGACCGGTCATCGACAAGGATCGCCTGACTCTCGGCAAAGCACTCCAAGCGCTCGGGTACAAGACCGCGTGCATTGGCAAGTGGCACCTCGGCTGGGATTGGCCGCGCATCGGAGGCGGCTATCTATCGGACGAGCTGGAAGGCGTGAACGTGGGCCGCGACTACGAAGCATACGGACGCAGGGTAGATTTCTCGAAGCCGGCGCTGGAAGGCCCGATCACGCGCGGCTTCGACTACTACTTCGGCGACGACGTGCCGAACTTCCCGCCGTATGCCTTCATCGAGAACGACCGCGTCATAGGCGAACCCACGGATCGCATGCCCGCCCAGAAGGGCCAGCGCAGCGGCCCGATGCTGCCAGGCTGGGATCTGTGGGCCGCACAGCCGACCATTACAGCGCGGGCGCTGCAATGGCTCGACGAGCGGGCGGCGGACTCGAAGACGCCGTTCTTCCTCTACATGCCACTGCTCGGGCCGCACACTCCGATCGTGCCGAATGCCGCGAATCGCGGCTCCAGCGAGGCAGGGCCGTACGGAGACTGGGTGCATCAGATGGACTCCATACTGGGCAAGGTCGTCGAGGTTCTCGAGCGCACGGGGGCGATCCGGAACACCATCGTGCTGTTCACATCTGACAACGGATCGCCCGCTCGCAGCGGCATTGGAGCCTTTGGCGCCACCTCGACTGTGACCGAGCTGTACTCCCATGTCCCGAACGCGCCGTGGCGAGGTCTCAAAGCCGACGCCTGGGAAGCCGGCCACCGCGTTCCCTTCGTCATGCGCTGGGACGGCCGGATCCCGGCCGGCAGCGTCTCTGATCGCACTGTCTGCCTGACCGATGTCTTCGCCACCGTCAGTGAGGTCGCGGGCTTTGAGATGCCCCAGGACTCTGGCGAGGACAGCTTCAGTCTGGCGCCGCTGCTGTTCGGCGAAGGATCGTACCTGCGCGAACAGATCGTTCACCACAGCCAGCGCGGGGTGTTCGCGATCCGCCAGGGGGACTGGAAGCTCATCTTGGGGGATGGCAGTGGGGGCTTTTCCGCACCAGCCGGAAGAGTGCTGCAGGCAGACGCCGATAAGGGGATGCAACTCTACCTGTTGAGCGAGGACCCGAACGAGCGAAGAAACCTCGCGACAGCCCGTCCGAACGTCAAGGCGGACCTGCTCTCAGAACTGGCCCGCATCCAAGAAGCGGGGCGCTCCAGATAGGGACAGACCGCATCCATCGGGACTCCCCGCTTGGTCGGCGAGCCGGGTTGATTGGCTAAACTGGGCCTCTTATGGACCCTCAGATGCTGGCCCTTGGGGGCCTGTGGTACGTGGCCTTCCTGCTGTCGCTCACGTGCCACGAAGCCGCCCACGCGCTGGCCGCGTTGTGGGGCGGCGACGACACGGCTGCCGCCGGCGGCCAAGTCACCCTGAACCCCATCCCGCACGTCCGCAGGGAACCGGTCGGCACCATCGCGGCCCCCCTGATCACGTTCGCCCTCAGCAACTGGATGCTCGGCTGGGCTTCAGCGCCATACAGCCCGGTGTGGGAGCACCGCTACCCGCGCAGAGCTGGCTGGATGGCACTGGCCGGGCCCGGCGCGAACCTCTTACTTACCCTGCTGGCAGCAATCTTGATCAACCTGGGTATCGCAGCGGGAGTGTTCAACATTCCGGCTTCGATCACGTTCTTCGCCGTAGTTGAAGGCAGCGGGGACTACGCGCCAATCGCTCAGTTCCTCAGCATCCTGTTCACCCAAAACCTGCTTCTAATGACGTTCAACCTGCTGCCAGTCCACCCGCTCGACGGGAACACGGTGATTGCACTGTTCGTGCCGGAGAACTCGGCGCGACGATGGTTCGACCTCACAAGGGACCACACGTTCGGATTCTTGGGCCTTGTGTTGGCGTGGTATGTATTCGGAGAGATATTCTGGCCCGTACTGAGGATTGCGATCCGGCTGCTCTACTGGGTATGACTCCGTTCGCGGCGCCACACTGACGAGTGAGCCAAGTCTGAGTCCTCGCAGCCAGGCCTCGCCATTCTGCGCGAGCAGAGCAGGGGTTCTCACCTTCGTCGCTTGAACGGTCCGATTCGGCTCGTCAACCGTTTCTCAGTCGGCTTCTGACCGGGACAGGCAAGCTCACGCCGTGCGCGGACCAGTTCCCAGCACGCACTCAAGCGCTAGTAGTCCGGCCCGGCTTCGGGTGGCTTCGGGAACTGTCGGATCGCAGAGTACCGGACGTACTCGTCCCAGATCTCTCCCCTGCCTGTGGCGCGCGCGTCCCCGGTCTTGACCAAGTATGCGTCAAGCTCGTCGCGCAAGGCTTCGAGCAAGCCCGCGTGCTCGGGCGCTTCGGCGAGGTTGTCCAAGCAGCCGGGATCGGCGGCAACGTCGAACAACTCCTCTGCGGGACGCTTTCCCACCGCCAGTTCCAAATAGTGCCCGACGCCGTCCTCGTCCCGGCCGTCGATCAGACGTGTCAGCGTCGGAGAGGCATCTATGTCGTGATACGCCTGGTGCATCTCTTCCAAGCCGCGCCCGTCGGAGCGGTACTTCTGCGGAGCGCCGGCCGGCCAACGCTGCGGCTTGAAGTTGCGGATATACAGGTGTTCCGGAGTCCGCATCGACCGCTGCGGATACGTCAGATTGTTCCAGCGCGACGACGAGTGGCGCTCGCGCCCCGAATACGCGCGAGTGCGGCTCGAGTCCACCGTGCCATCCTCTTGGGACTCCAAGATGTCGCGAATACTCCGCCCTGCCAGAGCGCTCGCTCCCCCCGGGTGGGCCACGCCGGCAACGTCGAGGATCGTCGCCGTCAGGTCCACGAACTGCACCAGATCGTCGATGGTGCGGCCGCCGCGGCCCGGTCCGGCCCATCGCACGGCCAATGGCATGTGAATGCCATAGTCGTACAGGTTCGCCTTGGCGCGCGGAAACGCCATCCCATTGTCGGCGGTGAAGATCACCAGCGTGTTGTCGAGTTCTCCGTGTTCGGCCAGGAAGTCCAAGATCCGGCCCACATGCGAGTCGAACCACTCGATCTCGACAGCGTAGTCCAGCAGGTCCTCGCGAATTTCGGGCGTGTCCGGCAGGAACGGCGGCACCTCCGCGTCTTCTAGGCGCTTGCCCGCAGCCTTCCACGAGCCCTGCTCGAAGCGACGGTGCGCCTCGCTGCCGCCTACCCAAAAACTGAATGGCTGGTCGGGTTCCCTGGACTCGAAGAACGACTCGAAGTTACCGGCATAGTCCCAGTCCCTGATTCCGTCATAAGGCGGGTCCAGCGTCCGATCCGTGAACGGGGGGCCTGCCGGATTGCGCGTCCGCCCCGACTTCTCCCAGCGGCCAGGACCCCACGGCTTGCCGGTGTAACCGATCGCGTAGCCAGCCTCTTCCAGCAGGTCCTGATACGAGACGTAGGTCGTTGGAAACGAGCTTGCGTGCGTGCCGGCCTGCTCGATCATCCAGATGTGCCGGCCGGTCAGGAACGCTGCGCGGGTCGGGCTGCAGCCCGGTGCCGGAGCGTAGGCGTTGCGGAACAGCGCGCCTTCCGCCGCCACACGATCGAAGGCCGGCGTGCTCACCATCTTGGAGCCCGCCGCGGAGACGTGCGGGTAGGAGACGTCGTCCCAGATCGCGAATAGGATGTTCGGCCGGCTGGACGAAGGCTGGCTGGCACAGCCAGCGGCCGTCAAGCAGGCAATCACCGACACCAGAGCGCGTAGAGTCATCGAAAGCAGTTTAGCCGAACGCTCATCCTGGAGGGGCACCTCCTCAGCGGCCCCAAGAAACCCTATAGTGGAATTCAGTGGTATCGATTCGTCTGGGGCTGGCCGCTGCGACCCTGACGCTGGGTGCGTTCGCTGGCAGTGCGCAGGAAGACGGGCCACCGGCGGAGGAGTTGGTGCGGCGGGGGTTGATGGCGCTGCAGGCCCGCGATCTGCCGACCGCCCAAGAGTACCTCGAGCGGGCCGTCGAGAAAGATTCGGGCGAACCGCGCGGCTGGATCGGGCTGGCGCAGACCTATTCCATGCTCAACCTGCACGCGCAGGCTTCCAGGCATGCCACCGAGGCGGCCCGCCTCGGCGGGGAGGATCCGCTCATTCAGCACGCGCTGTCCATGTTTCACACAAACTATGGCAACTGGGCTGAAGCCGCGGCGTGGGAAGAAAAGTTCGCACGCCAGTCGAGACAGAACCTCGATGCCTACCTGCGGACTGTTTCGCTCTATCTGCAAGCGGAGATGCCGAAGCGCGCGGCCGAGGTCGGCGAGGCCGCCCTCCAACAGGGGGAGTCGGCCTCCCTGCACAACGCCCTCGGCAAGGCCTACACAATGTCAGGCGATCTCGCGAATGGGCTGGATCACCTACAGTCGGCCGTGGAGCAGGAGCCCTACGAAGAATCGCTGCACTACGATCTAGGCTATTTTCATCTGCGGCAGCAAGACTTCGCGTCCGCCAAGGGGGCGTTTGAAGCAGGCCGCCAATACTTCGACAAGAGCCCGGCTCTGGAAATCGGCCTCGGTATCGCCGCTTACGGCCGA
Source organism: Bryobacterales bacterium (assembly GCA_022824585.1). GTDB lineage: Bacteria > Acidobacteriota > Terriglobia > Bryobacterales > UBA6623 > VXMF01. Next base: position 24,963 of record JAJDZN010000143.1, on the reverse strand, counting down.
CGCAGCTTCAAGGACTCCGTGGACCATTTCCTGCGTGCCGCCGCGCTCGCGCCGGGACTGGAGCAGCCGCACGCCTTCCTCGGGCGCTTGCTGCAGCACGCCTCGGATCGCATGGACGAAGTCGTGGAGAGGATGAAGGCGTTCCACAGCGACCACTCCAAGAACCATCTCGGGCCGTTCTTGTACGGACAGGCCCTGCTGGCCAAGTTGGGAGGGAGCAAGGACGAGACGGCCATGGCCGAGATCGAATCCCTGCTGCGCGAGTCACTCGAGCGCAACGAGGAGTACTGGGAATCGCACTATGAGCTGGGCGTGCTGCTCGAGAAGAAGCGGGACTTCCCCGAGGCCGAGAAACATCTCAAGCGGGCAGTCACGCTCAACCCCGACTCGTCCAAGCCTCACTATCGCCTGGCCCGCGTGTACCAGCGCTTGGGAAAGGCTAGAGAAGCCAAGCGCGAGCGGGAATTGCACAAACAGATCGCCGAGCAGGAGCGGCAAGCAATGCAGGCCGGAGGCCTGCCGGAAGGCTTCGCCGGTGCCGGCGTGACGCCCTAGGCCTTGGCTCGGAGGCGCGCGGAGGCAGGGCGGATCGGCAGCTGTTCGACGATCTGGATCCCGAAGCCCTCCAGTCCGGCCACGCGGCGTGGCCGGTTGGTGAGCAGCCGGATTCGTTGCAAGCCGAGATCCTTGAGGATCTGAGCCCCGAGCCCGACCCGGTACTGCGAACGCGAGCCGCGGCCGGCGGTTGTATCGGGAGCGAGCTGGGGGTGCGGCCGGATCTCGCCGCCGCCGGGAACATTCTCCAAGCCGAAACCGAGCGCCCGATGGTGCAGGTAGACCAATGCGCCGCAGCCCTCTTCGGAAATCATCCTTAGCGAGTCATGGACCTGCCGGTAGCCGGGATTGGCCTTCGAACCGAATACGTCGCCGAAGAGGTCGTGCGAGTGCATCCGCACCAATGCGGATTCGGCAGACTTGATGTCGCCCATGACCAGCGCCAGGTGCACCTCCTCGTCGAGGTCAGTGCCGTAGGCGAAGACCCGGAACTCGCCGAATTCTGTGTCGACCACGCCGCGACCGACCCGGTGCACGCACGTCTCGTGCTCGAGCCGGTAGCGGATCAGGCTCGCCACTGTCAGCATTTTCAGACCGTGGGTCTTGCAAAACTCGAGCAAGTCCGGCACCCGGGCCATGGTGCCGTCGTCCTTCATGATTTCGCAAATCACGCCAGCCGGGATCAGGCCGGCCAGGCGGGCCAAGTCCACGGCGGCCTCCGTCTGGCCGGCCCTCACCAAGACACCGCCGCGCCGGGCGCGCAAGGTCTGGACGTGCCCGGGGCGGGCGAGGTCGATCGCTCGCGTGGCGGGATCAATGGCCACCCGAATGGTGTGAGCCCGGTCCGCCGCCGAGATGCCCGTGGTCACCCCTTCCGCGGCATCGATCGGCTCGCTGAAGGCAGTGCCGAACATCGAAGTGTTGCGCTGCGATACGAGAGGGATCGCGAGGTGGTCGAGACGCTGCTCGGTCAGGGCCAGGCAGATCAGGCCCCGGCCGTGGGTGGCCATGAAGTTGATCGCCTCCGGCGTCGCGTGCTCGGCGCAGAGGGTGAGATCTCCCTCGTTCTCGCGGTCGGAATCGTCGACGACCACTATCAGCCGTCCCTGGCGCAGCTCCTCCAGAGCCTCTTCGACAGATACGAAGGCCACGGTTCGATCTTATCAGGGGAGGGTTTCCGAGGAATCCGCGAGGCGGAGACCGGCCCGCCACTGCAATGGCTGAGACGATCCTGACAAGGCGAGGCTGATCGCGGATCGTTATGCCCGGCCCGGGCGCTCGCAGCCCCGGAAGCGGCCCTAGGCACGCTGGGTTCGGAGGGCCGCACGGGCCGCGGACCGGAGCCGACAGCTGGGATCGGGTGCCCGTTGCGATTGGGCGGAGTGGGACGAGCGCTCGCGGCAACCCGGCCGGGGGCGCCAGCAGCGCGCGGCCGCGCAACTTGGGGGGCGCGGACAGCGTGCTACGCTTGGAATTCGAGGCGCTGGACGAAGCCGTCCGGAGCCCTCCTTGCCGAGCCCCGTCTAGGCTCTGCCGCTTTCCACGCGAGGAAGATCAATGTCAGCCATCACCAACCTGAGGGCCTTGGAAATCTTGGACTCCCGGGGCAACCCCACGCTCCAGGTCGCAGCCGAGCTAGCGTCGGGCGCCAAGGGCTCCGCACGCGTTCCCTCGGGCGCATCCACGGGCATCAACGAAGCGGTCGAATTGCGCGATGGAGACAGCGGACGCTACGCGGGCAAGGGGGTCCTCAACGCCCGGAACAATGTCAACGGCGAAATCCTAGCGGCGCTGCGGGGCTTCGAAGCCGCGGACCAGCGAGCGGTCGACGCGAAGCTGATCGCTCTGGACGGCACCGACAACAAGGGCCGCTTGGGCGCGAACGCGATTCTGGGCGTGTCGATGGCCGTGGCTCATGCCATGTCCGCCGAGCAAGGCCGGCCGCTGTACCAGAGGCTCGCCGAACGCGACCGCTACACGCTGCCGGTGCCGATGTTCAACATCATGAACGGCGGCCAGCACGCCGATAACAACGTCGACATTCAAGAGTTCATGATCCTGCCGATCGGGCTCGGCACCTTCTCGGAGGCATTGCGGGCCGCGACCGAGACCTTCCACGCCCTGAAGGGCATCCTCAAGTCCAAGGGCTACGGCACGGCGGTGGGCGACGAGGGCGGGTTCGCGCCGGAACTGAAATCCAACGAAGAGCCCATGGAACTGTTGGTGGATGCCATTTCCAAGGCAGGCTACAAGCCGGGGGAGGAGATGTTCATCGGCCTCGACGCCGCCGCGAGCGAGTTCTGCACCAACGGAGAATACATCTTCGACCAATCCGACGGCAGTCGCCGCAAGGCGGACGAGATGGCCTCGATGTGGTCCGACTGGTCCGCCAAGTATCCGTTGATCTCGCTAGAGGACGGTTTCTCGGAGGTCGATCACGATGGTTGGAGAATCGGCACGGAGCGGCTAGCCAGCCAGCTGCAGCTCGTCGGGGACGATCTCTTCGTGACCAATCCGGGGATATTCCAATCCGGGATCTCTGACGGCCTGGGCAACTCGATACTGATCAAGCTCAACCAGATCGGCACTGTCACCGAGACGTTGGACTGCATTCAACTTGCACGCGACCACAACTACACCTTCATCATTTCGCACCGATCCGGCGAGACATCAGACACGACCATCGCAGACCTAGCGGTCGCCTGTGGCGGGGGCCAGATCAAGACCGGATCCACCTGTCGCAGCGACCGAGTCGCGAAGTATAACCGTCTGCTGGAGATCGAGTCCGAACTAGGCCCGCGTGCCAGCTATGCCGGCAGGGGGGCGTTCGAGTCCTGGCTCTGAGCCGGCACGCGCCGCGAGCACATGCAAACTCGAATGGCGCCGCCGCAGGCCTAGCGGCCGCTGCGACCGGGCGGGGACGGCAGCGCGCGCGGCGCGGGCGCCGCTGATGCCCACCCTGGATTGTGAAACAATGAAAGTTCTTGGAGAAGCGAGTGAATTCGGATGTCCCAGAGTTGCCTAGCAACTCCGCCGAAGATAGTCCCGCGCCGGCGTTGCCAGAGCCACCAAGCGGCGGCACCACCGCGGAAGTGCAGCCGGCCGCTGCCGACCAGAGCGCGGCCCCAGCCGATCCGCAGCCAGAAGTTCAAGGGGAGAGTGCGGCCAGCCCGCAGCCTCCAAGCACGCCGGCCATGCCGGCGATGCCCGGCGAACCGGCAGACGACGACTTCTTGGACGATGACGACGAGATCGAAATCCCCGAGGATGTCGGTTATGACCAAATTGTCAAGACTTCTGACGCCGAGCCGGCCGCGCCCCCCGAGACCGCCAAGGAGCTGCTGCGCGGCACAGTCGTGAGCAAGCGCCACGACGGTGTATTCGTCGATATCGGCCAGAAGGCCGAGGCGTTCCTCCCGTTCGAGCCCAGCAAGCAGTCGGGCGAACAGCCCGAAATCGGCGAGTCGATCGAAGTCGTCGTTACCGGCCAGTCGCATCAAGGCTACCTTCAGCTGAGCAGCTTGCAGACCCAGCGGCCGAGCAGCTGGTTTCAACTCGAGGCCGCCTTCAATGCCGGCAGCGCGGTTCTCGGCAAGGTCATCGGCACCACCAAGGGCGGGCTTTCCGTGGACGTAGGCGTGCGGGCGTTCATGCCCGCGTCACGCTCTGGCGAAAGGAGCGACGAAGGCCTGCAGGCGCTCGTGGGCCAAGAAATCCGCGCGCGCATCGTCCAGTTCGACGAAGCCGACCGCAACGTCGTGCTCGACCGCCGGGCCGTGCTGAACGAGGAACGCCATCGCTCCCGCGAAGAGGCCATAGCCAATCTCAGCGTCGGCGAAACGGTGCCCGGCACAGTCCGCAGCATCCGCGACTTCGGAGCCTTCGTTGACATCGGGGGCATTGATGGCCTGTTGCACATCAGCGACATCGCCTGGCGCCACATCAAGACGCCGGCCGACGAACTCCACGTGGGTCAGAAGGTCCAAGTCAAGATCCTCAAGGTCGACCGCGCCTCGCAAAAGGTCGGCGTAGGACTGAAGCAGACACTGCCAGAGCCGTGGAGCCAGGTTGCCGACCGCATCTTCGTCGACGAGACTATCGAGGGCACGGTGACCAAGCTCAAGGAATTCGGGGCCTTCGTCGAAGTGCTCCCCGGGGTGGAGGGCTTGGTTCGGATCTCGGACCTGTCGTACACCCAGCGGGTCCGGCATCCGAGCGAGCTAGTCCGGGCCGGCGATGTCGTCAAGGTGCTCGTCAAGAACGTAGACGTCAAGCGCAAGCGAATCGGCCTGAGCCTCAAGGAGGCTCTCGGCGACCCTTGGAAGAAACTGCCGGAAGAACACCCAGTGGACAGCGTCACGACCGGCACGGTGCGCAAGATCATGCACTTCGGCGCGTTCGTGAACATCTCCGAGGGCGTGGATGCCCTGCTGCACATTTCGGACATCACCTCCGACCGGCGACTGAACAGCCCCGCTGAAGTGCTCCGGGAGGGGCAGGACGTCCGGGTAAAGATCTTGGAAATCAATCTCGAGGACCGCAAGCTCAGGGTCGGGATGAAACAGCTTGAACCGACCGAGGTCGAATCGGCCATGGATCAGATGGCTGTCGGCGAGATCCTGACGGGCCGGATCGCAAAGATCGAGGCTGGCAAGGCAACGGTGGAGATAGGCGACGGCGTTACGGGTGTCTGCTCGATCAAGCCCAAGAGCGCTGCCAAGAAGAGCATCGCACTTGGGCAGACTTCAGACCTGGGCTCGCTGAAGAGCATGCTGGAATCAGCCTGGAAGGGATCCGACGACGACGGACAAGGTCCCGCGGCGGCGGAGTCGAGCGGAGAGGAGGAACCGCTGACATCCGGCTCGATCCACACCTTCCGGGTGGAAAGGCTCGACAAGGCCAACGGCGTGATCGAGCTGACCAAGGTCTAGGGATCGCCCGCCTGCTGGACGGGCGGCGGATCGCTAAAGCCACCTCCCAAGGCGAGGTGCAGGTCGACTCGATTGTCGATCCGAGCCCGCTGCAGGGCGAGCACGGCGCTCTGGGTCTCAAGAACTGCTCTTTGCAGCGCAAGGATCGCAAAGATGTCGCCCATGCCCGCCGCGTAGCGCTGCTCTGCCAGATCGATGGCCGCGCGCGTGGTGACTTGGGAGTCTTGCAGCAAGCGCTGCTGGTTCTGCAGCGTCTCCTCCGCCGCGAGCGCGGACTCCACTTCTAGGTACGCCTTCCACATGAGGCTCTCGTAATTGGCGGCCGCTTCGCGCGAACGCGCTTCCGTCGCCTGCACGTTTGCCTTCAGGCGCCCGCGATTGAACAGCGGCTGCGCGATTCCGAGCGCGTAGCTCCACGCGTTCAGGCCGGGGTTGACTAGGTCCAGCAATTGATTGCTGGCCGTGCCGGCTGTCGTTGTGAGCGCGAAGCCTGGACGCAGGGCCGCCCTCGCCTCCACGATCCGGGCATCCGCTCCGAGCAGCGCCTGCTCGGCGGCAATCAGGTCGGGCCTGCGCCGGACGAGCTCGGACGGCAAGCCCGCTGGAACTTGGGATGGAAGGCTGGGCAACTCCGCCGCCAGCGCCCGCTCGCCCGCGGGATACTCGCAAGCTAAGACCTCGACCTGGCGCACGAACCTGTCACGCGCCCGCTCGTGCTCCCGCACTCTCGCCCTGGCCCTTTCAATGTCGCTCTCGGCAACCCGCACGTCGGAAGGCGATCGCGACCCGTACAAGTAGCTCTCCCGCGTCCAGCCCGCTACCGCTTCCACGTGTTCCACAACCGCTTGCGCGGCCTCGACTTGGCTGTGAGCCTCGAGGGCGGCGAACCATGCCTTGGCAACCTGCCCACTCAGGGACAGGCGCACGGCGAGCCGGTCGGCCTCCCGCTCGGCGATGCCAGCATCCGCGGCCAGCTTCTGCGAGCCGAGCCGGTTCCAGAGGTCCGCCTCCCATCCAATGTTGAACGTCAGGCCCGCGTTCGAGTACGTGCTTGTCAGGACTTGGTCGGAAAGGCCCGGAAACGGCAGCCCTACGAAGTTCTGGCGCTGTCGGATGCGGCTGGCGCCGACGCTGATCTCCGGCCAGTCCGCTGCGCCGACGATGAGGCGCTGTTGGACCGCGATTTCGATCCTGGCGGTAGCCGCCTGCAGGCTCTGGCTGCAGTCCAGCGCCTTCCGAATCGCCGCGTCGAGTCCCGGGTCGTTCAAGTAGGCCCACCAGTCCGAGCCCGGAGCCAGCGGCTCGGTCGCTGCGGCCTGCCAGTCCTCCGGTGCCGGGACATTGAACTGGTGCACGGGCAGATCCAGCTGCTTCGAGCAGCCCGCGACCAACAGGGCCGGCACTGCGATTGCCAATCGACGGTTCATCTCTATGGTGCTTGCGTCGCCGTCCGGATGCGTACGATTAGCTTAGCGCCCTCGCTCGTGGCACGAAAGCCTACGGCACAGCGGCCTCATAAACGCTGTCCGCGAACGGCTGGATCCCGACGCATGTGTCCGAAACCAGAGCGGCTGGCAAGTGGACAGCCGCGGCTTGGATCTCGCAATTTCGCGCGTTGGCCCCAAGCCGCTACTCCTGAGCGCTTCGCCGGTCGCGCCGTCCTTGGCCAGAATTTCTCTGGTCGGGGTAGAACTGCGCACAATAGCGTCGATACACCCCGATCTCGCCATCGGATCGGCAAAGTCGCGGCCGGGACTCGTGCTGTTTCCCGGCCCATATCACCACGTCCTGCATGACGTCTCGCTCTTGCGCAGACATGACGACCTTGTTCATGATCGGAGCGCGAAGGCTCAGCGGAAGAAATCCCAGGCCTACGATAGGTCGCTTCGGCCGGCGCATCTCGCGCACCTGGCCGACGAGCACAATCTCGACGAGCCTGCCGTCGACTGGAGCGGCGAGCACCCATAGCCGCGTATCCATTCCGATGGAGCGCTCGCGGACTTCGACGTACGAATAGCCGAGGCCGAAAATACGGGTTACGGCCGCGACGTCGAAGACGACCTTGACGATGCCCGCGACCCGCCGCGTGCGCCTGAAGTCGAAGCAGGTCTCGAGTACTGCACCGTCAACCGACGTTCGCCCGACCTGCTTCACGTTGTCGTAGCCGTGCACGTACCGAAGGTGGGCAAGGTCCACCGAATTCTCGGCGATGTCCTGCGGGTGGCCCGGGCACCGAACGGTCCGGAATTCCAAGCCGCTCCAATCGGGTCCACACGGCGGGTCCGCGGGCAGTCTCCACTGCGGCGGCCGCCCATCGATCCCCCACCATGCGAAGACCATCCCGAGCACTTCCCGAGTCTCGAACACCCTGAGCCTCGCGGACTTTGGCGCCGAAGCGAAAGGGGTGGCGACGCATTGGCCCGACACGTCATACTCGAAGCCGTGAAACGGACAGACGAGGCAGCCGTCGCGCACCTGTCCGCCCGCGGCCGGTCCTAGGTCGGCTCCGAGGTGGGAGCAAACCGCCTCCGCCACGCAGACAGTCCCATCGACACCGCACCAAGCGACGATGTTCTGGCCCAGCCAGGTCTTCTGGATCAGTCCCGCCTTGAGGATGGACTTGCGGCTGGCGACAAAGTACCAGCCCTCGGGAAAGGGGAAGAGCGGAACGTTACCGCCTAGATCGGTGCGGTGCGTGTCCATCGCCCTCCGTATTCCCTTGCGACCGCGCTCCCTTACGGTCTCGGCGACCGAATCAGGACCGTCGGAATTTGTCTCATCATATGTCACCGCCTTGCTACGTCACGGCGCGCGACTAGGAGCAGCGCGAGAACAGCATTGCTCCGGAGCGAGGAGTGCCTAGGCCGCCGTCATGGCAGGGTGCTGCGGAGAAGCGTGCAACGGTTTGACAAAGTTAGTTGGGCGTAGCAGCCGCGTCGGGAACTGGGGCTGCGCAAAGGCAGCAGGGTGTCCGAAGCCCCGTGGCAGGGTCCCAGCTGGCCGACTGCCCCGCATTCCGTACGACCGGACCCCGAAGGCGAGTCGAGTCCGACGTCTGAAACATCATGATCAGGCATGCTTTAGTGCAGGGAAGGTCTGGTGGTGTGCCCAATCAGGCGAATCGCTTCGACTCCTCCGCGCGCCGGGGGCGGCGCGATGGCATTGCAACGAGCTGCGGTCGCAATCGAACGCAGTTCGGTTCCGATCATCTCGGCCGTGGCGGCACGCTCGCGTCTCCGGACGCGCAGGAGCATCGCGCCATTGGCGCTCCCGGGCACGAGCCGCGCACGTCCGTTAGGATTCGGATGGGCAGGTGCCAAAGATGGGTGCCCCGCAGCAGCGTGCGGCGCGGTCTTCGCAGTTCCCCACCGCCCCAGCGCCCAAGGGGGTCTCTCAACCGTAGAATCCGCTACTTCGGGGATTTTGCAAAGCTAGCTCGCTGTGCCTATAATTGTCTCCAGAATCCTCTAGATCTGTTAACGGAGAGGATAGTTGGTTAATTAGTGAGTCACGAAACAGCAGATCAACCGAGCCCAGAGGCGCCCGCGCTGAGTCTGCCGGAAGAGCTGCTGCTGGCGCTGCTGGACGAAGAAAGCGGCTATTTTCGCCAGGTGCCCGGCTGGAATCTGAACTGCGCCGTGGCCGGCGCGGTGCTGGGCGAACTGTCGCTGCTCGGTTGCATCGACACCGATCTGGAATCGCTGACTCTGTTGGATGCGACCGACACCGGTCGTCCGCTGCTCGACCCGATCTTGCGGGAGATCGCGACCGAATCGGAATCACACGATGCCCGCTACTGGGTTGAGCGGCTTGCTCCGCATTCCGAGTCGGTGATCCCCCAAGCGCTGGACGGGCTCGTTCGGCGACAGATTCTCGACCTCCACCCGGGCGATTTCTATACCTTCACCAAGCGCCAGCGGCAGGGCGACGCACCGCTAGAAGAAGACCACCTAGCGGGCGAGTTCGTAAAGGCCCGGCTGACTAGGATCATCTTCGCGGACGAGATTCCGGGGCCGCGCGACGTGATTCTGACCGGCCTCGTCAACGCTTGCCACGTGTTCCATCTGATGTTCCAGATCGACGAGGAGGCGGAAGAACGGATTGAATTCGTCACCAACATGGACCTGATCGGCCAAGCGATCGCGTCAGCGGTGGGCCAGAGCATCGTCGCGCCCGCGCTTCGCCGGCCCTCGCTGACCAAGCCGATTCCAGCCGTGGCCCTGCGCGATCTAGTGTTCAACCGCGAGCTGCGAGAGGGCAGGCTGCCAGCCGGGTTTGCCATTCTGGCCGAAAAGTACGGTCCAGTGTTCGAGCTTCGGCTCCCGTTCCGCCAGAACATGATCGTCCTAGCGGGGTTGAAGACGAATGAATGGGCCCATCGCATGGGGCGGGTGTTCTTGCGGTCGAAGGAGTACTTCGAGGGAGTCGACAAGGCGTATGGTGTGTCGCGCTCGATGCACTCGACTGACGGTGCCGATCACTTCCGCTTCCGCAAGTCGTTGCAGTCCGTCTACTCTCGCAAGACTTTGACCAGGCGTCTGGACGATGTCTATGACCTGGCCCGCGCGCACATGGCGAGTTGGGACGTCGGCGCCACGATGCCGGTGCAGGCGATGCTGCGACCATTGCTGAACGCGCAGTCATCGCCGCTACTGGCCAGCATTGACACCCAAGCCGAGATTGCCGACGCGCTCGACTACAAGGTACGGGTGCTCAATGTGGGCATCGTCAAGACGTTTCCGCGTTTCATGCTCAAGACCCCGTCGATGCGCCGCCGGGCGAAGGTCACGCAAAAGATCATAGACCGTATGCAAAAGACCCATACGGCCGCGCAGCGGGTCGGGATGCCCGAGGACGTGGTGGACGCATATCTGGCACTGCACGCGTCCGATCCCCAATTCCTGCCCGAATCGGACCTGGCGCTGCCGCTCGGGGCGATCTTGATGACGGCCATGTACATGGGCGATCAGATTGGTTTCGCCCTCTACTGGTTGGTGCAGAATCCCGAGTTGTACGAGCGAGTCACGGCCGAAGCGGACGCGTTGTGGGCCGAGGGCGATCCCGGCGAGGATGACTTCAGCCTAGACCGGATCGACGTGACCCACCGAGTTCTGCTGGAGGCTCTGCGGATGTCGCCGATCACGGTCATGTCGATGCGCACGGTGATGAATACCTGCACGGTGGAGGGTTTCGAACTGCCGGTCGGGTCGCAGCTCTTGATCGCTCAGACGGCCACGCACTACTCGGAAGAGGTGTTCCCCGATCCGTGGACGTTCGACATCGACCGCTACCTGGCCCCGCGAAACGAGCACTTCAGCAGGGGCTACGCGCCTTTCGGGCTGGGTACGCACTCATGTCTCGGCAGCCGCTGGGCCGACCTGCACATGGCGATCAACCTGCTGATGCTGACGCATCACTTCAAGATCGAGCTGGCCCGCCCTTACGAGCGCTTGCCGATGGATCCATTGCCCTCGCAGTCGCCCAGCAACAAGCTTAAGTTCAGGCTCGCTGAGCAGCGGCACGAAATTCGAGTCTGAGTTCGCGACGCCCGCTCCTGCAGCGCTTGGTCTGGTCCACGATTCGCGAATCGAGCCTTCCGCAATGAAGTCACCTAGCGGCGGACGACCTGACAGCGTTCGCGTGATCACCGGGGCGAGCGGGCAGATCGGCGGGTTGTTAGCGCGGGACCTTGCCGAAAAGTACGGGTCCCGCCGGGTCCGCGCGATCTATAGGCAGCGTCGAGGGACGGCGGCGGATCTCGACATCGCGTGGGTCAATGGCGACCTTCTCGACAAGGAATCGCTGATCGCCGCCTTCGCGGGCGCGGAAACCGTGTTCCATTTGGCCGCGTTGGTCTCGATCGGTGCCGTCAGGGCGCGGGAATTCCATCGCACGAATGTCTTGGGCACGCGCAATGTGGTGGAAGCGGCCCTCGAATGCGGGGTGAGACGCTTGGTTCATGTTTCCTCGATCCACGCTTACGACCAGCACCCGCAGGACGAAGTGCTTGACGAGAGCCGCCGTCCTGCCGACAGCCCGCGCGACGCGCCGTACGACCGTTCGAAAGCGGCCGGAGAAGCGGAAGTCCGCCGCGGCATCGACTGCGGCCTGGACGCCGTGATCCTGAATCCGACCAGCGTGATCGGCCCCTATGACGGAGCGCCGTCGCCTATGGGGCAGCTATTTCTCGACCTCCACCGCAGGCGACTGCCCGCGCTGATCGCAGGCGGCTATGACTGGGTCGATGTGCGCGACGTCGTGGCGGCCACGCTGGCCGCCGAGACACGGGCGAGACGTGGTGAGAACTACCTCCTCTCGGGTCACTGGCACACCGCTCGCGAACTGGCGGAGCTTTCCCAGAAGGCGACCGGGGTAGCCGCACCGCGCCTCCAGTTCCCGATGTTCGCCGCCCGGCTATGGGCACCCTGCCAAGTCGTTCTGGATCGGTGTCGCGGACGCCATCCGCTCTACACGCCGGTGTCCGTCCGCGTCATGGCCCATGGCAATCGGCGGATATCCAGCGCCAAGGCGCAGGCGGAACTCGGATTCCGCCCGCGCCCGCTCGCAGAATCGATCCGGGACACGTACCGCTGGTTCGACGAACACGGCATGCTGGGTCAAGGGGCGTGACTTGAGCGAAGAGCGCCTGCACGGGATGCTGATATGGGCCGTCCTCGCGATGGCGGCCGTGACGTTCCCGTACCTGCTCCGCAAGTCCGCCCCCTACGGGCGCCACTACGCCGGCGCGGGCTGGGGGCCACACGTTTCCGCCAGGCTCGCGTGGATCGTCATGGAGTTGCCGGCGCCTGCGCTCTTCCTGCTCGTCTACCTCAACGGCAAGGGCGCGTTCCAGATCGTGCCGCTGCTGTTCCTGGCGATGTGGCAGGGCCACTATCTGAACCGGACGTTCGTCTATCCGTTTCGCGTCCGGGCAAGCGGCCGGAAGACGCCCGTTCTGGTGGTCGGATCTGGCTTTCTCTTCAATGCGATCAACGCGTACATCAACGCCCGCTTCATTTCGGAATTCGGCGGGTACGCCACTGCATGGCTCTCCGACCCCCGCTTCCTGATCGGCGTCGGGATATTCCTCGCCGGGCTCGCGCTCAATCTCCACTCTGACAACACCCTCATGCGCCTGCGTCGGCCCGGCGAGACAGGCTATGCGATTCCGCAGGGCGGCGGGTTCCGCTTCGTCTCGTGTCCGAACTACTTGGGGGAAATCCTCGAATGGGCGGGCTGGGCGGTCGCGACTTGGTCGTCGTGCGGCCTTGCGTTCATGCTGTTCACGGTCGCCAATCTCGCCCCGAGGGCGCGGACCAACCACCGCTGGTATCGGGAAACGTTCAGCGACTATCCGGCACATCGCCGGGCCCTGATACCAGGCATCTGCTGAACAAAGGCCTGTCGATGCCTGACCGGCCGCGCGGGCCCTATCCTTAGGAAGGGGCTAGAGCGATGGAGCGGCGCGCGCTGCGACGCGACGTGAGTTGGCGCGCAGATAGACAGCCATCAGCGCCGGCACCAGCAACATCACGATCCCGGTCGTGACCATGATGCCGACCCCCAGCGATGCGGCGAACGGGACCAGGAACTGCGCTTGGATCGACCGTTCGAGAATGAGCGGAGTGAAGCCGAGGAAAGTAGTCACCGATGTCAGCAGGATGGGACGGAAACGCCCCTTGGCGCCATCGATGATCGCCTGCTTCGGAGCGGCACCCTCGCTGAGGCGCTGGTCGATGAAGTCGATCATGACCAGCGAATCGTTGACGACCACCCCGCTGAGCCCAAAAAATCCTAGCAACGATGCGGCGCTGACCGCGATTCCCAGCACATAATGGCCGAGGACGACCCCGATCAGACCGAACGGAATGATGGCCATCACGATGAACGGCTTGACGTAAGAACCCAAGGGAATTGCTAGCAGCGCGAAAATCACGAGCATGGCGAGCACGAAGCCGCGATATAGAGCGTCCAGCGACTCCAGCTGTTGCTGCTGTTCGCCTCCGAAGGAGTAAGTCAGCTCGGGGGCGGAGGCGGTTAGTTGCGCGAGGATCGTGTTCTCGAGGACGTCATTCGCTTCGCCGCCCGAAATCACGTTCTCGTTCACATCCGCTGTCACCGTGATTACGCGCTGACCGTCTTGCCGGCGGATCGAAGGCAGCGACCTGCCCATAGTCAGAGATGCCGCGTGACTGAGCGGCACGTCCCCTCCCGACTGAGTGCGGATCAGGTAGCCCTCGACATCCGTGATTGCATCGCGCTCATCTTCGGGCAGGCGCGCGTAGACCCGGACCTCTTCCCGGTTGCGCTGCACTCTCAGCACTTCCACCCCAAAGAACGCCGCCCGCGCCTGCCTTGCCATCTCCTCGACCGTCAGGCCAAGCGTTCGCGCTTCCGGCCGCAACTCCAGCTGAATCTCTCCGACGCCGGGCGTATGATCGGACCGGACGTCAAAGACACCTGCCACGCTGCGCAGGCTGCGGACTACCGAGTCCGCGATTTCCGACAGTCTGGCCGGGTCTGGATGTGACAGCACAGCCTCCACGGGACTGCCGAGATCGATGATCTCGCCGCTGAATCCGATTCCCCGAACATGCGGGAGGAACCCGACCTCTTCCCGCCAATGCTGCATGATCGCGATAGCGGACTGCTCCCGTTGCTGGGCGCTCACGAGCTTGAATTCGACAGTGGCGATGTTCGGCTCCGGATTCAGGGTAGGCGTCGGGTTGAGACCTCCACCCTCCACCCGAGCCCTCTGGCCGACGGTTACGCTCACTCCCGACAGCAGCGAAGGCGAGCCCTGCGGCCGATCCTGATCGAGGCGTTCCAGAACCCGCCGCCCCGCCTGCTCCAGTTCCGTTGCTACCTCGTAGGTGCGCTCGGCCGGGGTTCCGTCGGGCATTTCGAGGGTCGCGGTGACGAAGTCGCCCTCCACCACCGGAGCGAAAGTCGCCGGGACGATGCCCGCTGGCAGCAGCGACAGGCTGACGATGAGGAGGCCGACGACTCCCGCCACGACAATCGCGGGTTGATCGGTCGAGAGTCGGAGCGCTCGATCTAGGGGAAAGTTCACGAGTACGTTGAGCCCTCGGTCCACGTAGTCCCGGGTACGCCTGAAGAATCGATCCACGATGTTGGTCGGTGTCCACTCCGGCCCGCGCATGTGCGATAGGTGTCTCGGCAGTATCAGGAGCGCTTCAGCCAGAGAGATCAGCAGCATGCCGATGATGATCACCGGCAACGCGCCCCACACTTCGCCGATACCCCCAGGGATGAAGAGCAGGGGCGTGAATGCCGCCACCGAGGTCAGAACCGCGAAGACCAGCGCACTCTTGATCCGGCGCGCCCCCCGTATCGCCGCGACGACTCCCGACACGCCCTTGCTGTGCTCGTAGTGGATGTGCTCGCCCACGACAATGGCATCGTCGACGATGATGCCGATAGCCAGAACGAACGCGAAGAGCGAAATGGTGTTGATCGCGAGGTCGAACAGCAGCATCACGGCCAACGTCCCGATCCCAGAGGTGACCAGGCCGACGACAACCCACAGTGCGAGCCGTATCTCGAGAAACAGGGCCAGCGCGACGAATACCAGAATCAGTCCGAGAACGCCGTTCTTGCTGAGGATCTCGGCCCGCTCCGAGTAGGTCTGGGAGTCGTCGTTCCAGATGGTGATCCCTACCCCGTCGGGGAGGGACGGGACAATCGTGTTCGCGGTGTGCTCGTGCACGGCCTCGGCGACATCCATCACCTGCTCGCCCTCGGCCAGGTAGACCTCGACAAATGCCGCCAGCTGACCTTGGTGCCGGACCATCAGGGCGGTGTCCTGAAAGGCATCGCGCACGTCAGCGAGCTCGCCGAGCCGTATCGCCGTGCCGTCGTTCCGGGCGAGAACAATGATCTCCTCGAAGTCGGGCTGATCGTACCTTTGGCCGATGGTGCGGACTCGCACCTCGGCTTCCCGGGTGTCGATGCTGCCAGCTGAGAGATCGAGGGAGCTCCGGCGAACCGCGTCCGCGATGTCGTCGAGAGTCAGGCCGTAGGCACGGAGGCGGGCCAGCGGCACTTCGATCGAGATCTCGTAGTTTCTTGTCCCGGAAGTCTCGACGTGCGATATGCTCGGCAGCGTGCTCAAGTCGTCCTCGACCTGGTGGGCCAGTTCCTTGATCGAGCGCTCGGGGATGTCACCGTGCACGATCAGGCGGATCATGCTGTTGCGGTTGTCCATCTCCCTGAATTCGGGACGCTCGGCTGCGCCGGGAAACGTCTGAATGAGGCCGACCGCGGACTCGATTTCGTCCATGGCCTCGCTGATATCGGTGTCAGTCTTGAGCTCGACCCTCACGGACGCCATTCCCGGGGCCGCTATGGACTTGACCGACTTGACATCCTGCAATGCCTCGACCTGCTCCTCGATCTTGACGACGATCGACTCCTCCACCTCCTCGGGAGTCGCGCCGGGATAGGCCACAGACACTTCGATGGTGTTGAAGGGGACGGTCGGCCAGGCCTCCCGCTCCAGGCCTCCCAGCGAGACGAGGCCGGCCGCCAAGATGCCGAACATCAGCAAGTTGGCAGCGACGCGGTTGGTCGCCATGAAGGCGATCGGCCCGCCCGGTTCCGGCGGCCGCTGATCGTCTTGGCTCATTGCGTCAAGTCGGCCCGCGTCTGTACGAGCATGCCGTCGGTGACGAACTGAACGCCGCCAGTGATGACGAGCTGGCCATCTTCGAGGGCTGCCACGACAACGGCTTCGTCGTTGGCACGCTGGAGGACGTGTACGGGGACAATCCGGACCCTCTGGCCGTCACCCACGACCCAGACCTCGTTTCCCGGTCGCAGAGCCGGCCGCGGCACCCGGAAGTAGCTGTCCGGAGCAACTCCTTGGATTTCCACGTCCACGAACTTGCTCACCAACAGCGGCGGAGCGCCGCCGGGGCCGCTCGTGCCGTCCACGCGGGAGCCCGAGGCGAAGGGGTCAGGCACTCGCACAATCGCGTCGATCGTCCGCGTCTGTTCGTCGAGTGACACCTCGGCACGGTCCACATAGCCATTCCAGGAGTAGCTTGCATCGCCGTACGTAGCCACCACGCGGGCCGCCACCCGTCGCTCGGAGTCGCCGGCGCGAAGCTTCCACAGCCTGGGAATCAACGCCGCCTCGGCGTCCGAGAGCGGCACTACCACCTCAACGAAATCGGCGGCGAAGATCCGCCCAAGCGCTTGGCCGGCGGCTACAAGCTGGCCGGTTTCCAAAGACTCGTTCAGCACGTAACCAGCGAACGGCGCGCGCACTTCGGTGCGGGAGAGCGCCAGCTTGGCATCAGCGAGACGGACTT
Organism: Bryobacterales bacterium; assembly: GCA_022824585.1. Classification (GTDB taxonomy): domain Bacteria; phylum Acidobacteriota; class Terriglobia; order Bryobacterales; family UBA6623; genus VXMF01. The sequence goes on along the minus strand of JAJDZN010000143.1, from coordinate 8,141 downwards.
GCTCCCGGTCCAGCGCGGCCTGGGCTGCCTTCAACTGGGGCTCGCGCAGCGCAAGCGGGCCCGCTTCGCCCACCGCAGAGCCGGCCTCGCGTTGGAGGCGGGAGTACTTCTCGAACTCGGCCTTGGCGAACGCCGCCTCCTCTTGGATCACAGCGAGTTCTGCCCGCCTGGCCTCGATGTCCACCTCGACTTCCCGCACGCGGTTCAAGAAGTCGGAATCTTCGATGCGGAAGATCGTCTGGCCCGCTTCGACGCGGCCTCCGCTCTGAAAGCCCGGATCCGTCCATGTGACGCGGCCACCGACCTGAGGAGTGATTTCGATTTCCGCGCTGGTCCGCACTGTCCCCGCGCCGCGCACTGGAATCGCACCAGATCCGCCGACCACTGTCCCGGTCTGGGCGAACGGAATCTGCGGCGGCGGCTCCTGCCGCTCGGGCTCGGGCGCCAGCGACACCAAGTAAGCCGCCAATCCAAACGAGCCGGCCACGATTGCGACCGCAATCACATAACCGATTACCCTGCTCATGCTCGTCTACCCGGTCGATTCTTGCACGGCCCGCGGTACCGCTGAGCGGCCGGCATCGTCAGTCGCGAAGCGGTGGGACTGGCGAATGCGTGCCAAATCGGTAGAAATGATCCTCAATGATCCCAGCTGGCCGACGCTCCATTGAAGAAGTGCTCGCCCGTGATCTTCGTGCCTCCAGCCTGCTGAACAACTATGACCTAGAAGCGCCAAGACAGCGTGAGCATTATACCGCCAAGACCTGCCGTACCTTGGCTGGCTGGGAGCTCTGGTTCGTCTGCCCATTGCGAAGCCGAGATAGCGCGAGACGTTCCTCCATTCTTCCGCCGCGCTCGCGCGCTGGCCCGCGCCATGCTACGGCATGGCAAGCAGCGCCAGACTGGAACCCCAACATCGGACGCAATGCTCAGTCCCAGACCTAGGACGAGACCGCAACTCCGGAGCGATTCGCTCACTCAAACGTCGAACTCTGCACTCGGAGATCGATGGGGCGACGTCGGCCGGGCTCGGGCGTATCTTCCACGCCTTGAGTCGCGGGAGCGGCAGTCTCGCACGGTTGCAACAGAACCTCCGTGCTCATGCCGTCCCGGCACTGCAATTGGAGCACGGTCTCGCCGGAGCGGTGGATGGACTCTGTTCCGGGGGGCGAGCCAGCCGCGTCCGGGCACCATGTCCCGCGCAGCGCCAGCGTCAGCGTATGCTCTTTGGCAACCTGGAACGCGAAATGCTTGGAAGCGTAGCCCAAGCCGCGAGAGACGATGTCATCCTCGAAAGTCCATCCGATGTCGGGAACGCTCGCCGCGAGTTGCACGGGCGCCGCTTGCGCCACCGCCTGACCCAGCGGGGTTGATCGCTCCAGCTCTTGGACGATCACCGCCGCCGACTGGCTGACCGTTCGGATCAGCTCGCCTTCCGGAGTCTCGACGACTTCGTAGAACGCATACGCCGTCAGACGCTGCTGAGGAAACCTGACCAAGTGCATCCCGCTCGTATCGAGTATCTGGTAGAAGGCTGACGGATCGGACGCCAACTCGTCCAGCTTCGTGGCATCGGTGTCAGCCGGGATTACCACGTACTGGTAGCTGTCGCCGTCGGGCTTGATCCCGTGATTGAGATAGGCTTGCGCATACGCCCCTTCTGTCTTCTCGTGGTCCTGCGTCAGGCTCTCTTGGAGACTGCGGGACACCACCAACGGGGTGGTGCTCCCCGCCAAGAAGTAGCTGTTCCCCACGCTGTCGGTCATCTTCACCTGTGTGCCAGCGGCGTGCTCGATCAAGCTCTCGAGCCCGGTCAGCTGCTCGCCGTTGACTTGCGTGGGGGAACTGGCGTCCTCCAAGAAAGTCTGGAAGAGGGTCGTGTGCGTTTCGTCCTCTTGCGTGCCTCCTTGGATCTGCGTCCCCAGAGCCAAGACCTTGTCGCCGACGAAGAAGTAGCTCTTCCGTGCGCGCAAGTCTGTCGGTGCGGTGAACGGAACCGCCTCCAGGTCTTGGACGAAGAAGCCGTGGTCTCCTAGGCTTACCCCGCCCACAAAGGTCTTCGTGTTGTAGTTTCGGTGCGTGTCCCGCTGCTTGATTCCCTGCTCCTTGCGAGACGCGCGCACCTCTGACTCTTTCCGCGGCTCAATGGGATAGTGGCTCGCGGTCGTCCCCGGCACGTGGTACCAGTCCCAGCCGGAGAACAGGACTTGTCCAGACCCTCGCTCGCTGACTGGGTCGCCCGCGCTGAAGACGGCCAGCGAACCGTACGCCCAGTTCTGGCCGAAGTTGTTCTGACGCGCGTTCAGCGGCCCCTCGTAGTCCCAGAAATACTGACTGAAGCCCTTTGCGGTCACCATCCATTCGTCGCGGCGGAAGAAGCCCGCCGCGGCGTAGGGCTTGATCCAAGCACCCGACGGAGGCACGGCGGAGGCGATGCTCTGGGCCTGCAGCTCCGCGATCAAGCGGTAGATCCCCAATCCCCGGAACGGCATTCCGCGCTGTCCTTCGAAGTAGTGATTCTGCCGGTCGGTGGAGAAGAAGTAGCCAGCGTCGAAGAACTCCCCGAAGCGAGCCTTCATCTCCAGATCATCCATTCCGTCCGGATGAGCCATGAATGCCATGGCCTTCGAGATTGCGGCCGACCTGCCTTCGCCGCTGCCGCCAATGAGGCGTCCTCGAAGCGCGGCGGACGGATCGTATCTCTGGACCATCACCCGATAGCTCTCCAGCGCCAGCTTCAGGGCTTCGACGCTCTCGGTGCGATAGAACGTCGTTCCCTTGAGGAGGTAGAGCAAGCGGGAAAAGGCTTCAATGGCGAATGGGCTGTACGCTCCGACATACGCCGTAGCATGGTGAAAACCGGTGCCGTCGGGTTTGATCGTCCCGTACACCCCCGGCTTGATTGCAATGTTCGTCTCGATGACGTTGCTCAAGACGGCAGCCATGCTGCTCCGCTCGGGACCATTGTCGATCAGCAGGTAGTATGGCAAGAAATAGTCCGCGAAGAGCCGCACGCCATCCGCGTTGAGATGGTACTGGCGCTCGACAGGGAATGGGTCTGGGTAGCTGACTCCGGCCTCCTGCCGGGCGACTTGGAAGAACGCACCGTACATCGTCCCGTGGTTCACCGCCAGATTGCGGACGACCGCTCGGTACCTCGCCAGCAACCCGGCCTCGGCGAGAGCCTCCCGCATGAGGAAGACGCTCTGGATGTATCCGCCCAGCCGCAGGGAGATCTCGGAAAAATCACCGGCTGTTCGGACCAAGCCTTGCGCGAGGGCATCCCCGCTCGCGTTGCCTGCGTGATCGGGGAGCCAGGCATCTTCGGTGAGGCCCCGGCTGTAGCTGTAGTCGAGTATCGCGAGGCAAAGTTGCAGGACAGATGCATTCTGGTAGTAAGGGTTTCGCCTGTCGGAAGTACTGGGAGTGTGGTACGCGAGCGCCAGTGTCGGGAGGACTTGGTTGAACAGGTTGTGAAACTCGCCGTTGGCTGCCTCGCGCGCCCTTCGTTCCGCGTCCGTCTCGTCGATGCCGCCGCCCAAGTCTGAGACGAAGTAGGCGAGGTCTCCGCGGCGCTCATACGAAAACGATCCGGCTGAGCGAACGGCCCTCCGGAAACGCCCCCGAAGACCGTTCTCGAAGGCTGCCTTGGCAGCCTCGGAAATCTCATAGTCGTCAGGGCTGAATAGCAGCAGGCTCTGGTACCTCGCGACCAGCTCCTCTTGGCTTCCCGAATTCGCATGCAGAGGCCCTGCCAGCCAGAGACAGAGGCAGACCAAGAGCGCGCAGAGCCTCGATCCCGGCAGTGCCGTGCAAAGCCGAGACGGGCTGCTGCCGTGCAGTACGCGAAAGGGCTCGAATGGCATGGGCAGGCCCCTAGGTTCATTCTAACGGTAAAGGAGCGCATCGAAATGTAAGAAGAGTGTGGAGTGAGTCGAAGTCAAACGAGCACAGAGTTCCCGGCGAGAGACCGCAGCTCGCACGGCCCGGGCCGAGATGTGTGCGCCATCCGTCGTTGCTACGATCTCAGCGGTGCTGCGCGAGGTTATTCTGGCCACGTCACTCGTCGGCGGCTGCGTCCCTAGCTTGCTCGCGAACACAGAGATCGACCGCTTTGTGCGAGCCGAACTGGCACTGAACAGTGTCCCCGGCCTCGCCCTCGCGATCGTGGACCGCGGCGAGATCGGCCTAGTACGGGCCTACGGCATCCAAAGTGTCGAATCCGAGCAGCCATTAACGGTGAACACCCCGATGGGGCTGGCCTCTCTGAGCAAGGCTCTGACTGCCTTGGCCATCCTTCGGCTGGAACAGGAAGGACGGATCGAACGAGGCGCCGGCGTCGCCGAAATCTTGCCGAGACTGACCGGCGCCGACTGGGCGGGCGTCACCCTGAACCACCTGCTCCAGCACCGCAGCGGCCTGCGCCGCGGCCACGACTTCCTGCTGCCCTGCTGCGGATCGCCGGATGAGCGCGACTTAGCAGTGGCAGTCAAACACCTGAACAACGCACGCCTGGAGGGCCTGCCAGGCGAGTCGGTGTCATATGCCAACAGCAATTACGTCCTGCTGGCAGCCATCATCGAGCGTGTCTCCGGAGTTCGGTTCAGTGCCTATATGCAGCAGAGAGTGTTCAGGCCGCTGGGCATGCGGCAGGCAAGCATTGCGGGCGCTCCTCCTTCGACCGCCGCGGGGGCCCTGCCCCATGAATGGCAGTGGGGGAGCGTGAGCGTCAGCCCGTCGCGCTTTCTCGGCTGGAGCGGCAGTTCGCTGGTGAGGGCCAGCGCTGCGGACATGGCCGCATATCTGGATGCGCTGCTAGAACGGAAGCCTGGCGACTTCGACTTCCTCTACGCTGACGGCCCTTGGTGGGGCCGCCTAGATCCGGCCTACGACCTAGGCTGGACCGTGCAGGACAGTCCCGGATGGTTCGGGGACGGGCTGGTGCTCGAGCACACTGGCAAGACCTGGGGCGGGCGCACGGCGGCCGTCGTGGCACCGCGGACGCGCTCCGCAGTTGCCGTCCTAGGCAATCTTGGCACGACGCGGTCGCAGGCGATCGCCCGTGCCATCTTGCGCAGTCTGGGCGGCAAGGACCTACCTAGGCCACAGAGGGCGAACCGGGCCGAAATCCCAGACACGTGGGCAATGGTCCTGCTCACAGCCGCGATCGGTTTAGGCGGGCTTGCCGGTTGGTTGGGCTGGCGAACGCGCCAGCATTTGCGGAGCGGCCGGCGGACTTGGCAGCTGACTGCCGGGCGATTCGGGCGCTCCGCAGTGCTGAGCTGCCTCGCCGCAATCCTGTTCTATCGCTACCACTTCGCGGGCCCGCCGCACGCGGCGTTCCCGACGACGATTCAGGTGGCGCTGCCGACGCTGGTCACCAGCGTGCTCGCACTGCTGCTCGTTTCGGCAGTCCGAGGCTTGACGGCAGCGCCGGCTAGGGCGCGCGGCGACGCTAGCCCTTGATGCGGCCGCCGGAGCCCTGCCACTCCCTGTCGCGCAGGACAAACTTCTGGATCTTGCCTGTTGCGGTCTTCGGCAGGTCCCCGAACTCCACGTGCTTCGGGCACTTGAAGTGCGCCAAGCGCTCGCGGGTGAACTCGATGACGGCGGCAGCCGAGACCTCGGACCCCGGTCGGCGCACGACGAATGCCTTCGGCACCTCGCCCCACTTGTCGTCCGGCACCCCGACGACGCACACCTCCAGCACGTCGGGATGCTCCATGACGACCTTCTCCACCTCTTGGCTGGATATATTCTCGCCTCCCGAGATGATGATGTCCTTCGAGCGATCCTTCAGCTCGACGTAGCCGTCGGAGTGCCACACCGCCAAGTCGCCGGAGTGGAACCAGCCGCCTCGAAACGCAGCGCTGGTGGCCTCGGCGTCGTTGTAGTATCCCGTCATGACCATGTTCCCGCGCATGACGACCTCGCCCATGGTCTGGCCATCGCGGGGGACATCCCGCATTTCCTCGTCGACCACGCGCAAGCCGTCACCCGCAACGCCGTACGGCACGCCTTGGCGAGCCTTGACCAGTGCCCGCTGCTCGGGATCGAGATCGCTCCAGCCGGGCTGATCGGCGCAGACTGTATAGGGGCCGTACGTCTCGGTCAGGCCGTACAGGTGTTGGATCTGCGCCCCCATCCGCTCCATCGTGCGGATGACCTGTGGCGCTGGCGGCGCGCCAGCCGTGGCGACAGTGACACCGCTGAGGTCTTGCCCCGCCGCGTCGGGACTGGAGTAGAGGGCGGTCAGGACTGTCGGCGCGCAGCACATGTGCGTGACGCCCCAGCGATTGACAAGTCGGTAGACCTCCGCGGGCACGACCTTGCGCAAGCAGACGCTCGTGGCGCCGATGGCCACGATGCCCCACGGAAAGCACCAGCCGTTGCAGTGGAACAAGGGAAGGGTCCACAAATAAACCGAGCGCCAGCTCATGCCTGTCTCGATCACCTCGCCGACCGCGTTGATCCATGCGCCGCGCGCGTGGAAGACGACACCCTTCGGAAATCCCGTCGTGCCGGACGTGTAGTTGATGCAGATCGCGTCGTTCTCGTCGATTTCCACCGCCGGCCCCGGCTCTGACGGCACCCCGTCAAGGAATTCCTCGTATTCCGGCCCGGGAATGTCGTCGGCCTTGGGGGCGGCGTCCACGACCTGCACGTACGACATGGCCGAAGAAACGTCCTGCCTGAGTTCGCGCACCGTGTCGGCGAACTCCGAATCGAAGATCAAGACCTTGGCGCCGGAATGGTTCAGGATGTAAGCGATCTCGCGCGCAGACAGCCGGATGTTAAGGGGCACAAGGATCGCGCCGATCCGCATCGGCCCGAACTTCGCGTCGAGCATCGGAGGGATATTCGGCGCCAGGATCGCAACCCGGTCGCCACGGCCGACTCCGAGAGCTCTCAATGCCTCGCCGAGCCGGCAGATGCGATCACTGTACTGCGCGTAGGTATAGACACTCTCCCCGTAGACGACCGCGGGTTTGTGCGGATACACGAGCAGGCTGCGCTCCAAGAATGCCAGCGGCGAGAGTTGCGCATAGTTGACAGATGGGCTCGTCATTGGCATTCAAGCGTAATCGATTTGCGCCCAATTTGCCCACGAACGAGGCTCTGAGGGGCCACTGTTGGGCACGGGAGGCCAGCACGCGGAGAGCGGCAGTGCCCGGAGCGCAGCAGCATGCTCCTCGGAGTCACCGAGCTGGTCAGGCGGGCTTGCTTGAAAGGATACTGCGGCTGAGGCTCGCGGCCATTCTGGGGTGCCGGCCCACGACTGCCTCCAACGCGTAGATTCGCCGCCAGCGATCGCAAGGACGCTACTTGATAGAGAGGTTCCCGGTATCGGACGCGCTCACACATTCATGATGGCCCGAGCCCGTGTGCCGGGCAGTACAGCACCCCGTCTAGTGGTTCGCGACTGCGCGAACAGGAAGAGCGCTACAGGGCCAGTTCGCCCTTGTAGACCATGTCTTTGAGGCGGAACTTGCGCTTGATCTCTTTGCCGAAGATGGCCATAGCCATCCCGGCGCCACGACCGCCTGCCCCGGCCCGCTGGCCGCCACCACCTTGGCCTTGGCCGCCACCTCTCTGCTGGCGCTGGCCGCCCTGGCCAGCCTGACCGCGCTGGCCACGGCCTTGGGGCCCACCGCCTCCGGCACCCGGGCGCATTCCCGCCATCATCTCGCGCTCGAACTTCATGAAGAATTCCACTTCTTTGTCCTCAAGCATGATCGGGTCGTTCTGGGGGAAAAAGTACCTCAGGGTCGCGCGCTGGTTCGCCTGGACCTCTACCTTGGCCGGGTAGATGTCGTCTTTCTTCTTGCGCCGCAGGCGGGCTGTGGTCGCGAGCTTTTCCGGCTCCTCCTCGAAGCGAGCCAAAAGTGCGGGAAGGCCCTCGACGGCCACGATGTAGTACGGCTCTTGGTTTTCCAGGTACATCTGCATCTGGGGGGTCAGTTCTGTGCCCTCGCCGAGGTTGAACTTGACTTTCGCGTGCTTCACCGGAGCGGCCTCTTCGAACCGAACCATCAGGTTCAGCGAGGGAGTCTGCTGAGGCATCTGCCCGGCACCGCCGCCACCGCCGCGACCACCAGCACCGCCGCGACCGCCGCCACCGCCGCCACCGCCGCCTGGAG